>CAMYKI010000037.1 GCA_947258985.1 uncultured Acidimicrobiaceae bacterium
TGATGAGCATGAGCGAGGGCGCTACCGATCGAGGCAACAAGATCAAGGACCATCGCCGGTTCGAGGGGTCCCTGACGTATGACACCGGAGAGGTCACCGCCCCGCAGATACGGCATGACCAGGTAGGCCCCGTCCGGGTCCCGCCAGAAGTCGAACAACGACACAATGTGGGGATGCTCCAGCGCGGCCACCAGCTGCGCCTCGGCTTCGAACCGCCGGATAAACGCCGGCTGATTGGCCAGCTCGGGCCGGATCGCCTTGATGGCCACCTCGCGGCCCACGCCCGGCTGGGCGGCCCGCCACACCACACCCTGGGCGCCTTCTCCGATCTGACCTCGCAATACATAGCCGCGGAGCCGCTCCGGAGCAGCCTCCTCGATCAACAGGGACGGATCCTGGGTGAGGATGCGATCCTCCAGCTCTTGGAGCTGCGGGGTCAGGTCGAGACCCACGCCCCCTAGTTGCTCCCGTAGTTGCCCGAAGGCCGCAACCGCATCGGCCTGGCGTCCGGCGCGGTACAGAGCCAGACCGAGCTGACCCCAGAGCCGTTCTCGAGTGGGATGCTCCCGAGTCAACGCCTCCAACTCCGGGAGCAGATCCACGTGACGACCCATACCGAGCAGGAGATCCATTCGGTCCTCGACTACCCCGCGTCTCAGCTCACCGAGCCGTTCCCGTTCCAGGTCGGCAAAGCCGTCGAACGCGAACTCGGCGTAAGCATCGCCGTGCCACAACAACAACGCCTCATCGATCAGGGCAAGCACTCGCTCCGGTTCGAGGGATTGCAGGCGGCGCGCCTCGTCGACCAACTTCTCAAACTCGAGCGCATCGACCTGGTCCGGATCGACCTCGATCACATAGCCGGGTGCCCGGGTAGCTATGACGTCTTCTGCGGTGTCGCGGCCAACGTTGAGGCCTTCTCGCAACTTGGATATGTGATACCTGAGTGTGCCGACACTTCCGTCGTCACCCCACACGTCGTCGATCAGTCGATCGATCGACACCACCTCGTTGGCGTGGATCAACAACACCGCCAGCAGCGCCCGCTGCTTCGGCGCGTCAACCCGGATCGGCTCGCCATCCGCAAGGATCTCCAATGGCCCGAGTACTCGGAATTCCAGTGGATGACCGGTCACGGCGTCGTCCCTTCACTCCTCCAGTGGGCAGGATTCAATGCTGTACGCAGCACACTCCGAAGCCGTCAGCGATCGCAGCGTGCGGCTCCGGGCGAGATCAACCAGCTCGACCGGATCGAGCACATATACGTAGAACGAACCATCTGTCGTAGATGCGGCAAGGTGGGTGCCATCGGAAGAGAAGTCAATGTCCCCAACACTGGCATCGGTCGCCTGGATGCGGGTCACAACCTGGCCGGTGAAGCTGTCGACAATGAGAATCGACCCATCGATTCCGGCCGAAGCGACGGTACTTCCGTCGGGGGAAATCGCTATCGAATACGCGCCTCCGCTGTGGCCAGCTATCTCGAAGCGAGGCTCTCCAGTGGGCGCGTCCCAGACCGCCGGCAGATTGAAGATATTCGATGCTGCGATAAACGATCCATCGGAACTGAGGGCTATCCCAGTTGCGCATCCGGGGTAGTCCACATTCCACAGCATCGTCTCAGTAGCCACGTCCCAAACCGCCACAATCCCGGCGCCGCACGTGGTCGTTGCCAGTAGGTCACCGTGTGGTGAAAGAGCAACCCCGGTCACCGCCCAGTCCTCGTGGACCAAGCGATGCAACAGGGCACCGGTCGCCGCATCGTGGATGGAAGCCGTGGCCACCCCGTTGTCGCCCATCACCTCGGAGAAGGTGCTGCCGGTGGCCAGTAACTCCCCGTCTTGGCTAAATACCAAGGACTGTCTTTCTTGACCCGCGGTTTCCGCAAACGAAAGCGTCGCTTCGCCGGTGACTACATCACGCAGCTGGACGGGACCCCATCCAGGACCTGTTGGCTCGCCGATAGGCACGCTCTCGTCCCAGTCCTGAACCACGAAGCCGGAGCCGTCGTTCGTGAAGGAGACGCCATCGAAGGCAAACCAATTCAGACCGGAGACCTCGAGAAGCTGTCTTCGTCCGGGGATATCCCAAATCACGGTACCTGCTGGTTGAAATCCTCCACCAATTACGAGCGCGATGAGCTTGCTACCGTCGGGGCTGAAGTCGATCCCAATACTCCCCTCGGTATCAAGAAGCGAGGCTCCGAATACTTCTCCCCGACCAGCTGCCGAGACGTCGTACTTCCGTAGGACGCTGTCCGTGCCGCTCACCACGAGTTGATCCCCACCGGGAAGAAACGCAACACCGTAGACAGACCCGGTGCCTCCGGTCAGAACCATGAGCTCCTCACCGAAGGTCCAATCCCAGACGCGGGTCGTCCCATCTTCCGCCCCCGTAGCTACCCGGGTGCCGGACGAATCGACAGCAATTGCCACCGGTGCTCGGCTATGGCCTAGCCAAACGTCAACGGTCTCGAGTGTGCTTGCATCCACCACCGCGATATCGCCAACATCCAGGCCCACGAACAGATGCGACTCGTCGGGGCTCCAGAGAACACAGCCGAGCGGCACCCAATCGGTCCGCGACAACAGCTGTTCTCCTGTGGCAACATCGTATATTGCCAGGTCTCTGCCCTCGTAGCCCCCGACGGCGAGACGGGTTCCGTCGATCGAGAACGCGGGCATGGGATCGCCGCCAGTACGGGGGATGGACCACATCTCGGTGCCGGTGGCTGCATCCCACATCACCAGCGAAACATCTCCGATAGTGGCGAGGGTCCTCCCGTCGGGGCTGTAGATCGCACCCCCCGGCCCGGTCGCGTGTCCAGGTTGCGACCAAACCTCCAATCGCGACGCAACATCCCACACGTGAACAACACCATCGGAGCCGACGGTGGCAACGTGACTTCCGGATGGATCGAAGGACGGGATGGCCGCGTCCATAGTCTCGTCGGTTTCGAGCGGTGTCCCCAGCGTCGCCACCACAGTCTCGGGGTCTTCGCCGCTGCGTAGTTCGACAGTGTCTCCGGTCGAAGAGAGCGCAATGATGCCCGACCCATTTGCCGCCAGACCCACACCTCGACCCGCCGGAAGACTGTCGAGAGGCACCTCCTCCTCGAGACGCTCGGCCTGCAATGACTGATGGAGAGCATCGACGGTCTCCGGTAGTACCTCGCCATTGGCCGCAACGCCGACGTCTGCCGCCTCCAAAGCCAGGAGCATCGCAAGCTGGTTGTCGGTCCCGATGGCGTCGATCGCTTGTGCCGAAAGCACCCGAGCTCGGTTGAGTTCTGCCTCCTCCTCGGCCCTACGCTGCGAAATCAACGCCACTATCGCCAGCACCGCTGCGATCACCGCGGCCGCCGCAAATGCTCCAAGGATCGTCATCCTCTTGCGACGCCGGCCGGCGAGCGCGTCGTCTTCGGCCTGACGGCTGGCCAGCAAGAAGCCCTGCTCCGGGCCGGTGAGGGCCAGGTCGGTCTCCTCGGCGAAGCGCTCGTAGTGCTCGAGCCGGCCTCCGGTCAACAGGTAAGCGCCGCGCCGTTCCGAATCGTGCCACTCCTTCACCGAGGCGGCGAGACGCCGATGAATCACCAGGTCATCCCGACGCTCGTCGATCCACGACCGCAGCCGATCCCACCGGCTCAGCAGCGCTTCGTGGGCAACCTCGACCGTCGGCGCCCGGGTCTCCGGGTCGCGGTCAAACGTAATCAGGCGATGCGTGCCGTAGTCATCGAGCACCCGCTGCAGCGTGTCGGGCTCGATCCCGATCTCGTGCAGCTCGGCCAGCATTATCCGCCGCCGGGTGTCCTCCACACCTTCCTCGACGGTCACCAGCCGCAGGAAGACCTGTTCGATAGCCTCGCGCCCGGCGTCGTCACATCCGACGTACAAGTCCTCGGCGCGGCGTCCCAGTGCACCCAGCACACCACCGGTGCGTTGGTACCCGGCAGCGGTCAGATCACTGCCTACTCGCTCGTGGAACAACTCAGTGAGCGCAAACTCCAGCAGTGGCAGACCACCCGGCTGATCGGCAACGTCCTGGGTGATAACCCGCTCCAGACCCTGCTCCACCCTCAAACTGGCCGACTCTGCCGGGCCGACCACGGCCTGCTCCATGCTCTCCACCGACGGCACCGCAATCGGCACCATCCCCCGCCGCAGCAGATCACCGAACCCGGCGTAGCCCAAGGGCCGATCAAAGAAGTCCGCCCGCAGCGTCACCACCACCCGCGCCCGGGACGCAGAGTCGGTAGTGAGCGAGACAAGGACGTCGAGGAAGCGGCGCCGCTCCTCTTCGTCGGGTGTCAGCGTGAACAACTCCTCGAATTGGTCGACCACGAGGAGAATCTCGGTATCGCCGGGCAGCAACCGGCCGAGGACGTCCCCCACGGCGCCCTCGGCAAGCCGATCGACCAGATCAGTGGGCCGCTCGACTGCGACCCGCATCAGCGCCTCTGCCAGCTCATTGAGCGGACGGACCCCGGGATACATGTCGGTGATCAACCAGCGTTCCGACCCCGGCAACGCACCCTGTCGCAGGTCGGCCAGCAGCCCGGCCCGAACCAGGCTCGACTTGCCACAACCCGAGGGGCCGACCACCGCTACCAGCCGGTTACGGGCCACGGCGTCGACCAGTTCGGAGATGGCGACATCCCGACCGAAGAAGTCGGGCGAGTCGGCTTCGCTGAATGCCCGCAGGCCCTTGTAAGGGTTACGCAACTCCCGGGCGCTGCTGCGAACGACCCTGCCGCCGTCGAGAGCACCGGTCAGGGCAGCCACGAAGTCGTTGGGCTCGATGAACCGCTCGGCGATGTCGATAGCCGTCGCCCGGGCGATGACCTCGTCGACGGCTTCAGGGAGATTGGGATTGAGGTGCGACACGCTATGGAGCGGTTGATCGACCATCGGAATCTCGCCGGTCAACACCGCATGTGTCAGAACCCCGAGGCTGTAGATATCCGTCTCCGGAACAGCGCCCCCGTCGTGGAGTTCGGGCGCCAGATAGGCCGGCGACGAACTGGTGGGCGGACCGGTTTCCCCGATGAGAGCGGCGACACCGAAGTCCGCCAGATACGGATGACCCTCGTCATCGAGCAACACGTTCTCCGGCGTCACGTCTCGATGCACCACACCCCGGCGATGGGCATACGCCAGCGCATCCCCGATATCCTCAACCAGCTGCAGACCGGTGTCGGCCTGCAGCGGGCCCTGCAGCAGCAGCTGCGCCAGATTGCCGCCGCGTAGATGTGGCATCACCAGATAGGCGCCCTCGGGATCCCGCCAGAAATCGAACAGCGAAACAATGTGAGGATGCTCCAGGGACGCAACTAGCTGCGCCTCCATCTCAAATCGGCGCACAAATCCGGGTCGGTTGGCGATATCCGGGTGGATCGCCTTGATCGCCACCTCCCTGCCAACGCCGGGCTGGGCCGCCCGCCACACCACCCCATGGGCGCCCTCGCCGATCCGTCCCCGCAACGCGTATCCCCGCAGGTATTCGGCGGCGGGTGTCGGCGCCTCTATCGACAAGGACTCGTCCTGGAGGAGGATCCTCCCCTCCAGATCAACCAGTTCCTTAGAAGGCTCGATCCCGAGTGACTCACCCAGTTCACTACGGAGGGATTGGTACGCGGCGAGCGCATCGGCCTGGCGGCCCGACCGGTACAGCGCCAGCATCAACGCCCCCGTCAACCTCTCCCGGTGGGGGTGCTCCGCCACCAGAGCCTGCAACTCCCCGACCACATCCCGATCACGACCCAGCGCCAGCAGCGCGTCGAACCTGGCTTCGATTGCCTCCAGACGCCGCTCTTCCAGCCGCACGATCTCCGGACGGGCGAACTCCTCGTAGGCGAAGTCGGCATAGGCGTCGCCTCGCCACAAGCCAAGAGCCTCATCCAACGACGCCAGAGATCCCGCCCGATCGGTGGACAGGTTCAGTTCCGCCTCTTTCAGCAGGGATTCGAACCCGAGAGAGTCCAGTTGGCCCGGCGTGACACGCAGGATGTAGCCGGGCGATTCCGTGATGATGACGCTGCCATCGCCGGATTCCCGGTCCGGCTCGAGCGCGTCGCGCAACTTCGATATCTGATACCGCAGCGCCCCGACCTCTGGTGGATCATCGCCCCACACCAGATCGAGCAAGCGGTCGGCGGAAACAACACGGTTTGAATTGGCCAGCAAAACAGCCAGCAACGCACGCTGCCGAGGGGCACCGATAGTCACAGACCGCCCGGCGTCGTATACCTGAAGCGGACCAAGGACAAGAAACTCCACCGGAGCCTTCCCTCTCGCCCTGCCATCTTCTCACAGGATCTGGGAACGGAATAGAGAGAATCGGTGCCGGCAGCGACCTATACCGACCTCCGACAATGCGAAATGTCCTGTGATTCTGTTGTCTACCGCCGAGTGACCACTTCCGGGCCCAATCGGGCGCCGGTATCGGCTCGGGCGTGAGGAGAAAGCCATTGGTTACGTCAAGCGATTTCTTCGATGATGGGTCCGAGTCACAATCCAGTCGGGACCTAGGCCCCTTCCCACTGGTAGGCATACGGGCGTACGTTGAAAGGTGGAGATGGCTTCCGGCGATGCCGGAGGGACGCTATGGCCCAACTCAATATGGCCGGCGATGACAGCCTGCGGGCTGTTGCCATCACCGACGACGTGGAGCGCCGGGCGCGTCGCTTCGCCCGGATCTGGTCGGTGGCCGCAGTCGCGGTATTTGTGGTGCTTGCCGCAACCGTCGGCATTCCTCACGGTCCTGATCTCGAGGATTGGGAGCGAGCGGTACGACTCGGTGCCGTCGCCGTGCTTGCCTGTGCCACCGCCCTGGCCTGGCGGTGGGAAGGATGGGGCGGATCGATCATGCTGGTCGGGTCTGTCCTGCTTGGCCTCCTCACTTCTCTGCAACACCAGCCGCTCGTGGCCTTCCTGCCCGTCGTGGCATTCCTGGTGCCGGCGATCGGCTTCCTGGTGGCTTGGCACCGGACCAGGACGACGGCATCGGTGGTCGTGCTCGCCACCGTGGTCGTCATGGTGTTGTTCACAGGAAGCGTGCTTGCCCAGGAGTTCTACGATCGCGGCTACGGCCCCACCCATCCCTCCTCTGCGCTGCCGCCACCCCCGGACACTCCCGTCATCTGGATGTGGTCGGGTGGCGTAACCGACACTGCGGCCGTGGTCGTCGCCAGGGTCACCGGCTCCGGCGATGTCCAACTGCAAACGACCGATCCCGCTGGAACGACAACGACGGTCCGAGGCAGCCAAACTCAGGACGTATGGAGGTTCGAACTCTCCGACCTCGAGTCCGACACGGCCTACGAGTATCACCTGACCCTCGGCGCGACCGAGATCCCAGAACGCAGCGGCACGTTCACAACCCGCACCACCGGGCCCATGAACTTCAAGGTGGCCGTTGCAAGTTGCGCCCGGCTCGGCTCCAACGGAACGGTCTTCGAGACGATTCTCGGGACCGAACCCGATCTGTTCATTTCGTCCGGTGACCTGTTCTATGCGGACTACGCCACCTCCCTCACCCAATTCACCGAGGCGTACGAAAAGACCCTCACCCAACCCGCCCAGGCCGCTCTTTACGCCTCCGTCCCCATCGCCTACGTCTGGGATGATCACGACTATGGGGGAAACGACTCCGACTCGACCGCATTCGCCCGGCCGCTGGCGTTCGAGGCCTATCACACCAACGTGCCGCACTACCCGCTCCCTAGTGGCGACTCGCTCAACCAGGCGTTCACCATCGGCCGCGTCCAGTTCGTGCTCCTCGACACCCGTTCGCAGCGCAACCCGAAGGCCGACCCCGACGGCCCCGACAAGACAATGCTCGGTGCGCAGCAACTGGCGTGGCTCGAAGACCGTCTACTCGAATCGGACCGCTATGCAATGACCGTGATCGTCAGTTCGGTGCCATGGATAGCCGTTCCGGAAGGGGGCGCCGATCACTGGGCAGGGTTCTCATACGAACGCCGATTGATTGCCGACTTCATCGCCACCAACGACATAGACAACATCCTCATGGTGACCGGCGACCAACACCTGGTGGGCGCCGACGACGGCACCAACACCGACTACTCCACCACCGGGAACGCAGCCTTTCCGCTGCTGGCCGCCGCCGCCCTCGACCGGCCCGGGAGTGTCAAGGGCGGGCCGCTCAGCGAAGGAATGTTCCCCGGCGGAGGTCAATTCGGGCTGATCGAGGTAACCGACGACGGATCGAGTGAGATCGCCGTGACTCTCACCGGAGTGACCTGGGAGGGAGAGGCTTTGGTCGAGTACTCCTTCACCGTTCCGGTTGCAGGAGGAACATCGTGAAAGTCATTCGCACCCGTCCCAAAATGGTCACCCACCTCGACGGGTCGGCTCACCATACCGACGAAGTGGGCGGCAAGGCGGCCGGAATCAACCTGTTGTTGCGCCATCACTATCCGGTGCCGCGCGCCTTCGTCCTGACGACAGCCGCCTATCAGGCGACAATTGAGTCCGCTTCGCTCGACCTACTCATTCGAGACCTGCGCTCGTCCGCCCTGCCGGCGCCCGACCGGATCGCGGCTGAGAGCGCCGCCATCGAGCGCAGCTTCCTCACCGCCCCGCTCGCGGCCCCGGTCGCAGACGCGATTGCGCGGCTCGAATCGGAGATGTCCAGGCACGGGCCCGTTGCGGTGCGGTCCTCGGCGACGGCAGAGGACCTGGCCACCGCCTCGTTTGCGGGCCAGTACCTGACCGTTACCGGAGTTTCCGGCGCCGCCGATCTCGAGGTCGCGATTCGGCGGTGTTGGGCCTCGTTGTGGATGCCGGCTGCTCGCGCCTATCGGCGCCGTCACCATATTCCCGAGCACCACATCGCCATGGCCGTCGTCGTCCAGACAATGGTCGACCCGGTCTGGTCCGGTGTCGCCTTCACCCAGGACCCCAGAAGTGACGGCCATCTCATCCGGATCGAGGCCGTTCGTGGGCTCGGCGAAGGGTTGGTGTCGGGCCGGGTGACGCCCCTCGACTTCCTGGTGAGACGCGACACCCTCGAGGTTTCTCCCGCACCCGGGGCCGAACATCTCGAGTTCATCGAAGACCTCGCCCGGTTGGCGATCCGTGTCGAGCAAACCCTGGGAAGGCCGCAAGACATCGAGTGGGCGCTGGACGGCGACGGGATCACCCTGCTCCAGGTACGCCCGATCACAGAGGCTGTCACCCCGCTCGGCTCCGATGACGGCCTCGACACGGTCGATCCTGCGAAGCACAAATTCACTCCGCACGGAGTTGTCGAGATGATTCCCGGGGTGGTTCCACCGCTGCTCTGGACGATCAACGCCCCGATGTTGGAGGACGCCTTTAGGACGACGTTTGCCGATCTGGGGGGCGAGCCTCCACCGAAGGACGAACCGATCGTGGCCCGGTTCCGCGGAAGGGCGGCGCTTGATCTTTCCGCCATCTGCACGATCGCCGGCTCTCTGCCGGGCGGCGACCCTACGGAGGTGGAGCGACAGTATCTCGGAGAAACGGTCAGCGAACCCGAGGCGAAGAATCGCAGGGGCCACCTCTTTGCGGCGATGAGGAGCCGCCGTGCCCACAATCGAATCGTCGATGAAGTAGATCTCATCGCGACAGCAGCCGACGGTCTGGCGCGTATGCAGATCGAGTTCCACGAGATGCCGGTCCGCCGACTCGTCGCCTATCGCCAGCGAATCCGGGATCTGGCCTGGCGGGGCTACGCCGCAGAAGTGGGGGCTTCAAGCGCCGCGGGTGCGACCTATCGAGCGCTGGAGTTGCTGCTAGAACGCTGGCTTCCTGAGGACGAGGCGGCATCGTGGGCGCAGATACTGACCAAGGGCGCCCTCGACATGAGCCCGGTCGGCGGTGCCAGGGCAAGAGGCCTCCAGCGAGTTATCGAGCACTACTCCACCCCGGCCATTGAGGAAGTGATCACCGGACCACAGATTGATAAGCGCACGGCCATCATCGGCTTGGGCGCCACCGGGGAGAAATTCCTTGCGGCTCTCGATCGGGCGGTGCGGGCAATCGGTTCCAAGGCGATCTACGGAGATGCTTCGTGGGCCGAAGACGAACCGTGGATCTGGAGGCAGCTACAGCTCCTCATCGCAAGCGACGCCGACGGCGGCTCGGAGCACTCGGGTTGGGCCCAGGACTACTCCGCCCTGTGCCGCCACCTGTCGAACGAAGGACGATGGCGACTCATACGCATTCTGACAGGGCAGGTGATCGACCTCCGCTTTCGCTGGCTGCGGCGGCAAGTCGAAGAGACGATTCGCTTTCTCGAACTCCGCGAACGCGCCAAGAACGCTCTGCTCGTGCTCGGCGGAGAGGAACGCGGGATGGTGGTCGAGGCGGCCAGACGGCTGGTCTCGTCACGCCAGTTGCCCAGCGTCGACGCTATCCGGTACGTCACCGACACAGAACTAGAGCAGATGTTGTTCGGCGCTTGCGGCGTCGCCGAGGCCGAAATCGAAAGACGCCGCCGGGTCGGTCACAGTTGCGCGACGACGGGGCCGTTACCCGACTGGTTCGTCGGTGACCCCGATGCCGCCCCACTCCCTGATCTCCCCGAAGGAGACCTGCTGCACGGCTGGGCGGCGAGTCCCGGTCGCTTTACCGGACCGGTGAGGAGCGTCACGTCGCTTGCCGACGGAACCCGTCTGCAGCCTGGAGATGTCCTACTGGCCCATTCGACCGACCCGTCGTGGACGCCGCTGTTCCTCATCGCCGGAGCGGTTGTGCTCGAGGTTGGTGGACCGCTCTCGCACGCAGCCATAGTTGCCAGGGAGTTCGGGCTCCCGGCGGTGCTCAACGTACGCCGGGCGACCGCAGTGCTCAATGATGGCGAATACATCACGGTGGACGGCAACGAGGGTGTGGTCGAGCGCAACGGAGAGGGGACGGCGCCATGACTGTTGCCGTGTTCTTTCCCAGCCTCATGGGCATCGGCATCCTCGTCTCGGGGGCGTTGCTGATATCGGACTGGGTTCGTCGACTCCTCCCCCAAGGCAGCGTGCATCGCAAGCATCACGTGGTCATCGGCACCTATGGAGCCATATCGGAGACCGTCGACGCGGCCGGATACCACCTCGAGGAGCCCTGGTTCCTCAGCCGCGGGCTACGGGAGCGAACCACATATCTGGAACTTGCGCTCGGGTTCACGCTCGCCGGATGGGCTTCTATCTGGATCGGGGTTCAGTTCTACGAGGACTCTCTAGGGCTGTTCTACGAAAGTCCGTGGGCAGTCGGCATCGGTTACGGCGTAGGTGCGGCACTCCTACTGCTGGCGGCCTTGTGCGCTCTGATCGGACTGGCGTATCGATCCACCCCTCGACTCATCATGCGACTGGTAGCCGAGACGTCGCTGGGTCGAATCATCCTCCCCACTGAGGCGGACCACGAGGCCGCCCTCAACCGAATCGCCAAGGAGTAGCAAGATGAAGCGAACGCTCGCAATGATCGCCCTGGTCATCTTCCTCGTCTACACCGGGATCTACATCTTCGTGTATCTCTTCCGGGCGTTCCGCCTCCCCGACCCCGCACCCGGAACGGTGCAGATCTGGCACGGCGACCCGTTCTCCCGTGCCATCCTGGTGTCGGTGTTCTTCCTCATCGGTCTGCTGATCATGCTGTTCATCATGCTGATGCGCCCGGGGGCACATCGGGCGGGGGTGATCAAGGTACGAAGCGACCTCTGGGAGTGGCTGGTCGCCCAGGGCGAACTCACCAACGAAGCCCCCGAACGCATCGGCGAACGGGCGCTGGCAACCTACCGGGCGCGTATCGAAGGCACCGACTCCTCCTCGTCTGGCGTATCTGGTGGCGGTATAAGGCGCTGACGTACGCCAGACTGGGGAGCCGGGTTAGGCGGTGTTGGCGATTAGCAGGCCGATGGCGCCGTAGAGGAAGCCGGCGATGATCAACCAGAATGCCGGCGGGTTGCGCCCCGGGCGGCGGGCGCTTCGCAGATCCTCGATAGCATGCGGGTCTTCGTCGTAGACGAACTTGACCCTGCCGGCCCCTTGCCCGAGACCCAGCGATTTGTAGTCGCCGCCGGCGGCGCCTCCTCCAAGAACGCAGATGAGGCCGATCCCAAAGAAGCTGTAGCCCATGGTCGTTGCCAGGGGAACATTGAAGAGCAGCCCGATCAACCCGCCGACCGCCGCCGTGGCGACAAGTCCCGTCGCAAAGAGCGCCGCGTATTCCGGCATGCGGGCCCGCAGCGGCAGCGCCGCCCAGGCATCATCGGCCGACCTGCCCATATCAACAGCATATGTCGGCAGCGACGTGGTGTCTTGCCCCCTACGCGACGTTGCCACTCCGGTCTGGCGTATCTGGTGGCGGTATAAGGCGCTGACGTACGCCAGACTGGTTTGGGCTAGCGCAATGCGGCGCGCAACTGGGTGAGTTGAGTCCTAACCGAGTCCATCGATCCACCACCGGCCGTGGCACGAGCCTCGACCGAGCCTTCCGGCGTCAGAATTGCGAGATCGCCCGGCACAAGCTGGACATGAGCTGTCTCCAACTCGCCGGCGGTAGCGTCGGCAAGCTTCCGCCCCTCGGCGACCAGGGTGGCAACCAACCCTCCGACTGCTTCGTGGGCCTCGCGAAACGGAATTCCCCGCTCCACCAGGACCTCAGCAAGGTCGAGCGCCGTCACCATCGATGAGGGGGGCGGCGGATGGAAGACCGCGCTCTCGAGCATCCCGCCGATGGCGGCAAGCGCCAGAGCCAGGCTGTCATCGGCGTGGAACACCGCCCGCTTGTCCTCCTGCAAATCCCGGTTGTACGTCAGCGGGAGACCCTTTTGGAGCGTCATCAACGTGTTGAGATCACCAATGACTGTTGCCGTCTTCCCCCGGGCGAGTTCGGCAACATCCGGGTTCTTCTTCTGTGGCATCGCCGAAGACCCTGTGGTGAAGCTGTCGCTATAGGTGACCCAGCCGTACTCCTCGGTGGCCCACAGGACCATCTCCTCTGCCAAGCGAGACAGCGTGACCATGCTCTGAGCACAGCAGAACACGTACTCGGCTACGAAGTCCCGGGACCCCACGGCGTCCATGGAGTTGGCAAAGGCGCCGCGGAAGCCAAGCGAGTCGGCAGTGAGATGAGGGTCCAACGGCAGGCGGCTCCCCGCCGATGCCCCGGCACCCAGCGGCGACACGTCGATCCTCGCATAGGCATCCCTGAACCGATCGCGGTCTCGCACCAGCATCCAGGCATAGGCGAGCAGATGATGGGCCAGGGGTACCGGCTGAGCCTGTTGCACATGGGTATAGGACGCCACGACGGTGTCGCCCGCCTCCTCCGCAAGTGCGGCCAGTACGTTGGCGAGCTCGGCGATTTGCACGACGCGCTCGTCGGCCGCTCGCCGCAGGTACAACCGCAGGTCGAGACAGACCTGGTCGTTGCGTGATCGGCCGGTGTGCAGTTTGCCCGCGGCGTCGCCGATCAATTCGGTCAGCCGGCGCTCTACCGCGGTGTGGACATCCTCGTCACCGTCGGACCAGACGAATTCGCCCGCTTCTGCCTCCGCCAGCAACGTCTCGAGACCCGTCGCGATACCGGCAGTCTCGTCCTCGTCGAGCACGCCAACCGCACCGAGCATTGCTACGTGGGCAAGAGACCCGCGGATGTCGTCGACCAGGAGACGGCGATCCGAACGATCGACTGTGAACTGCCACAGCAAGTCTGAAGGCCTTTCTTCGAAACCCCCACCCCACAACGTCACGCCACACCTCCCAACCCAGGGTTCACAACACTCAATCTGCCCGCTGCCAACCCAGGGTTCACAACACTCAATCTGCCCGCTACCAACCCAGGGTTCACAACACTCAATCTGCCGGCTACCAACCCAGGGTTCGGGGATTCAGTCACTCGCCTTCTCCCAGCCGCTTCTCGGCAAATGTCCTCAACCGCAAGGATTGCAGCCTGATGAACCCGGTGGCGTCTCCCTGGTCGTACACGTCATCGGCCTCAAAGGTCACTGTGGCTTCGTCGTAGAGACTATGGGAATCGGAACGACGCCCATCGACGATCACGTTGCCCTTGTACAGCGTGACCCGGGCTTCACCGTTGACCGGCTTCTGGATCTCATCCATGAACTGCTGCAGCGCCTCCCTTTCCGGGGAGAACCAGAAGCCGTTGTAGACCATCTCGGCATAACGCGGGGACAGCTCGTCTCTGAGGTGAGTCACCTCCCGGTCCAACGTCAGCGACTCAACCGCACGATGGGCGTGATGCAGGATCGTGCCTCCCGGAGTCTCGTACACCCCACGTGACTTCATCCCAACAAACCGGTTCTCCACGATATCCACTCGTCCGATCCCGTGACGGCCACCTACCTCATTGAGCCGGGTGAGGATCTCAACGGGACTGAGCTTGACCCCGTTGACAGCGACGGCGTTGCCGTGCTCGAATTCAATGGACAGGGTCTCCATGATGTCCGGGGCTTCCCACGGATCCACGGTCAGGTTGAACATCCCCTTGGGAGGAGCCACCCACGGATCTTCCAGGACCCCACCTTCGTAGGAGATATGGAGAAGGTTGGCGTCTATCGAGTAGGGCTTGTCCGGTGTGACCGGAACGGGGATTCCATGGTCCTCGGCGTAGGCGACACAGTCCGCCCGACCCTTGAGATCCCACTGCCGCCACGGTGCAATCACCTTGATCGCCGGATCAATAGCGAAGGCCGCCAACTCGAAGCGGACCTGGTCGTTACCTTTTCCGGTGGCTCCATGCGCAATGGCATCGGCGCCGGTTTGCTCGACGACCTCCATCATCCCTTTCGAGATAACCGGTCGGGCCAGCGAGGTTCCCAGCAGGTAATAGCTCTCATACACGGCATTGGCGCGTATCGCGGGGAATACGAAGTCGGAGACAAATTCGGCCTTGCGATCGTCGATAACAGCCAGAGTCGCTCCGGTTGCCAGCGCCTTGTCCTCCGCCTCTGCAACCTCGTCGCCCTGTCCGACATCGCAGGTGTAGGCGATCACCTCGGCGTCGTACTCCTCCATGATCCATTTCAGGATTACAGACGTGTCGAGACCCCCGCTGTAGGCGAGGACGACCTTCTTGATATCGCTCATCTTCCGGCTCCTAGTTGTTCGATCTTGTCGGCAATTCCGGTGCCGCCGGGAGTGGGCGCGGCCACCACCATCAGCGTGTCGTCCCCGGCGACCGTTCCTACGATTCCCTCGAGGTCGGCCGCATCGATGGCGCCGGCAACCAGATGGGCGGCGCCGGGCGGTGTGTGCAGAACAACGATGTCACCCGATACCGCGATTTCGTCTACAAAGTCGTTTATCGATCTCATCAGTCTCAGCTCGACTTCAGACATCGGCGCCGAGTTGGAGGCAATGACGTAGTAGTCGACTCCGTCTTCGTCACGCTGCTTCACGGCGCCGATTGCATCGAGATCGCGGGACACCGTTGCCTGGGTGACCGGATGACCTTCTGTCTCAAGGAGATCCACAAGCATCGCTTGACTCGTGACGGCGTTCTGGGCAATCAGCTTGCGGATGAGACGGCGGCGGGTTGCCGTCACCGGGCTCACGGGACCGGCTCCATGGTGATCATCGTCCCAATGCCCTCGGGTGTGAACACCTCGAGGAGGAGGGCATGCTGCATACGGCCGTCGAGGATGTGCGCTCTCCCGACACCTCCCCGTACCGCCGACATACATGACTCCAGTTTGGGCAACATGCCGGAGGACGCCGATCCCGAGGCGACGAGTCTCTCGAGTTCGGAAACGATTATCCGGGCAATCAAGGAGTCCTTGTCGCCGAGATCGCGGTACAGGCCTTCAACGTCGGTCAGGTAGATCACCTTCAGCGCACCAAGCGCTTCGGCAAGCGCCCCGGCAGCCGTATCGGCATTGAGGTTGTACGCCTTGCCGTCTTCTCCCCGAGCGAGGGGCGCCACTACCGGGACATACCCCTGGTGTTGCAGACTCTGGATCAACCCGGGATTGACCTGGGTGATCTCACCAACGAACCCAAGCCTCTCATCCCTTGGCCTGGCCACAAAAAGGTTGCCGTCCAGCCCGTTCACGCCTGCCGCCACCGAACCGTGTGCATTGATCAGGCGCACGATGTCGGGATTGATCTCACCCGCAAGCGTTGACTGCACGACACGGATTGTCTCCTCGTCGGTGACCCGGAGGCCCTCGAACCACTGGGGCTCGATACCGCGCTGCCCCATAGCCCGCGAGATATGGGGGCCGCCCCCATGGACGATGACCGGGTGGATGCCGACGTAGTGCAGCATGGCAACGTCGTCGGCGAAGGTGTTGCGCAGGCTCTCGTCCACCATGGCGGACCCGCCGTACTTGATGACAACGGTGCTGCCCCTGAAGTCCTTGATGAAAGGCAAAGCCTCCGAGAAGATCCTGGCCTTACCCATGGTCTTGGCGATGCGGGGCTTGGCTTCGTGGGGGGTGGAATGTCCGTTCATGAGTACTCCGCATTGAATGTGACGTAGTCGGGCGTCAGGTCGGTCGTGAGCACCTTCGCCGTTCCCTCACCGGTTCCGATGGTCATAGTCACGGTGAAGCTGCCTTCGGCTATCGACGAGTGGAGCGCCGCCCGGTCGTGGGCCACCTCGGTGCCGGCGACGGCAACGGGGATTCCGTCGTAGGCAATACCGAACGCCGCGGGATCAAACTCGATATCGGTGGCGCCGAGCGCTCCCAGCAGCCTGCCCCAGTTGGGATCGCCGCCAAAGAATGCCGAACGCACCAACGCCGAGTCGGTTACTAGACGCCCGGCGCGCCGGGCGGTGGCGTCGTCGGGGGCACCCATCACCCGGACGGTGACCACCCGGCTGGCTCCTTCGGCGTCGGCGGCGAGTTGGTTGGCCAGGTCCCAGCAGACGCTTCCAACTGCCTCGGTGAGATCTGCCTCGTCCGGAGTCACCCCGCTCTGGCCTGAGGCCAACAGGATGACTGTGTCGTTAGTCGAAGGACAGCCGTCGATGTTCAGCGCATGAAAGGACTCATCAACGCCCTGCCGCAACGCCCTGTCCAGGCAGTCAGAATCCGTTTCGGCATCGGTTGTCAGGACCACCAGCATCGTGGCCATGTCGGGACGAACCATGCCGGCGCCCTTCGCCATCCCTCCGACGCTGAACCCGGCACCCCGGAACACGCTTTCCTTGGGCACCGTGTCGGTGGTCATGATGGCCCGCGCCGCGGCCGTGCCGCTATGGGTGTCTGCGGTCAATCGAGGGACCGCATCAGCGACGCCTGCAAGGACTCTGCCAACCGGCAGCTGCCTTCCGATTCCGCCGGTCGAGCAGACAAGCACCTCTTCCGGAGTGCATCCAAGCGCCGCCGCGGCGACATCGGCAGTTGCCCGGGCATCGGCCATCCCGGCATCTCCGGTACCGGCGTTGGCGCCGCCGGAGTTGAGGATGACGGCACGCGTCGATGGACCTGCGCCGAGGTGACTGCGACTCAGAGTGACCGGAGCGGCTTCCGCCCTGTTCGTCGTGAAGACGGCCGCGCCGATGGCCGGACCGGTCGCGGCCACGACGGCAAGATCTAGTTGTCCCTCCGGCTTGATCCCGGCAGCAATCCCGGTGGCGGCAAACCCTACGGGGGCAGTGACGCTCACGGCATCCACCCCGCCATCGGCAGACCTGCGGTTTCGTCGAGGTCGAGCATGAGGTTGGCGCATTGCACCGCCTGCCCGGCCGCACCCTTCAACAGGTTGTCGATAGCGGAGACAACCACCACGGAGCGAGTGCGCTCGTCCAAATAGGGATTCACCAACCCCCGGTTGGTTCCAACGATCCACCGCGTATTGGGTGGCTCGGAGAGGACATCGACAAACGGCGCTGCGGAGTATCGGGCGTGGAGCGCACCAACAACATCCTCCTGTCCAACGCCGGCGGCCACCGGGGCATAACAAGTAGAGAGGATGCCCCGTTGCATCGGCACCAGATGCGGGGTGAACATGATCTTCGGCTCAGAGGTGCCAACTGCCGCGAGACCCTGCTCCATCTCCGGGCGATGGCGATGGGTCAGCACGCCATAAGCGGCTACCCCTTCATCAACCGCACCAAACATCAGGCTTTCTTTCGCCCCACGTCCGGCGCCGGACACTCCGGAAACGGAGTCGACCACAAAGGGGCCGCCTTCGAGGAGTCCCTCTGCAAACAGCGGACCAAGGGCAAGCAGCGCTGATGTGGGGTAGCAGCCGGGCACGGCGACCCTATCGGAGCCGACCAGATCCTTGCGGAAGAGCTCTGGGAGCCCGTACGGCCACTTCCCCAGTTCGTCGGGAAATGGGTGGGGAGAGTCATAGGCCGCCTCGTAGCGGTCAACCGAGTCGAGTCGGAAGTCGCTGCCCAGGTCGGCGACTTTCACGTCTTGCCCGAGCAACTCCATGGCAGGCTGTGCCGAAGCGCCGTGGGGCAGCGCCAGGAAAGCGAGATCCACGTTGCCGACGGCCAACGGATCGTTTGGGCCCAGCTCGCGCTCCGCTCCCGGCAGATGGGGGTGAACGGACCCAAGCGTTGCCCCTGCCTTCGTGTGGGCGCCCAGGTAGGCACATTCCATGTCGGGGTGGGCATCGACCAGCCGGATGAGCTCTCCACCGGCATACCCGGATGCCCCGAATATCGCGATCCGCTTTTTCACACTGTCCTCGTCATCAGCAGGAAGCCAGCGACTATACGCATATGTGCATAAATCTCAAAGCGCTTGCGATCTCGGATCGGTCTGGCGTCCCTGGTGGCGGTATACCGCCACCAGGGACGCCAGACGCGTGGGCAAACACCTCAGGTAGTCTCGCGTGGTGATGTGGACATTGGCACACCAGGGCGGATGGGACGAGTTTCTCTACTTCGCAGTCCCGATAGTGCTGGCGGTTGTGGTGATCCGCCGGTTGGAGAAGAAGCGCCCCTCCCCTCCTGAATCACATCAGGAGGACTCCGAGTCGCAGTAGACGACTCCGTACAAACTCGATGCAGTGTCGTCCAAGAATTCGCCTATCAAGTTCATCTTGCTCAATTCCGACTCGTTCGGCGCAAAGGCCCGGAGGTCGTCGATCACCAAGCAGCGCTGAGTATTGCCTGCCGGTGTGTCGTCAAAATGGACCACAAACAAACCCGCCTGGTTGTAGAGCCGCGTGTCGGTGCGCTTGTTGACACTCTGCATGTCCGCCTGGTTGACGATCGAGGTGACGAGGGCAAGACCCGCCAACAACACCGACAACGTCATCGCGACTGCGGGATAGTCCCGGAGGTAGTCGTAGAGAGCGGTCAAGGCCACAGCAATCACGACCGCCCACCCGATCCAGGAGAACCCCGTCTCCCGCCACGGGGAAATCTCCACGCCCTTGTCCTGCACGGCGCCGCTCACCGCCGAGAGTGCTGAGGCCAGCAAGACGACCGCACCGAAGTACATGCCGATCAGCAGCATTGGAAGACGGGGCCGCCGCCCTCGTTCGTCCCCCTCGTTCTCGACAACCGTCCGTCGGATCACGTAGAGCACGAGACCGGCCGCCGCGCCGGCCGCAAGGAGAAACTCGGGGGTTGCCTTGATGCGCTTCAGGAGGTGAACTTGTGTCCATTGCGGAACGGGAAAGAACGACGCTCCTAGGCGCGCAGGCCACGCGGCAACCGCGTCCGCACCCACGGAAAGATCCGCCCCCCGGTAGCACGACAACTCCGCGCAGTATTGGTTGATGGCCGTTCGCGTCGGGATGAAGACAACAAGGAAACCGGTCGTTACGAGGGCCCACAGGAGGAAGGCCTCAGAGTGGAAGAGGTCGAGCCAAACTGCCCTCCATGAGTCGCCCGAGGCGAACGACAGCAACAACAGGTGGACCAGGCCAAGAGGGATAGCGAGGTAGATCAGTTCGATCATCGAAGCCATCAAGGCTCCGACAATGACGGCGAAGCCGACACGAATCCACATGTTGCGCAACGGCTTGCCCGCCCGGTAGCGCAGCCAGCTTCTCCCGAACCACACGGGGATGGCCAGGGTGAGAGCAGCCGTTCCCAGATACAGCCCGGGGAAGAGGGTCAGAGGATGTGTCGCAGGGTTGTAGAGAACAAGCGAAATGCCCACGAGGACGGCGACCAGGCCGTAAAGGCGTCGCCAATGGACCTCGGTCTCCTTGCCGCCCGCGGCTCGGCGGTACTGATCGATTGTGAGCATGGCCATGGTCACCAGGAGAAAGATCATCGCCACCTTCACCCCGAGCATCACCACGTTCGGTGGAATCCCCGTCGCCGCACCAAAACGCACGACGGCCCAGTGCTCGAGGTAGATGAAGAACCGACTCACCGGGCGGAACACACCTGAATCCAGGTATGCCGGTATTTCGTCGATCACCTGACCGACCAGTTGCCAGGGCCGGGATCCAACCAGGCTCTCCGGCATGTAGAGCATGAATCTCTCATCGGCCCAAGGGCGGGCGACCAATGCCGGCAATGTCACGAGCGCCGAAAGGACAACCGACATCTGAATCGACCAACGCATGACCGGGCTATTGGGCAGGAAAATGCGGCGTCGCGGCGGGCCCCCCGTGAGCGTCTCGGTTGTCTTCATATTCGATCAGGTTACCGACAGATCATCAATCTCCAGCGGAACACTGGACAAAGGTGGCCTATTCGCGGCACAATCAGGTCCTAAGGAGCAAAATATGAACATGGAAGAGTTCCGGACGCGAGCCCGGGATATCGTGAATGATCCCAATCTGACCTTTCACCAGCGCAAGCACTACCTTGCCGGGCTGGCAGAGAACGCACTTGAATACCCCGAACTGAGCCCGGAGGCCGCCGAGGCTTTGAACAAGCAGATCATCTGTGATCTTTTTGAGGGCTCCGCTCCATACCGGGGCCGCTACATCCTTCCCGACTACGGCAAGGCGCTACAGAACGGATCCGAGCACCTGGAACTCGATCCCCCTGCCGATCTGGATGAAGCACTCAACTTCCTGCTCATCATCTACACACAGGTTCCCTCCATCACCGGGTATCCGGTTTATCTCGGTGACTTCGACAAGATCCTGGCTCCGTACGTCGATGGCGTAAGCGACGAGGACCTCTACAAGAAGCTCCGGTTGTTCTGGATCGCGCTCGACCGCATGCTTCCCGATGCCTTCGTTCACACCAACCTGGGCCCCCAGGACAGCCGGATAGCACGCGCCATCTTCCGTATCGAGCGAGAAGTACTGCAAGTCGTGCCCAACATCAGCCTCAAGGTCGATCCCGACATCACGCCCGACGAAATGCTCCTCGATGCGGTGCACACGGTGTTCGAAACGGGAAAACCCCACTTTGTTAACCACCCCCTCATGGTGCGAGACCTCGGCGAGGAATATGCCGCCGTCAGTTGCTACAACTCGCTCAAGATCGGTGGTGGCTCGCACACGCTCAATCGCCTCAATCTCAAAGAGGTAGCCCTTCTTCATCAGGGCGATGCCGCAAGCTTCGTGGACGAAACGCTTCCCCACTATGTCGAACTGAACGCGGAGCTCATGGAGGCCCGGATCCGCTACCTGGTGGAGGAAGCCGGATTTTTCGATCATGACTTCCTCGCCGTCGAGGGTCTCATCAGCCTCGACCGCTTCTCCGCAATGTACGGCGTCTATGGCTTGGCCGAGGCCGTGGACCTACTGATGGAGTCTGCCGGCAAAGAGGGTCGCTACGGCCACGACGAAGAGGCCAACGAGCTTTCCTATCGGATCGTCGAAAAGGTGTCCAACCTGGTCGCAGACCGGCCCATGCCGTATTGCGAGGGCAATGACGGACGAGCGTTCCTGCACTCTCAGTCCGGTATCGACAGTGACCTCGAAGTGACGGCGGGAACCCGGATACCGATCGGCGAAGAACCCGAGATGTTCGAGCACATCAAGGCCGTCGCTCCCCACCACGATCGATTCCCGGCAGGAATCAGCGACATTTTCCACGTCGAAGACACGGTACGTCGTAACCCCTCCGCGATGGTGGATATCATCCGTGGAGCCTTCGGAGAAGGCATGCGGGACTTCACCTTCAATCTCGCCACGAATGGTTTCATTCGTATCACGGGCTATCTCGTCCGGAAATGCGACGTGGAACAGTTCGACGAGCAGGGTGCCCGGCACGGGAGCACGACGTTTGCGGCCGGGTCGGTGAAGAACTCGCAGGTAACCGAACGTACCGTGAAGCGAGTCCTCAGCCGTGAAACCAGCCCAAGGGCACCTCAATGACGTAATCCGGTTTAGCGCGGTCGACGGGCCGGGCAACCGCTTTGTCGTCTTCCTACAGGGCTGCAACTACAACTGCATCGCCTGCCACAACCCCTACACCATCAATGAGTGCGACAGCTGTGGCATTTGTGTCGAGCCGTGCCCCGAAATGGCGCTGTTCTACGACGTACACAACCAGGTCGTAGTCGATGAGGATGTCTGCACAGACTGTGATATCTGCATCGAAGTATGCCCGACCGACAGCACCCCCCTCAGCAAGATGGTCCGGCTCGAGAACGTCATGTCACAGATACATGAGGTATCGCCGTTCATCTCCGGCATCACGGTGTCGGGCGGCGAACCGACGCTACAGCCTGACTTCGTCGCCAGCCTGTTCTGCTCGCTCAAATGCTCGGAGAAGCTCGGGCACCTGACCACCTTTGTCGACTCCAACGGATCGGCGAGCCGCGACGTGTGGGACCGCCTGCTGCCCGTGACGGACGGAGCAATGATCGATCTCAAGGCCCTCGACCCGGAGACCCACATCGACATGACAGGAGCCGACAACCGACCCGTGCTCGAATCCATCCGCTACCTCGCCGAGTGGCAGCGCCTCTACGAGGTGCGTCTCCTCATGGTGCCCGGGAAGAACGATTCGCCCGGGATGGTGGAGAAGACCGCACGGTGGCTCTACGACGTGGACCCCTCGATGAGGATCAAGCTGATCGGGTTCAGACAGAACGGGGTCAGGCCACAGTATGCCCACATCCCGGAGGCTGATCCGCGACACCTCGAAGAGCTCTCCGAGATCATCCGTGGGGTGGGCATCGAGGAACTGGTCCTCGTCTGAGCAATCGCTCTCCGGCTCGCCGTCCCCCCGCAACCCAGTTATTGGCGCTCAAGCCGTCGGCCTGTAGGCCGATCTGACATGAGAGCCGACGTTAGGGAAGGAATTGCACAACTTCACCGGCACGGTCTATCTCCAAGATGAACCCGATGCCGTCCTCGACGCCAAGGTCGTGGTGGACCTCAATCGAATCCTGATCCGCGCCGGAGAAGCGGAGATCGGGAGCTGGCCGCACGCCGATGTTGCAATCGAGAAGAAGCCCGACGGCATTCACCTTGCCGCCGATGGCGAGGTTCTGGTTCTCGAACTCGAAAACGGCGGGTTCTTCCTGGATCTCATGGGAGTAAACGAACATCAGCCGACTCGGGGCATACGATCACGACGCAAGAAACCGGTTCTAATGCCCGAGCCGCCTCCCCCACCGGCGGAGGGCTCCCGATCGAGCTATGTCGGCGACGACTCAAAGGCAACCAGCTTTACCGACCTGCGCAGCAAGGCGGCAGAGAGCTATGGCGACGACACCAAGCTCCACAACTGGCTGGCCATCGGCCTCGGTGTCGCCCTGGCTTTCGTCCTCATCGGCGCTGCACTGAGCTGGGGTGCCGCTCGGCTCATGGACCCGGGGAGTTTCCCCGTCGCACGCGTCCTTGCCGGCTTCGGTGCACTCGCCGGGTTGGTCGGCCTCTACCTCGCCTTCTTCGATCGCCAACGCGTCAACGGTTCTGCAGTGGCGATCGCTGCCGGCGCAGTCGTGCTCGGGATCACCTACTTCTATGCACGGGCCGCCCATCTCAAGACCGGCTTCATGCTCACCGTCGTTGGCGGCGTCGGCCTAGTCGTGGCCGGAGCTATCGGACTGTCGGACTACGGCGCCGGGGTCCGCGATTACGACGAAGACTGACTCTCTTCGCCGGGTCGCGGCTGCCGTTGCAGCGGTCAGCGCTCCGACCAGGCGTGGAATCTGTCACCGTTTTGGTCGAGACGCAGGTCTTCCTCGAAACACGCAGAGAGTGCATTCGCGGTAAGAGTCGATTCGATCGGTCCCCGGCTGATGACCCGACCCCCCGCCATCATCACGATATGATCGAATCCCGGCGGGATCTCCTCGACATGGTGGGTAACCAGCACCACGGCCGGGCTAGCAGGGTCGGCTGCAAGATCCGCAAGCGAGACGACCAGCCTCTCGCGGGCCCCCAGATCGAGCCCCGTCATAGCCTCATCCAACAAGAGCACCTCGGGATGGGTCATCAAGCTGCGAGCGATGAGCACCCTCTGCCTCTCCCCTGTAGATAGTGTCCCGAACCGGCGACTTGCCAGGTGCCCGGACCGCAATCGCTCCAGTTGCTGTTCGGCATAGGCAACGTCGCCATCGTCATACTCGTGCCATCGTCTGTCTACAAAGGACGCGTGCTTCCCTGTGACAACGATGTCAAGAGCCGGCAGGTCCTGTCTGACCAGCTTGGCGGGTGCCGGTCCTGCGTACCCGACCCGTTCACGAAGCGCTCGCACGTCCACCTTTCCGAACACTTCTCCCAATAGCCGGACTGTCCCCCGCGTCGGCCCGAGATAGGTCGATGCCACCTGCAACATCGTGGTCTTGCCCGCTCCGTTTGGGCCGAGAACGACCCACCTCTCGTGAGCCTGCACCTCCAGGTCGACGTCTCTCAACAGGTAGCGGCCTTCGCGGACCACCGTGACCCCCTCGAGCGCAATGACTTCAGAACTAGCGCTGGTCACCGGCTGGTCGCCTTCCATTCGTCCAGCAACCGATGGGCCTCGGCAACGTCGTAAGGACCGTGTTCGATGCGATGCTCGAGCAGCAGCTTCATGGCCTGGCCCACCTCCGGCCCCGGGGCGATGCCCAAGTACTGCATCACCTCATTGCCGTCGATCGGTGGCCGCAGCGCATCGAGTTCCTCCTGATTCCGGAGCTCGTCGATGCGTTCTTCGAGTTCGTCGAGGCGTCGGGATATGGCGCGAGCGCGCCGCTGGCTACGGGTAGTGACGTCACACCGGACCAATTCGTTGAGGAGAGGCAGTAGGGGCCCGGCATCGCGCACGTACCTTCGCACAGCCGCGTCCGTCCATCCCATCTTGTAGGTGTGGGGCCGCATGTGGAGGAACACCAACTGAGAGACATCTTTCACGATCTCCTTCGGATACCGCAAAGCCCTCATTCGCTCCCGGGTCATGCGAGCGCCTACTACCTCATGGTGGTGAAACGACACCCCTTGGGGTCCAAACTCGCGCGTGGCAGGCTTGCCGACGTCGTGGAACAGCGCAGCAAGCCGTAGCGTCTCGATTGGAGAAGTTTTGGCGACGACGGCAACGGTGTGCGCGAGAACATCCTTGTGATGGTGGTGCGGATCCTGCTCCAACTCCAACGCCGTCAACTCAGGGAGGAATTCCCCGGCCAAGCCCGTGTGCAGAAGACCCCAGAGACCGTCGGCAACGTTCGAGCCGACCAGCAGCTTCGAGAGCTCATCTCGAATCCGTTCCGCGGAAATGACGGAAAGCCGCTGCCGCATAGCCGCCACGGCGCCGGCGGCCGCGGCATCCGGCGCAAACCCCAGTGTTGAGACAAATCTGAAGAGCCGCAGCATTCGTAGCGGATCGTCACCGAACGAAACCTCTGGATCCAACGGGGTCCGGATCGATCGCGCCGCCAGGTCTGCCAGGCCGTTGAAAGGGTCCACCATCTCGGGTTCGTCGCCGGACGCCCCTGGTATCCGAATGGCCATGGCGTTCACCGTGAAGTCTCTCCGACTCAGATCAGTCTCGATGTCGTCACTGAACTCGACAACGGGTTTGCGGCTGTCTTCCCTGTAGACATCGCTGCGAAATGTTGTGATCTCGTAGGCGATCCCGTCGTGGACCACACCGATGGTCCCGAACTGCTCGCCAACCCGGAACACGCTCGAGGCCCAATCCTCGAGAATCTCTACCGTCTCTTCCGGGCGGGCGTCCGTGGTGAAGTCGAGATCATTGGTCACGGTATCGAGGAACGCGTCCCGCACACTGCCCCCAACGAGATAGAGCTGCCTACCGGCCGCGGCGAACCGCTCTCCGAGCTGTCGGGCTGGAGTCCCCTCAGCCATAACCCGATCGAGGCGCTGCGGGATCACGAGTCCCGCCATCGCGACGCCAACTCATCTGCGTACTCGTTCCAGCGATATCCCACGTGGGCCTTGATCCATTGGAGCTCGAGTTCCGGGCGAGCCTTGAAGCCGGAGTAAGCCTTCTTGACGAGATCGAGGTTCTCCACGGGTCCCGACTTCCGCTTCCACCCCCGCTTCTCCCACCCGGCGGCCCATTCCGTGATGGTCCTTATGGCAAGATGTGAATCCGAGTAGACCGTCGCTGCGGTTCCCTCAGGGATGACATCGAGCGCCTCGATCAAGGCGGTCAGTTCCATCCTGTTGTTCGTGGTGTCGGGATCATGACCGCAGCGCTCGTCGATCACCTCATTATCAACGACGTATGCGACTCCCCACCCGCCTGGGCCGGGATTGGGAACGGAACTGCCGTCGGTGAAGATGCCGGTCGCAGGCCCGTCGCCGTCTGCCACAACCGCTCTGCGGGTCTTAGCTTGCGGCGCCTTTGTGGTTTGACCTCGCTGGCTCTGCGCCCGGCAGTCGCGACATTGTCGAGGCACCCAACCCGGGTACCGGTCGAGAACGCTCTGCGGCAACGAGAACGCGGAGCCACAATCACGGCAATTGAACTCAGGCATGCTCGCAGCGTAATCAGTACGGATGATCCGCCGGACCTAGGACCCCGGATAACCCTGCCGTGGCTACCTGACGGGTCCCAGATCCGAACAGGTCATCAAGCGGTGCGCAGACCGGTCTTCTGCGCTGCCATCCTGAAATCATTGGGATGGGATGCATTGCTCAAGGCTTCCTCGAACGTGACCACGCCGTCACGGAAGTACTCGAGCAGACCTTGATCGAACGTCTTCATCCCGTAGTAGGCACCCTCGTTCATGACCTCCTCGAGCTTGGTGGTCAACTCGGGATCCATGATGTAGTCGAAGGTCCGGTCTGTCTCCGTCAGCACCTCCGCCGCCGGCACGCGGCCGCTGCCGTCGGAGGCTGCAACGAGCCTCTGGCTCACGACGGCTTTGACGTTGCGGGCGATTCGCAGGCGAATCTGGTGGTGACGATGTGGTTCGAACAACTCAATCAGACGGGTGATTGTCTCGGTGGCATCGTTTGTGTACATCGCGGTAAGGACCAGGTGCCCGGTTTCCGCGGCGTAGAGCGCCGCCTCGACGGTCTCGGCGTCCCGCATTTCGCTGACCATGATCACGTTCGGATCCTGGCGCAGCACGCGGTAGAGGCCATCTGCGAAGGAGACGACGTCCACACCAACCTCACGCTGGCTGACGATGGCCATCTTGTCGCGATGCAGCATCTCGATGGGGTCCTCGAGGGTGACGACACTGACACGTCGATTCGAGTTGATCTCGTCGAGCATGGCATTCAGACTTGTCGTCTTGCCGGATCCCGACGGCCCGGTGACAATCACCAGCCCTCGATCCTCGCGACACGCCCTACCGACGGCCTCGGGAAGACCCAGCTCCACAAATCCCTTACTGCCCGACACGACGGCGCGAACGACAAGTGCAATCGAGCCGCGCTGCCGATATACGTTTATGCGGAACCGGCCAAGGGTTGGGGTGCCATACCCAAAGTCGGCCTCGCCGTCATTCTCGAAGATCGCCCGGTTCTTCTCATCGAGAAGCTCCTGAGACCATTGCCTGGTGTCTTCCGGTCTGACCTTGGGAAGTTCCGAAAAGTGAAGGTGACCGTCTATTCGATATGCAGGCGGTGATCCCACCTTGAGGTGAACGTCTGACGCTCCGATCTCAGAAAGCTTGCTGAGAAGGGTGTCAAGACTCGGCAGTTGTTCCATCGTATCCCCGATTACTCGCTGTAGCCACGGCAACCACAACATGTGGTTTCAACACCGGTATCGGTTGCCGGGGCGGCCAACTTGACAAAGATGTCTCCCCGGGTGTGCGCCATTTTTTGGCGCGGCGGCTGAGGGTTCCCCAAGGCCAGTTATCGTGGAGTAGGACCGCCGGAGGGGCGGACGGCACCGGCGCTACAGCGTGGGCCGTTGTTTGAGCGACCAGGATTCGGATGGCACTTGCCGATCAGCCGAGCAATGTCAACCAACGTGGGGTATGGCCGGGGCAGATCACCCTGCGGAGGGGTTGGGCCCGGGCAGAGGCTCGCCCGTGGAATGACGACGAGCCCCAGGCCAGCCTGCGCTTGTTGCGCGGGGGCGCCGCATTCCTCGGCGCATGCGCCACGCACCTGATGTCCCTCGGAGCCGGCGGAGTCATATCTCCTCCGCTGCCCATCTCCGCCAGACGGTCGTGGGAACAGGCCGGATTCCAGACCTACGTCGACCTGGCACTGATGAGGAAGTCCCTCGGTGGCTCCGCTCTCTCTCCCGATCATCTTGTCGTTGAGAGTCCCGATTGTGACCTCGACGCCCTACTCGAGATAGACGCCGCGGCATTCTCCCCTTTCTGGCGCTTCAACCGTGCCGGATTGGAAGAGGCCATTCAGGCAACCAGCAGATCGAAGACCCTCACCATCCAGGGTGGTGAAGGTCACCCGATTGCCTATGCAGTCGTCGGCTTCGGCAGCGCTATCTCCTACCTGCAACGGGTAGCGGTGAACCCCAAATGGCAAGGCCACGGGATGGGGCGCTCGCTGGTGCGCGTTGCCGGCCGCAAGGCTCAGGCAGCAGGCGCCAAGGTGCTTCTGCTCAACACCCAGACCGACAACGATGCTGCTATCACTCTCTACGAGGACGAGGGCTTCGTACGTTTGCCGGAGCCCCTAACCCTTATGCGCGTCTCCGGTTAACCTCCGCTTTCAGTCGACGACTGCGGAGCCCATGGCCCCCCTACTCCCCGACCGATATCAAACCCAGGTGCGTCTCGGCCGCGACGGCGACATCGACGAGTGGCTCGCCACTGATACCTCGCTGGACCGGCCCGTACTCGTTCGCGTCCTGGACGCAGATGCCAGCCGGGCGCGTGTAGCCGAGTTCATTTCCTCCACCCGGGAGGCAGCGCGAGTCGAACACACCCATCTTGCCGGCATCTACGAGGTTCTCGAGTCGGCCGCGGGCGGCGCCTATGCCGCCATCGAATGGAACGGCGGCGTCTCCATTGCCGATCGTCTCGCCGCCGGGGAGACCCTGCCGGTGTCCGAGTTCCTTCCGAACGCGGCGGGGCTCGCAGAAGGGCTGGCGGCGCTGCACGATGCAGGCATTCTGCACGGCTCTATCGACCCCGGGGCGATTGTGTTCTCGGCCGCCCACCCCGCAAAGCTGAGCTCGTTTGGCCGCAAACGAAAGTGGCGTCTCCCCGGTGACGACACCGCAGCGCTGGCGCGCTCCCTCCGCATAGCCGTCACCGGTTCGTCAAGTGCTGCGATCAGGCCGTCTCACCTGGTCGAAGGTCTTCCCCCTTCGGTGGACTCCGCTCTCTACAAGGCAACCACCGGTGACTATGACGCCGCTGCTCTGGGAACTGCGCTTCGCTCTATCCCCTCTCCAGTACCTGCTTCCCGGAGCAACGGCTGGTCTTGGCGCTGGCTCATTCCGGCCGCAATGCTGCTCATTAGCGCGATCGTGTTGGCAGGAGTGGGTCTGGCAATCGACGTCGATCCAGACTCGCCATTCCTGTTCCCGGCAACTCCCCCAATAGCCCGGGAGGTGACGACAACTACCACGACGCCACCACCCGAGACGACCATTGCCGAGGCGCTCCCCGGGGCACTCTCGGCCGAGCCGTCGGACTACGACCCATTCGGCGATCAGAGCGAGCACGAACGCGACCTGCCAAACCTGGTGGACGGTAATCCTTCTACGACATGGCGAACCGAGCGCTATTTCGATCCGCTGTCTGCCATCAAGGAAGGGGTCGGCGTGACTTTCCGTGTCAGCGGTGCCCCGGGCTCAATGGAGGTGCGCGCATCTTCGCAGACGGGCTACTCGGTGCTGTGGGCCGAGACGATCCCCCCGGCCTTTGCGGGCTGGGAGCCGATTGGCTCGGGGACGGTCTTCGACGCCCCGGCCCGATTACAGCTGCCCGGCCGAGACGGTGGCGTGTGGTTGCTGTGGTTCACCGATGTGCCCGAGCAGGCCGCGGATGAGTTCTTCACGGTGGTCTCGGAAGTGACCTTCACCCCATAGGAGTGACAGGCTTCGCCGTTCGCGCCAGAATCACGCTCATGACAAGCAGGGCCGCCGAGGATATCGAACTCCTCAACCGCTATCTCGGAGGAGACGTTGCCGCCTTCGATGAGTTGGTGCGGGCTCACGAGGACCGGGTCTTCGGTGTTTGCCTTCGCATGATGCGGGATCGAGATGCTGCCCTGGACGCGGTCCAGGAGACTTTCGTGACCGTGTTTCGCAAGCTGCGCCCCGACATCGAGAACGCCCTCTCCGAAATGCCCGAGGAGTTTCGTGCCGCCGTGGTCCTCGTAGATCTCGAGGGGCTCTCCCTCGAGCAGGCAGCGGAGATCCTCGATAAACCCATCGGGACCATAAAGTCCCGCTTGTTTCGCGGGCGAAGAATCCTCGCTGAAGCGCTGGGGAACCTCAGAGAGGGTTCCCGACATCAAAAAGAAGAATGACGATGCACGAACACGACCAAGAGATCATCATGGCGCTCGCCGAAGGATCCCTCGATCCTGACTCAGCTTCTCGCGCAACTGCGGAAATCGCCGGATGTGCGGACTGCAGCCGCGAGCTGGAGTTCCAGCGGATCGCGCTTGACGCTCTCGGCGACGCTCCTGCCGTCTATCTCACTGCTGCCGAGTCGGCTGCTCTGCACGACCGGCTTCACCGCGATCTCGGTGTGGCTTCCCCCTCACCGCGTCCGGCGCAGTCCTCAGTCGCTTGGGGACGCTGGGCCGGGTTTGCGCTGGGAACCGCCGCGGTATTCGTGGTTGCATTCCTCGTCCTGCCAAACTTCTTTGTCGGTGACAGCGCCGAAACCGTGGCCTTCAACGAGGTCTCCGAGGATATGGCCGACGGTGCCGGCAATCGCACCCCAACCACAGCTGCGGCTGCCGTACCCAGCGCCGAAGCGCCTCAGGTTGCCGCGGATGATCTCGGTGGAGCGGCCGAGATGGCCACATCAGAGACCACCACCACGGCGGCTGCCGAGACAACGGCGGCTCCAGAAACGACGGCGGTAGCGGAGCCAACAGAGGCCCCGTCGGGAGATGCCTACGACCTGGAGTATGCGATCGAAGGATCACTCACCGAGGAGTTGCGGGCGGAGATCATCGACCAACTGACCGTAGACCCGGATTTCTTCCGTACGGACGACGAAGCCGCCAAGAGCCTGAATCCACAATGGGTGGCTTGCTTTGACGGCCTGGTTGCCCTCGGAACTATCCCAGACGACGCGACACCGCAGATCGTCGGGACGCTCTCGGACGCAACCGGTAGGGAGCGTCTTCTTGCTGCGTTCGTCATGCCCGATCCGGCGGCAACTACATTGGCTGCGATCACGGTACCGGAGTGCGAGATCTTCGAGGAGCTCCCCTAGACGCTCAGTAATTCGTGCCCGTCCTGGAATGACTAATGTCATCCGGGATGAACGACTATCCAACCCAAATCGCCGATCTCCTCGAGAGTCTTGCCAACAGGGTGCGGTCACTCACGGTTGATCGGGCTGCCGGATGGGCCCGCTGGACCGGTGTCGGCATCTTTGCTGCTCTACTCGGACTGGTGCTGGCAATCTTCCTCACTATCGGCCTCGTACGCCTTCTCGGTGGCTTGGTCGGCATGGCGTGGGCATACACGATCCTCGGTGGATTATTTGTGGTCATTGGCATGTTCTTATGGAGACTCCGCATTCCGCGTGACGCAGCTCAGGACTAGCAGACCGCCAGAACCCCGACTGCCTCTCCGCCTTCGCAAGCAAAGGATTGGAAGATGACAGAGAAGGTCGCGATCATTGGATCAGGCCCCGCCGGTCTCACAGCCGCGATTTACGCGGCGCGTGCCGACCTCAAGCCACTGATGATCGAGGGGATGGAACGTGGTGGCCAACTGATGCTCACCACGGACGTCGAAAACTATCCGGGCTTCCCCGACGGCATCATGGGGCCGGAACTCATGGAGAGTTTCCGCAAGCAGGCCGAACGCTTTGATACGCGCATCATGAGCTACGACGTCACCCGGGTCGATTTTTCTTCTCGCCCCTTCAGAATCTGGGTGGACGAAGACGAGTACCAGGCCGACTCGGTGATCATTTCCACGGGTGCTTCGGCACGTTGGCTCGGCCTCGAGAGCGAGACCCGGTTGCGGGGCCATGGGGTCTCTGCGTGCGCCACGTGCGATGGGTTCTTCTTCCGGGACAAGGAGATCGCGGTTGTCGGGGGTGGGGATAGCGCAGCCGAAGAATCCCTTTTCCTCACCAAGTTTGCCTCCAAGGTGTACTTGATACATCGCCGCGACGAGTTGCGGGCGTCCAAGATCATGGCGAAGCGGGTGCTCGAACACGACAAGATCGAGGTGATCTGGGATTCCGTCGTTGTCGACGTCCTCGGCGACGATCTGGTAACCGGCCTGCGGATTCACAACCGCGTCACTGATGAGGACTCGGATCTTGCCGTCGAGGGCTTGTTCCTGGCAATCGGCCACGACCCTAACACCAAGATTTTCCAGGGCCATATCGAGCTGGACGATCAGGGCTACATCCTGACACCGGGATCAAACACCATGACCTCGGTCCCTGGGGTGTTTGCGGCCGGAGATGTCACAGACCACGTGTACCGTCAGGCAATCACCGCAGCGGGCATGGGTTGCCAGGCTGCCATCGACGCAGAGCGCTGGCTCGACGAAAAGGAATCGGAGTAGTTTTTGGAATGTGGAGGCGGGTCTCTGATGTTGCTATCCGTAGACCACAGCCCGGATTGACGATCAGGAGGTGACGGCCAAACGGCCTACGCCATGGGAGAAATGACAATTACGACTAACGACGCCGGCTTCGCAGAGTTGATCGGCGGCGATACTCCAGTTCTGGTGGACTTCTGGGCGGAGTGGTGCGGTCCGTGCAAGATGATGGAACGACCGCTCAACGAACTCGCTGAGGAGAAGTCGGGCAAGCTCACAATCGCCAAGCTCAATGTGGATGACAACCCGCATACCGCGATGAGTCACGAGGTCATGAGCATTCCAACAATGATCCTCTTCCAGGCCGGCGAGGAGAAGAAGCGGTTTGTCGGAGCCCGCTCCAAAAGCCAGCTAGAAACCGAACTGGCGGATTACATCGGTTGACCGACAATTGTGAGAGCATGGAGCCGTGAGGCTCTATCGCTCAGGAGATGACGGCGAGGCGGTCCGGGATATCCAGGACCGCCTCGGCGCGCTCGGGTTCGCCGCAGAAGGGGACCCACAGGGAAGTTTCGGCCAAGGCACCTATCTGGCCGTCTCGGAGTTTCAGGCAAAGCGCGGATTATGGGTCGATGGGATTGTCGGTCCCGATACCTGGCGAGCCTTGGTGAGCGCCGGCTACGAACTCGGGAGCAGAATCCTCTACCACCGGGTTCCCATGATGCGCGGTGACGATGTCGCCGAACTGCAACGGAACCTCAACTCCCTCGGTTTCGATGCCGGCAACGTAGATGGCATATTCGGTCCAGATACGCTCGCCGGTGTTCTGGACTTCCAGTCAAACCGCGGCATTGCCGAAGACGGACTTGCCGGCGCCGAGGTAGTCGACGAGCTGGCCTTGATGTCGCGTGCCACCAGCAAACAGGGCAGAGAAGTGGTCCGCGATCACCAGTGGCTGCAAAATCTGCCCCCTACCGTCGCCGGCCAGCGTATCTACATCGATCCATTCTGCCGTGATGACGAGGAGTCACGCGAAACCTGGGGCCCTGCCGTACTACTTTCCACAATTATCCAGGCGAATGGGGCTGTCGTCTCCCTCTCCAGAAGCGTCGACGCCGCACCGCCGGAACGGGTCCGGGCCTTACGGGCAAACCGACTCGGTGTCGACATCGTCGTGTCGCTGTGTCTACCGCGCGACCAGGACAGCGGGGTGTTCTACTTCGCCTCGAACCTGAGCCTGTCGACCGCCGGCAAGGCGCTAGCCGAACGTATCGGTGCGGTCACGGGAATTCCCTCGAGCGGTCGGGCCATACCGATCCTCAAGAACACCCGATCGACCGCGGTTGTCGTGGCTCTCCCCCGGTTTGACGAGTCGGGGACAGCAGCAATTGCTCAGGGAATCATGAACTTGTTCGTCGAGGCCAACGCCGCCGAAGAACCCAACGGACCTACCGACTAGCTCAACAGCTTGTAGATGCGTTCGAGATCATCCAGAGAGCCGTACCGGATCTGGACCTTGCCCCCTCGCTTACCGTGATCGATCTTCACCGCTGTTCCCAGCTTCTCGCCAAGCCGGTCCTCGAGCTCGATAATCGCGGCCGGTCTCGGGAGCTTGGCTCCTCGGGGGGCGATTGCCTCCGGCGCGGATCTCTTTCTCACGGCGTCTTCGACCTGACGGACGGACCAGCCCTCGGCAACTACACGCTGGGCAATGTGCAAGGCATAGGCCTGATCCTCCAACCCCAGCAGCGCCCTGGCGTGCCCGGCGGCCAATTCTCCTTCCCCCACCAGGGCCTGGACCGCGGCGGGCAGCTGCAGGAGGCGCAAGGTGTTGCTGATTGCGCTGCGGCTCTTGCCGACACGTTGCGCCACCATCTCGTGAGTCAAGCCAAAATCTTCCATGAGTTGCCGGTAGCCGGCAGCTTCCTCGAGGGGCGAGAGATCTTCTCGCTGTACGTTCTCGATGAGAGCATCGGTAAGGCTTGTGGTGTCGTCCGTGTCCTCGGGCTTGATGACGGCCGGGATCTCTTCGAGCCCGGCAAGACGGGCTGCCCGACACCGCCTCTCGCCGGCAATCAGCACATAGGTATCCCCCGTCGGCCGGACCACCACCGGTTGCAGCACGCCCACCGCCGTGATCGATTCTGCCAGGGATTCGAGCGACTCCTCGTCGAAGCGCTCTCTCGGTTGCTGGGGGTTTGGTTCAATATGATCCAGCGGTATGTTGCCAAACCCTGCTTGCGGTCTGTCTACCGGAAGAAGAGAGTCCAATCCTCGACCTAGTCCACCCTTACGTGCGGCCATGGCGCCTCCTAAACTCCCGGGCCAGCTCTCTATAAGCGATGGCGCCTCTCGACATTGGATCAAACGCTTCTATTGGTTCGCCGTACGACGGCGCCTCCGACAGCCTCACCGTTCGGGGGATAACCGTCTTGTACGTAGTCTCCCCAAAGTGCTCCCTCACCTGTCCTACAACGTCTGCCGATAGCGTCGTACGGCCGTCGTACATGGTCAGGATGATTCCTTCAACCTCTAGTTGAGGGTTGAGGCCCTGTTGAACGAGGTGGATGTTTCTCATCAACTGGCTGACTCCTTCTAATGCGTAGTATTCACATTGGATGGGAATCGTCACTTCGTCGGCGGCAGCCAGGCCATTGATGGTCAGTAGACCGAGCGACGGTGGGCAGTCTACAAGGACGAAGTCGTACACGTCGAGTACCGGTTGCAGCGCACCGGCAAGACGCTTCTCTCTCGAGAACACCGAGACAAGCTCGATTTCTGCCCCTGCCAGCTCGATCGTGGCGGGCACAACATACAGATCCCGGACGGAGGTAGCTTCGATTGCATCGTCTATGGGGACCTCGTTGATGAGAACCTCATAGGTAGACACTTCAATGCGGGACCGGTCGACGCCCAGCCCCGAGGATGTATTCCCCTGAGGGTCGAGGTCTACAATGAGGACCTTCTCCCCCTGAAGCGAGAGCCCGGCGCCCAGGTTTATTGCGGTTGTCGACTTCCCGACGCCGCCCTTCTGGTTGGCAATCGCAACAATGGTCGCCCTTGATTCGCTCGCCATCGACTCTCCTGGTTTCAGATTGCCACAATCCTAAGAATCTGAATGGAAGTGTCAAGGACATCGGCGGGTATCTCTATTACGCTTGCGGTGAGTCCTGGTGGAATCTTGCTTGGCTGTGACACGTTCCTGGACGATCGCGTGAGCCCCACAGCCCCTGTTCCCCCGGGAACAAGAAGACGTTTCACGTGAAACAAAAGCTTGTCGGGTGGGATTGCCGCCCTCGAGACAAGCGAGCCCCATGTCTTGTCCACAGCTTCCACGTTGCTGTGGACAACGCTGCAGTTCTCCAGCCTCAGTACCGAAATTGCTCGGGCTATGAGGTCACACCGCCTCTCCGACTTATCCACAAGCGTGAATTCCGTCCCGTCGTTCATTATTGCCAGGGGAATTCCCGGAAGACCCGCTCCGCTGCCAACATCGACACAGTCAGCGGCGCCGTTCAGGCCAACACCAAACAAGATTGCGTCGGCGATGTGTCGACACCAGAGACGGTGCGCCTCGTTGGGACCAACACCACCACCGGGAATCGCCTCCGCCTCGAGCCAATCGCGGAAACGTGTGAGCAGCTGTTTCTGTCGCCCGTCCAGCGTCACCCCCAGCCATTCGGATGCCCTGGTAGCGCACAACATAGAATCGGGCCCCATGTCCATAACATGGGGCCCGATTTCCACTCCAATGCTCCGCTCGGTCAGTCGGCCGGGGCCACAACTACCGACCTATTTGGGTCCTCGCCCTCGGAATAGGACCGAACACCATCGATTTCGGCGATTGCATCGTGAACGACCTTACGGTCTCCCGCATTCATGGGCTCTAGCATCGCTTCGCGCCCTTCTTCCTTGACCGTCTCGGCGAGTCTTGTTGCATAGATCTTGAGCGCTTCGCGCCTGCGAGCAGAATAGCCGGCGATATCGAGTCTCATCCTCGGAGCGCCAAAGGTCTTCCTTTGGATCACCGTGCGTGTCAGTTCGTGCACCGCCTGCACGACCGCACCTTTGCGTCCGACCAACGCTTCGGTCTGCTCTCCGTCGATGTCAATGAAGAGGATGTCGTCTTCGACGCGCGTGACCACCTCTCCGTCAAGGCCAAAGGCTCCCAGCAGTCCCTGAGCAAACTCCCTTGCGACCTCAGCTTGCTCTTCTATGTCCGCCTTCTCGTCGGGTTTTGTGTCCACGGCAACCTTCTTCGCTTCCGTTCCGCCGGACTTGGGCGGTCCTTGTTTGTTTCGCTGGTTCCTGTTGTCGCCCTTGCCACCTCGCTGCTGCGGCTTGGCCTGCTTGTTGGATTTCCCATTGTTGGGTTTCTGGCCTTTGGCCCGGCTGCTCTTGGCTTTGGAGCCACCAGCCTGCTGGCGGTCCTGCTTCTCACCACGAGCGGAACGTCCGCCCCGGCCGCGACGTCTCTTCTTCTTTGGCTTCATGGTTACCCGGACCTTGGCGTCCAGACCACCCATGCCAAGAAAACCCTTCTTGGGTTCTTCAACAACCTCAATGTTTACGGCATCTCGAGACGTTTCTTCGAGAGCCTTCATCGCTTCTTCGACAGCCTCATCGACCGTCTTCCCGACGGCTTCAACCCACTCCATACCTACTTCCTCCTGCGCCGATTGCGCTTCTTGCTGGCGTTGGGTGAGGGACCGGCTGACGTTGGTTGATCCGGGGGAGCTTCGCTTGCTTTCGCCTGCGTCCCCGAATCGTCTCCGCCCTCATCCAGACGAAATATGACTGCCTGCTGGCCGATCCTGAACAGATTGGATACGGCAAAATAGAGAACAAGCCCGGTGGGGAAACCCCACGAGATGAAGCCCAGGAACAGCGGCATCACCTTGGCGACCGTCTGCATCTGTTGCGCTTGCTTGCTCTCTTGCTGATTGCTGTCGTTCTTGCGGCGTCTGGTCATCTGCACCGACTGGTAAAATCCGGTAGCTACCACGAGCAGCACGAGCGTGATCTCCGGGATAGCGCCGACGAGCCCCTCTGATGCAGCCGAGGACGGCGACTGCAGCATGTCCATTCCCAAAAACTGGGTCTTGCCTTCGAGAAGTGCCTCCGCAAGTTTGGAATCCGCGGGAATGATGTCCGACGGGTCGAGCACCGTTGGATCCTCGGCGCTTGGGCCGACCCTGAGAACTCGGAACAACGCAAACCAAATCGGCATTTGCACGACAAGCGGCAAACAACCCGCCGCCGGGTTCACCCCGCGCTCCGAATAGAGCGCCATCATCTGCTTGTTCATCTCTTCGCGGTCGTCTTTGTGTTCCTTCTGCAGCTTCTTGATCTCGGGCTGGATGTCCTGCATGGCCTTCATCGACCGCGTCTGCTTCAAGGTCAGGGGGAACAGCAGAATCATCACGATCAACGTCAAGAAAATGATGGCAACGCCGTAGTTGCTGGGCCACACGTTGTACAGCAGGGCCAGCAACTGACCAAGTGGGGGAGCGAGGATGGTGAAGGGATTCACGAGGTGCCTTGTGATGATGAGGTTGTTTCCGGAGTCCGGCCCGGAGGTACCGGATCGTAGCCGCCCTCGTGCCAAGGGTGACATCGACCAAGCCGACGAATGGCCAGCCAGAGTCCTCTGAACAAGCCGTGAGCCTGCAGCGCATCCTGGGCATACTCTGAACAGGTCGGGCGATATCGACAGTTGTCACCAAGCAGCGGGGAGATGAACCGTCGATAGACGCCAACCAGCTTCACTACCCAAAAGGCAGGCTGATACGGCCTCAAACTCATCTCTTCTCCTTGACAACAGCCTCTTCACCAGAGCAATTGCTGATCCAACTAACGAGGGTGTCGAAATCGGCAGTCAGCACGCCCCTATCGGCTACGAGAACATACACGGTATCGGGTCTCAAAGTGCAACGTGACATTGCCTCGCGCATCCGGCGTTTCGCCCGGTTGCGTGATACCGCCGACCCAACACGTCGCCCGGCGACAAAGCCGACTCGCGGGGTTCTGGCGTCGGATCCTGCCGTGATGACCACGACAGCTCCGCAGCGCCGCCGAGAACCCGTCCGATAGACCCACGAGAACTCGTCGCGCCCCCGAAGCGATCGATAAGGACGGCCCTTTCGATTCGGCCCGGTACTAGGCCGAGACTCGATGACGACCCTTGAGTCGACGACGCTTGACTACGGCTCTGCCGGCGCGGGTTCTCATCCTGGAGCGGAAACCGTGCTTGCGCTTGCGGCGGCGAACGTTTGGTTGATAAGTGCGTTTCATAAGAAGAGGTCCAGATCGGGGATGTGCGGAGGCGCTAGGTTACGAACCCAGGCGAGACTATGTCAAAGAGGCGAGAGTTCTTTCATCCCCCTCCAATGGCTTCCCCGGCCACGGGCAACACCCCTCAACCGCGAAAAGTTCGCCTTCCCCGCGAAACAAAGGGTAACGGCAAACGTGGTGCTACTTCCCAGAATGAGCTCGATTTCGGGCAAGGGTAACGGATGATATCTGTTGTCCCGCAATACATTTGAACTAGGTCCCCACGATGCCCCGTTTGCCAATAGTGTCAGATTTGGCTGTCTTGTATCCTTCCGCGCAAGGTCCATATACTCGCTCGGCAGGCTGGATCGCGGTCGGCAACTTCCCAGAGATTTAGGAACAACTCGCGCCCTACATATTTCTCCACAGAATGTGGATAGGTGTGTGGATGGCGGGAGCGGGCTTTATAGGACGGCATCGCCGACACATGACATACGGACAACCTCAACCGCTGCCCTCTCAGTGGGACAGCTTCAAACAAGTCGTGCAAGACGAGCTGTCGGTGGGCGCTTGGCAGACCTGGATCGCCCCCCTCCAAGCCCATCAGACCGACTCGGCCCTCACTTTGGTGGCGCCAAGCGAATTCCACCGCTCATGGGTACGCGATCGATATCTGACTGCTTTACACAATGCCACCGAAGCGACCTACGGCCCGGGAGTTGAGATCCGGCTAGACGTGCTCGAGGGCACCGCAGCCGTAGAAACGGCGTCGACTATCCCCGTTGCAGAGACGGCTGTGCCGGAACCCCCACAGCAGCAGTCCCTTCCTCTGAACGGCGAAAGCCGCCTGATTTCCAAATACACGTTCGACAACTTCGTGGTCGGCTCCTCAAACCGCTTTGCCAACGCCGCCGCAATGGCCGTTGCCGAGCAACCCGGAAGCCAGTACAACCCGCTATTCATATATGCCGATGCCGGCCTTGGGAAGACCCACCTCTTGCATGCGGTGGGTCACCACCGGAAGGAGCTGGCACCAGACGCTGTCATCCGTTACGTCACATCTGAGCAGTTTTTCAATGAGTTCATCAACGGAATCCGTCGGAAACGGATGGATGAGTTCAAGGCGCGGTACAGAACGATCGATCTGTTGCTTCTCGATGACGTTCAATTCTTCGATGGCAAGGAGCAGATCCTCGAGGAGTTCTTTCACACCTTCAACTCGTTGTACGAAGCGGACAAGCAACTCGTCATCACATCAGACCGTCACCCCCGTCATCTCACGACACTCGAGGATCGACTTCGCAGCCGCTTCGAGTGGGGATTGCTGACCGACATACAGACTCCGGATGTGGAGACCCGGCTGGCAATCCTTCGCAGCAACGCCGAGTTTGCTCCGGCTCCGGTTCCGCAGGATGTGCTCGAATTCATCGCCGAGAGCGTTCTCAACAACATCCGCGAGTTGGAGGGGGCGCTCACCCGGGTGACTGCCTATGCGGCGCTCACTCACGAGACAATCACTCTTGAAACCGCCCGCGAAGTTCTACGTGATCTCGTGCCGGCCTTGGACGCAACACCGCTGACATCCGACGACATCATCAACCGGGTTGCCTCCTTTGCGGGGCACACCCGCGAAGAATTGGTCGGCCCAAGCCGCAGGCAACCCCTGGCCCGATACCGACAGATCGCCATGTACCTGTGCAGGGAACACACCGACCTTTCCCTACCGAAGATCGGCAAGGCCTTCGGCGGCAGGGACCACACCACAGTTCTTCACGCCGTAGAGAAGATTCGCAGCCTCATGCAGTCCGACGCCAATGTGTACAAAGATGTGACTTCCCTATCCCAGGACCTGAGGACAACCTGATGTTCTCCACATCAATCGCACCTTCAGGGTCGCCCGCTGTGGATAGCCGGGTTTGTATCCACATTCGCTGTGGAGGATATTCTTCAATGAATCCGGGACTCTGTGGTACCTATCCACAATCCACAGGACCTACTACTACGACTACTGTTTTGTATTCATAAAGAACCGAAGAAGAAGGAAGAACTGTGCGTATCAGAGCCGAACGAGATGACCTTGCAGATGTGCTTACAAGGGCGGGAAGAGCCGTAGGCACGAGATCGGCATTGCCAATTCTCCAGGGTTTGCTGTGCGAGGTTTCAGGTGGCAATCTCGCCGTCACCGGAACGGACACAGAAGTCACCATCGAAACCTCTCTCCAGGTGGAGGTGCTCGAAGAGGGAAACACTGTTGTTCCGGCCAAGCTGGTGGGCGAGGCCGTTCGCAAGCTGCCCCCCGGTGCGGTGTCTTTCTCTGCAAAGGACGGAGAGGTTGAAATAACGGGCAATGGACCACGGTTCAATCTCAGAGAGTTCGACGTCAATGATTATCCCGAGGTTGGCAAGGGCAGCGTTGCCGGCGGGGTAGAGATGGAGGGTGAGACGCTGATTGCCGCTCTCAACCAGGTCGGTATCGCGGCTTCCACCGATGATGGGCGGCCGACCTTGACTGGTGTCCTATTCGAGACGGAGAGCGATCATCTCCGGCTGGTGGCCACCGACTCGTACCGATTGGCGGTGCGCGACGTACCTTCCGCTGCCGGCGTAGCGACAACGCTCATCCCATACCGGGCTCTAAAGGAATTGGGGCGGACGGTGGGCGACGAACGGATGGCCGTTGCGATTGGTGAGCGGGAGGGAACCTTTGGCTCTGACAGGGGCCGAATGACTGCCCGTGTAATCGAGAGCTCGTTCCCGGATTACCGCAGGCTTCTGCCGGATGACTATCCGAATCGGCTCACGATCAACCGGGATGCACTGCTGGAAGCTGTGGGAAGGGCCTCTCTCGTTGCAGAGGATCACATTCCCGTCAGGCTCAGCCTGGGTGCGGGTGGTGTCGAGCTCAGCGTCACCCGTCAGGACGTTGGCGGCGAGACCGAGTACATCGAGGCTGCCTACGAAGGCGAGGACATGGTGATCGCCTTCAATACCCGATATCTGACAGATGGTGTCGCGGCGATGAAGTCCGAGAACCTCGTGCTTCAAACCATCAATCCGCTGAAGCCGGGGCTGCTGACGGCGGCGGATGATGAGTCGTTCCGCTATCTGTTGATGCCCGTCCGGCTGTAGTCCTCCCGGTACCGGCGTGCGCCTTGTTTGGTTGGAGCTGAATCAGTTCCGGAGTTATGAGCAACTCCGATTCGAGCCCGATCAAGGCATCAACGTTCTCATCGGTCCGAACGGCGCCGGTAAGACAAATGTGCTCGAAGCGATCGGCTATCTGTCGCTGCAGAAGTCGTTTCGACGAACACCGGACAGCGCCTTGATCAGGGTCGATGCTGAGCGAGCAGTCGCCCGAGGCGGATTCGAAGACGCCGGAAGCGCCGTCGACATCGCCGTCGAGATCCCCGCACAGGGACGCAGGCAAGTGTTGGTCAACGGAAAACGTCCCGGGCGCCTCAGTGACGTGGCGGCGACTGCACCGGTCGTGGCCTTCCTGCCGGACGATCTTGATCTGGTGAAGCGAGGGCCGGCGCTGCGTCGGGAGTTTCTCGATGATCTCGGCGCCCAACTGGTTCCGACGGTCGGTGCGGATCTACGCGAGTACGAAAAGTCCTTGCGGCAGCGGAACACGCTGTTGCGGCAGGACGGGAGGAACACGGATCCGATGACTCTCGACGTTTGGGATGTCCGTGTTGCCGAGGCCGGCGGGAGGGTTCTCGCCAACCGACTACGGCTCCTGGGACGGTTGATCGGTCGGTTGACCGCCGCATACCGCACGGTGGGGGGTAGCAGCCTCGAGACCCTGATCCCGACGTATGCGGCGTCGTGGGCTGAGGTAGGTGGGATCGAGAATGGATTAGCTCCGGATCACGAGGTATACGCCTCCGCCCTTCTCCGCGCCCTGGAGGAGCGCCGGATCCGCGATCTCGAGATGCGCTCGACCAGCGCAGGTCCCCACCGTGATGATCCGGGGTATCGGCTGGACGGTCGTGACGTGCGGGTCCAGGCCAGTCAAGGAGAGCAGCGGTCGGTTGCTCTCAGCCTGCGCATCGCTGCCTATCAGCTTCTCAACGATCGGCACGGGCGACCGCCGATCCTCCTGTTGGATGATGTGTTTTCCGAATTGGATCCGGGGAGAGCAGAAGGGGTGACGGCGCTGCTGCCGCACGGTCAGGTTTTTGTCACAAGCGCACGCGATGATGAGGTTCCTGAGATGGGACGGCGGTGGCGGGTCGCGGAAGGTGTGTTGTCGTGACCGGAGCTGACTCATGAAGAACCCGTGGACGGGAGAAGACCCGGATCGTGGATTGAAGACACTCGACCAGGCATTGTCTGAGGTGCTGGAGCGAGTCACAGAAGGCGGTCTGGCGACTTTTGAGGTCATCAAGGAGGCCTGGCCGGACATCGTCGGAGACGAAATGGGGGAGCGCTCACTGCCGGTACGCTTGTCAAAAGGTGTGCTCACCGTTGAGGTTGCCGACGGTGGAACCGCTTCTCGACTGCGCCTCCGGCAGTCGAAAATTCGCCAGGATCTCGGAGCCCTGCTTGGGCGGAGCGAAGTGGCGCAGATACGGTGGCGGGTCCGTCGCCGCAGTAACCCCTCGAGAGCCTCCGAGTGACCCCGAAAACGCCCAGTTACGCTGGGTTTTCGCCTATAATGACATCCTTGTTAGTTGACACCCCAAACCACTGCCTTTCCGGCAACTAGGAGTCCCGTTGAGCAAGCCAAGACTGTCGGCCGCCGCGTCCTACGGCGCCAAAGACATCACCGTTCTGGAGGGACTCGAAGCTGTCCGAAAACGCCCCGCGATGTATATCGGGTCGACCGGGCCCAAAGGCCTCCATCACCTGATTTGGGAGGTGCTCGATAACGCTGTGGACGAAGCCATGGCAGGATTCTGCACCAGGATTGACTTGACGATTCATCCCGACGGAAGTGTCGAGGTGCATGACAACGGTCGGGGCATCCCGGTAGACAAACACGCCAAGACAAAACTACCGGCGTTGACAACCGTGCTGACCGTGCTTCATGCCGGCGGCAAGTTTGAGGCGGGCGCCTATACCGTCTCCGGCGGCCTTCACGGGGTCGGTGTCTCGGTGGTGAATGCTCTGTCATCGCGGGTCGATGTCGAGGTCGTGCGGGATGGGTTTCATTGGACCCAATCGTTTGAGTATGGAACGCCGACGGCGAAGCTGAAGAAGGGCAAGCCGGGCAAGCGCACCGGCACCACGCTGCGGTTCTGGCCCGATCCGGAAATCTTCAGCGAGACCACCGAATACAACATCCAGATTGTGCTGAGTCGGGTCCGGGAGATGGCGTTCCTCAACAAGGGAGTGGAGTTCCGGGTCCATGACCTGCGCGGGGATGAGGATGTCCACGAGACCTTCAAGTACAACGGCGGAATCATCGATTTTGTCAAGCACCTCAACAGAAAACGAGAGCCGATCCACAAGCAGGTCGCTTTCTTCGAGCAGGTCACAGACGAGGCCGAGGTCGAAGTGGCCATGCAGTGGACCAGCGGCTACACCGAAACCGTGCTCAGCTTCGCCAACAACATCAACACCCACGAAGGCGGCACCCACGAAGAAGGGTTCCGCAAGTCGTTGACGAGAGCCATCAACGACTTTGCCAGGACTCGAAACGTCCTCAAAGAGAAAGACGGAAATCTGAACGGTGAGGACGTGCGCGAGGGTCTAACCGCCGTCATTTCCGCCAAGGTGCGGCAGCCCCAGTTCGAGGGCCAGACCAAGACGAAGCTCGGCAATACCGAAATCCGATCCTTTGTGGAGAGGGCCCTCAATCAGATGTTTCCGGAGTGGCTCGAGCGACATCCCGGCGACGGGCGGCGCATCATCGACAAGGCGTCGACGGCGGCAAAGGCGAGGATGGCCGCTCGCCAGGCCCGGGACCTGACCAGGAGAAAGAGCCTGCTCGAATCGTCGGGCCTCCCCGGCAAGCTTGCGGATTGCTCCTCCCGGGATCCGGTGGTCAGCGAGATCTTCATCGTCGAGGGAAACTCGGCGGGAGGCTCCGCAAAGCAAGCGCGCAACTCCGACTTCCAGGCGATCCTGCCCATCCGCGGCAAGATCATCAATGTCGAGAAGAACCGGCTCACCCGCGTGTTGCAGAACACGGAGATCCAGTCACTGATCACCGGTGTGGGAACGGGCATCGGCGAGGAGATGGACATAACGAAGAGCCGCTATCACAAGGTGGTCATCCTCACGGATGCGGACGTCGACGGCGCCCACATTCGAACGCTGCTGCTGACATTCTTTTTCCGTCACATGCCCGAACTCATCGAAGCCGGGTATGTGTACATCGCCCAGCCTCCGCTGTATTCGGTCAAGACCGGCACCAAGTTGCGCTGGGTCTACAACGACGATCATCTCGATGAGGTGAAGACGGAGCTGGAAGGGAAGAAGCTGAACATCCAGCGCTTCAAGGGTCTCGGCGAGATGAACGCCGACCAGCTGTGGGACACCACCATGGACCCGTCGAACCGGCAGCTCTTGCGAGTACAGCTCGACGACCAGTTCCGGGCTGAAGAGGTCTTTGAGACTCTGATGGGGACTGATGTCAGCGCCCGGCGCACATTCATTCAGCAAAACGCAAAAGACGTGCGCTTCCTCGACATCTAAGGACGAGACGACACCATGCCCAACGAAGAAGACACACGTATAAGAGCGATTGAGATCGAACGGGAGATGGAGGACTCGTTCCTCGAGTACGCCATGTCCGTCATCGTCTCGCGCGCCCTTCCCGATGTCCGTGACGGCCTCAAGCCCGTGCACCGGCGCATCCTGTATGCGATGTACGACGCCGGCATCCGCCCGGGAACCCCCTTCCGCAAGTGCGCTCGTGTCGTCGGTGACGTCATGGGTTGGTTCCACCCGCACTCGAACGACGCCATCTACGACGCTTTGGTTCGTCTCGGGCAGGACTTCTCCCAGCGGTACCCACTGGTGCAGCCCCAGGGAAACTTCGGCTCTGTCGACGATCCGCCCGCCCAGATGCGGTACACCGAGACCCGTATGGCGCCCATTGCGATGCACCTTCTCGAGAGCATCGATGAGGACACCGTCGATTTCGCCGACAACTACTCGGGAGAGCGGCAAGAGCCAACGGTGCTTCCGTCCCGTTTCCCCAACCTGCTGGTCAATGGATCGACCGGTATCGCTGTCGGGATGGCGACCAACATCCCACCGCACAATCTGACCGAGGTCATCGATGCCACCCTGCACAAGATCGAGAACCCGGAAGCGTCGGCGGAGGAACTGACCCAGTTCGTGCAGGGTCCCGATTTCCCGACGGGCGCTTTCATCGTGCGCACCCCCGGAATCAAGGAAGCACTGTTGACGGGCCGCGGTTCGGTCAAGATGCGGGCCGTCACCGAAATTGTCGAAACCAAGAGGAAGCGGCTGGCGATCATCGTCACCGAAATCCCCTACCAGGTCTCAATCGACCGGGTCATGACAAAGATCGCCGATCTGGTCAAGGACAAGACCATCGCCGGGATCGCCGACCTCCGGAACGAAACCAACAAGGACGGCATCCGGATGGTCATCGAGCTGAAGCGAGACGCCAATCCGCAGGTGGTTCTCAATCTCCTCTACAAGCACACCCAGCTGGAGGATTCCTTTGGGGTCAACGCCGTGGCACTGGTGGACGGTGTGCCGCGAACGTTGAACCTCGCCGAGATGGTCGGCTACTACATCGACCATCAGTTGCTGGTGATTCAGCGACGCAGCATCTTCCGGCTGAAGAAGGCCGAAGCGCGAGCCCACATTGTCGAGGGACTCCTCATCGCCCTCGACAATATCGACGAGGTTGTGAAGATCATCCGGGGTTCCCAGGATGTCGAAACCGCCCGGCGCACGCTCAGGGAACGGTTCGATTTCAGCGAGATTCAGGCCAATCACATCCTCGACATGCCCCTGCGCAGGCTCACCGCTCTCGAAACGGGCAAGCTGCGAACCGAGTACGACGATCTTCAGGCGACCATCGCGGAGCTCAAGTCGATTCTGGATTCGGAGCCGCGCCGCCGCATCATTCTTTCCGAGGAACTCACCGCCGTACAGGACAAGTTCGGCGACAATCGCCGCAGCCGCATCATTGCCGACGAGGGGGATCTCTCCCTAGAGGATCTGATTGCCGACGAGGAACTGGTTGTCACTGCGTCTGAGGCCGGATACATAAAGTCGGTGCTGGCCCTCACGTATCGCAGCCAGGGGAGGGGCGGCCGTGGGGTGAAGGGTGCGGACCTTCGTGAAGAAGACGTCGTCACCCATGTGCTGCACACATCGGCCCACGCCTATCTCCTGTTCTTCACGAACCGGGGCAAGGTCTATCGCGTGCGGGCGCACCAGTTGCCACGCAAGGAGCGGACCGCAAAGGGCGTGCTGGTGCAGTCTGTGCTCCCGATGGATCCGGAGGAGAAGATCGAGGCGATCATCGACACCCGGGACTACGAGACACACCGATTCCTCGTTGCGTTTACGAGGAAGGGGCAGGTCAAGAAGACCAAGTTCCTCGACTACGACTCCCGCAATCAGGTCCTGGTCGCCATCAACCTGGCAGATGATGACGAGGTGGTTGCCGTGAGGGCGACTTCCGGAGATTCCGATCTGGTGATGGTCACTCGCGAAGGCATGGCTATCAGGTTCTCGGAGGAGGACGTTCGCCCGATGGGCCGCGACACTCGCGGGGTCCGCGGCGTCAGGCTGCGAGAGGGCGACGAGGTCGTATCGGCAGCCACCATCAACGACGGTGACGAAATCCTGTTCTTGACAACCGGAGGCTACGGCAAGCGTACGGCGATGAGCGAGTTCCCCAAGCAGAAGCGTGGCGGGATCGGCGTCAAGTCGATGAAGCTGACCCGGGTCCGGGGCGAGTTGGTGGCGGCTCTGGCGGTGACAAGGGAGGACCAGATCTTCGTGACGTCGAGCGATGGCATCGTGATCCGGCAACCTGCAGGAGAAATCAGCCGCCAGAAGCGAGCTTCCACCGGGGTCAAGGTCATGAATCTCGGTGACGGCAACAGCCTGGCTGCCGCGGCGCTCGTACCTCGCGACGACGAAGAAGACGAGGACTAGCTCAGCAGTCTGGCGTACGTGGTGGCGTCATTACGCCACCACGTACGCCAGACGTGTGAGGCGGCGGGAACCGGCGAGTACTGTTGTAGCGTTGGATAATGGCGGGGTGGCGTTACACTCGCCTCATTCCCAAGGAGCCTGGTATGGCAGTTCGACGGGTGCGTCGAATCATTCGAAAAGTCGATCCGTGGACGGTGCTGAAGGCGTCGTTGATCTTCAATGCCATCGTTGGCCTCGTCTTTGTGCTCGGTATGTGGGTGATGTGGTCGCTGGTGCTGCAGAAGGGCATTCCCGAGAAGATCGTCGATCTGTTCGATGCCGTCACCATCGAGCTGACTATCGACGGACCCCTCTACTTCCGCATCGTCACGCTCCTCGCCGGGGTCGGCATCATCGGTATGACCGCATTCATGACGCTGGGTGCGGTCATCTACAACCTGATTTCCGACCTGGTTGGTGGTGTTGAGGTAACGGTGCTCGAAGAGACGTACAACGTTGCCCAACCCCAACAGGCATCGCCTACCCGCCGGACCTTCAGCTGGAAGCCGACGCCTGCTCCCCGCCAGGGCAACGGCAACCCTGCTCCAAAGCCCGAAGTGTCACCGGACCGGGAACGGGTAACTACGGGCTGACAGACCGTTCGGTCTCGTCCCTGACTAGACCCGTCGGCGTCGACGGTTTTGACCCGCAGGTTTTGAGGCTCGTCTTCCGATACCCGTTGTGACGGATACCACCGCAAAACATTGTCCGTCCCGAATTGCGCCTCAGGTACCGGACTAGCTACTTCGTCACTCGGGTTTATGACGCCCAAGAAACAGACGCCGAAATGTCGATACATACACCGATGAACTCAACGTTCGCAAGGAAGCGACAGAAAGTGGTGGGGTAATGACACTCTCGTTCAGCCGTGGCGATAGCCGCGTGCGAAACCTCCTGATTCTCTTTGTGGCGATGGCAATGGCCGTCGGCCTGTTGGCGGCACCGCCGGCGTCTGCCGCGGTCGACGACACGCACGTCATCGTGGGTCTCAGCGAGGACTCGGCGGTCGAACCGGCCGACTTGGTGAGAGGCGTCGGTGGTGAGGTCGTTCGAGATCTAGGCATTATCGATAGCTTCTCAGCCGTGGTCCCCGGCGATCGCGTAGATGAACTGCTGGCCCATCCAGATGTGGTCTCGGTAGTAGAGGACGGGTCGCTGCAGATTCTCGAAGACGGCTGGGAGAACGCCACCGGCATCTCCGCCAGCCTCGCCGACAACTACGCAGGCTCACTCGAATCCATAGTTGACAAGACCATCGAAGCCGAGGAGTTCTGGGATAAGGGCTACTACGGCAAGGGCGTAGATGTGGCGCTTATCGACTCCGGCGTCGTTCCCGTGCAGGGCCTCACCACCGCCGGCAAAGTTATCAACGGTCCCGACCTGTCTTTCGAATCCCAGTCCGACGACCTCCGCTATCTCGACACCTATGGTCACGGCACCCACCTCGCCGGAATTATCGCCGGTTACGACGGCTCCAGCAGCGGGTTCATGGGGGTCGCCCCCGGCGCCCGCATCGTCAACGTCAAGGTTGCCAACTACGAGGGCGCGGTCGACGTTTCTCAGGTGATTGCCGCCATCGACTGGGTGGTGCAGCACCGCAACGACAACGGCATGAACATCCGGGTGATCAACCTCGCCTACGGAACCGATTCCGTACAGTCCGCCCAACTCGACCCGCTCTCGTTCGCCGTCGAGCAGGCGTGGCGAGCCGGCGTCGTAGTCGTCGTCGCCGCAGGCAACGACGGTAACTCGGCAGCTCTTCGCAACCCGGCGTTCAACCCTTACGTGATTGCGGTTGGCGCCTCCGATTCCAACTACACGGCCAAGCCCGACAACGACTACGTTGCCGGATTCACCAACTGTGGGACCTCGGACCGCTACATCGACGTTCTGGCCCCAGGGCGTTCGATCATCAGTCTCCGCAACCCCGGGTCAACCGCCGACGTCAACTATCCGGAGGCCCGCATCGGAGACCGGTTCTTCCTCGGCTCGGGGACCTCGCAGGCTTCGGCTGTCGTGGCCGGGGCCGCGGCGCTCATCGTGGGCGCATACCCCAACGCAACGCCCGATGAGGTCAAGGCCTACTTGATGGCGGACGGACGGGAACTGAAGACGGAATCCAAGTACTGCTCGGTAGCGAGGCTCATCAACCTCGACGAACTTGCAGACGACGGGCCCGAACATCTCAACTACAGGCTGCAGAATCCCGGAACGTACGCTTCGGGCGCCGGTTCGCTCGAGAAGGCTCGCGGTTCCCACCACATCGCCGTCGACGGTGTCGTCCTCCAGGACGAGCAGGACATCTTCGGTCAGAAGTGGAACGCAGAGGTCTGGGCCAAGTACTCCGCCAACCACATGGCATGGGACGGCGGCGACTGGAACGGAACGTCGTGGTCCGGTACCTCGTGGTCCGGTACCTCGTGGTCCGGGACCTCATGGTCCGGGACCTCATGGTCCGGAACGTCATGGTCCGGTACCTCCTGGTCAGACTATGTGTGGGGTAGCTCCTCCTGGACCGGCACTTCCTGGAGTGGTACCTCCTGGTCGGGCACGTCGTGGTCCGGTACCTCGTGGTCCGGTACCTCGTGGAGTGACTCCGCATGGCTGGGCTTGAGCTGGGGGCACACCTCCAAGATGTTGTAGGACCACCGCATGCACCATCGGAGGGCGAGGGATCACCAACCCCTCGCCCTCCAGCGCGTCTGGGGGAGCACATACGACAGACGCCTTTGGCGGTTGACTAGTGACTTTGTCACCGGCGGTTTTGGCTCCCAAGAAACAGGTCATGAACTGCCGATAAGTAGCGATGGACTGCAGGTTCGCAAGGATGCGATCGAAAGCAAGGGGCACCTCGTGAGATCCGAGGGACCAAGGGCGATTCCCACCGTTTCATTTCGACACGCAGCTAATAAGCGCGCCCTCACCTGCCGACGGATAGATAACACCTGATGGCCGTGCGACAAGAGCCGGTGAAGGGAGCGCCTATGGGAGATGTTCGAGGAACATCAGTCGGCGCTCGCCTTCAATCGGTCCTGTCGAGGACCACCGGCGAACAGCGGGTCTGGGCCCTCACCGTCGGCATCACCTTCTTCGCAGCTCTCGCCGCCTGGACAATGCGGTCGATGGAGGCCATTGCAGTCAACAGGTCGATCCCGGTTTGGCTGCTGGCGGTCGTCTTCTATGCCGCCGAGATAACCGTCGTTCATGTGAAGTTCAAGAGGAACACACAGTCGTTCTCGATGAGTGAGATCCCGCTGGTACTTGGCCTCTTCTTTGTATCTCCGCTGGCGTTGATGGGCGCTCAGTTTGTGGGCAACGCCGTCGCCCTCACCGCCAACAGACGACAACCCATCCTCAAACTGATCTTCAACCTGGTCCAGTTCAGTCTGGTAACCGCGTTCACGATCCTCTTCTTCCGGCTTGCTGTGGGTGCCCGCGACGCTTTCGGGACCTGGGGCTGGATTGCCGCCATCTCTGCGGTTGCTCTCGGCAATATCGCCGCAAACGCTCTTGTACACCGCGCGATCCGGGCGACCGGCGGCAACCTGTCGCAGGAACAGATCCTCGAGGTTCTTGCTCTGAGCACCATGGGAGCCGGCGTGAACGCCTCGCTGGCGTTGCTCGGTGTCACTCTGTACGAGCTACGCCCGGCTGCTGCCTGGTTGGCTCTGCTACCGCTGGTGGTGCTGTACAGCGCCTATAGGGCGCATGTCGGGCAAAAGCAGGAGAGGTACAGGCTCGAATCCCTCTATGAGATCACCAGACTCCTGCACGCTTCTCCGCAGATCGATGTTGCTTTGGAGGCGGCCGCTGCCCAGGCGCAGAAGATGTTTGAGGCGGAACGCGTGGACATGTTGCTCCTCGATCAGTCTTCCGAAGGGCGCGTCTTCCAGACGACTGTCGACAGCTCCGGTACCGTCCGGGCAATGGCACCCGTCGGGATGCTTCCAGGGCACGACCTGTTTGCGTGGTTGGACGGACTAGCGGGCGCAACTGCTCTCAGCGAGCTCCCGCCGATTCCTAATGCAAGCCTACGCAGCGACGAAATCATGGCCGCTCCGCTCACAACCGACACGGGGGTCATTGGCGCAATCGTGGTAACGGAGCCACAGTCGGACGTCGGCGGTTTTGGTCGGTCAGACGTCAAGTTGCTCGGCGCCCTCGCCGACAAGATCTCGGTCTCGCTACGCAATGGGCGTCTCGAGGACTCTCTCGAAGCTCTGACCCAACTCAAGAATCGGCTCGAGGAACAGATACGTGGAAAAGATCAGTTCATCGCAACCGTCAGTCACGAGTTGCGGACGCCGTTGACAACAGTCCTTGGGCTCAGTCATGAACTGGGGGAGCGCCGTACGACCTTCTCGGACGACGAACTCGACGAGATCGTGACGCTGATCGCCAACGAGAGCAGTGAACTCTCCAATCTGATCGAGGACCTGCTCGTAGGGGCAAGAGCGGACGTTTCGACCCTTTCCTTGCACATCCAGTTTGCCGACGTTGCGGAAGAACTGTCCCATGTCGTAGAGGCGCATGCCCATCAGCGTGCCGCGGAACCGGTGCCCGTCCACCACATTTCCCGCCGGGAGAAGCTTTGGGCCGATCCGCTACGGTTCCGTCAGATCGTACGCAATCTGCTGACCAATGCCAGCCGGTATGGCGGTGACGAGATATGGATAGAGGTCGACGATCGTGAGGCCAACGTGGTTGTCGCAGTTGTCGACAACGGCGGAGGTGTTCCGCCGGCACTCGAGTCCAGGATCTTCGACGCCTATGAGAGAGGCAACGACAACACAATCGCCCAACCTGGCTCCGTCGGACTGGGCCTGGCGGTATCCCGCCGTTTGGCCGGCTTGATGGACGGCTCTCTGGAGTACCGTCGGGTCGATGGGACCACCCGATTCGAATTGTCGCTGCCGGCCTTCCCCTGAGCCCGGGTATCAGAAGTTGGGCAGGACCACCTCGTGAGGCAACACGACTGAGCTCGTGCCGTCCTGTCCCACCTCCATCGGTTGGATGAACCGGATTTGCTCGATGATGCACAATCCCTCCGAGTCGTCTCTGCAGTAGAGCAACGTCACGTCGGCAGTTAGGGTCCCGCTGCCCTGGTAGAAGGTGCCGGCGATATCAAGGGGGAGATTGGCCCCGGTAATCGATTGCTCGGGGCCTCCCGTCGGCTCAAAGATCGGTTCGTCGGTGTCAAAGGTGATCGACGAGGGAGCGTCCTCGTTGACCTTGTGATCCGGCGGCAGGGTGATTCCCAGGGTGACTACTCCGGAACCGGCCGCTATCTGAATCGGCTCGAGCGGGATCACTCGACCGGCGAATTCGTCGGCTGAGCCGGCGGGGGCAAAGTCCTCAATACCGTGAAGGACGAGGGTCGTTGCCTCATCTGTGGCCAGATCGATCTTGCGAACCACCTGGTTGTTGGTATCGGCGACAAACAGGGTCTGCTCTGAGATCGCCAGGCCCCCGGGTTCGTAGAAGAGAGGGTCGGTGCCGTCGTTCCATCCGTGGCCCGCACCAAGGTAGGTCGTGGTGTCCCCGTTCGCCGGGTCGATCCGCTTGAGCTTGCTGTTGTAGGTGTCGGCAATGATCAGATCACCGCTGGCTTCGTCCCAGACGATCCCTAGAGGGTGTTGGAGGCGGGCCTGGTTCCCGGCGCCGTCGATGTCCCCGAAGTCGAACAGGTTCTCGTCGCTGCCGGAGAGCAGACCGGTTGTGCCGCCTTCGCCGAGTACATCCGCCCAGCGGATCGAACTCGACTCGGAGTCGGCGAAGTACAACCGACCTGAACCGTCGAAGGTTACGCCGCTCGGCTGGGCGAGAGCCGCTTCCACGAGGACTCCATTGTCGACACCCTCGAGACCGCTGCCCACCGCCGGTGTTGCGAATCCACCATCGAGATCGACAACCCATATCTGATGGAATCCCGCCATCGCCACCCACAATCGGCCCTCGCGGAGGGTGAGACCCCATGGCGAGTTCAGCCGAACATTGTCGATGAGACCGGCCGCAGGTGGCCAGCCGAGCTGACCGGTGCCCGCCAGGGTCGCCACCTCGCCGGTTGTGGTGTCGATGGTTCGCAACGCATGGTTGTTGGTGTCGGCTACGTAGAGGATTCCCGTCGAGTCGTCATAGGCCAACCCCTGGGGAGCATCAAACCGAGCGTCCAGAGCTGCCCCGCTCTCGAACCCTGCTTCTCCGTCCCCGAACACGGCGGTGATCTCGCCGCTGGCGGCGTCGGCGGCGATGATCCGATTGTGGCCGGTGTCGCTCACAAAGATCGTGGACCCGGCACCGTCGACGGCAACCTTCCCGGGGTAGGAGAGGACGGTGTTGGCGCTGGTGTCGCTTTCCGGAGCCATCACGAACGGGGTTCGGTCAATCTGCCCATCAAACTCCGCGACGAGCGCTTCGATGATCGGTTGGACAACGTCGTATATGCCTTCGCCTGCATGCATTCCGACGACATTGCCCAGCGGATCAACGAGGGCGATGGTCGGCCACGCCTGCGCCCCCCAGCTTCGCCACACATCGAAGTCCTTGTCGTTGACGACCGGGTGTTCGATCCCGTATCTCATCACTACCTGGCGGATGTTCTCGGTGTCGCCTTCGTTGAGGAACTTGGCTGAGTGGACGCCGATGACGACCAGTTCGTCCGGGTATTCGTGTTCGAGCCGCTGCAGATCCGGAATGATGTGGATGCAGTTGATACAACCGTAAGTCCAGAAATCGAGCAAGACCACCTTGCCCTTCAGTTGCTCCAGGTCGAGGGGTGCGTCCGTGTTGAGCCAGTCGAGCCCGTCGGGGAAAGCCGGGGCGGCGACCGTCCCTGCATAGGAGGCTGCCGGGGCCGTCGTCTCGGTGGGGTTGGAAGAAGATGAGGATGGTTGTACCGCGACTTCGGGCTCGGCGGCCGGGTCGCTACCGGTGCAGGCGGAAGAGAGCAAAGCCAGGGTGAGGCCGATCAGGAAGATGCGCATTGAGGAGATAACGGATCAGAGCTCGTTTGTGTTCCACTCAGTCGTTGTGGTGAGTGTGGGCCGCAACGTCCAAGCCAATGTCCAGGGCCTTGCTGAGAAAGACCTCTGCCAGATCTGCCGGACGATTGGCCCCAGGGGGGTACTCGCCGATGGTTGCCGCACCGGTCGCCAAGGCCAGGGCTTCGAGGTGGACGGCGAGATCGGCAACCCCGACTATCCGGGTCACAACTCCACCATCGGTTGCCCCGGTGACACGGGCCATCGCCGCCGCCCAGTCTCCAACGGTCTTGGCGACAAAGGCCCGGTCCGCGTAGGAGGTCTCCCGAGGCTCGGCCCAGCGGGACCCGACCGGATCGGGAAACGGCATCGCTGCCCCTTTGCGCCGCGGGGCCCCCGGCTCAGTCCAGGCGGTGGTGACGTCCAATACCGTCCCGGTGGCCGCAACCTCATGAGCGGTGAGCGAGGGGGCGATCCCACTGCCGAGGTTGCATCCTGTCAGAAGACGCAGTCCGGCATCGAAGAAGGCCTCGCCGTACTCGGCGGCGGCACCTTCGGCATCGGCCCAGACCACGCAGCTGACGCCGGCCGTGAGCGCCGCTTCGATATCGGCGTGAGCCTCCGCGGCGTCGGTGACCAGGGCGTCGTAAGTTGCAAGCACCTCCGCGTATTCGAGCCGGTCGTCCTGTTCGGTCGGATGCTTGTCCACTAGTCCGAGCGCGGTCAAGGGACGCTCGGCGAGGAGGATCCGGCCGGCGCGAGTCGCTACCTCGCCGTGTTGCTGGAGGGCAATACGCACGGTTAGCGGGAAGTTTTCTCGTGCTCGGCAGGGCCCCAGGAGCCACTCGGATTGGGCTGCTTGACGGGACGTTTGAGGTATGCGGCGGCAGCAGCAGCCACCACGGCAATGGCAATGAGACGTTTCATTGCCACCCAGGGTAGCTAGCCGACGATGCTGTCGAATAGAAAGCCTGTCCAATAGGCGAGAACGCCGCCGATACCGGCGATGACGAGGTTCTCGAAACCGGCTTTGATCGTGTTGGTTTTGGTGACGGCGCTCTTGATTGCCCCAACCGCAAAGAGCCCTAGAGCGGTGAGCGTCGCAGCGACGGCGAGACCGCTCTGTGGTGTTTCGAGGAACGCAAAAGGCAAGACGGCCGGTAGTGCCCCTGCGGCGAAGAACACCGCGGAGGCAACCATTGCAGCGTATGGAGAGCGCTCCTCAGAGTCGACCATCCCAAATTCCATTACCTTCATCGAGTTGAGAAGCCGCGCATCATCCGCGGCAAAGATACCGACCGCCTGGTCCAGATCGGCCCCTTCGATGCCGAGGTCGCCGAGCATGTCACGCAATTGGGAGACCTCCATATCGCGGTGGTCGCGAATGTGATCGCGCTCGAGCTTTATCTCCCGATCGAGTACTTCCGTCTGCGACTTGGTGGCCAGGTACTCACCGGCCCCCATCGAGATGGCCCCGGCAATTGCGCCCCCAACAGCTGTGAGCAGCACCTGGCTCGTGGTGAGTCCGCCTCCGACAACAACGGCGACGAGGAGGATCGTGGAGACAAGACCGTCGTTGACCCCGAGGATGATGTCGCGCCAGTACTGGCGTGTTTGGCCGACATGAGGCTCATAGGGCTTCGACGGGTCGAGTGGAGTTTCTTTGTAGGCCATCGGCGTCAGACTAATGCCCTGATAGGTGTGCCAATCTGCGCCTGCGAGGGCCTGTCAGTGCCTGCCGGCGTAGCGAACCCGCTCTGCGTGAGGCTGGGCGATTCGTGCAGAGAGAGAATCCGTCTCGACGCGCCTCTCGGTGGGACCATCGGCAATGAGCGGGAGCCGCAGCTCGAAAGATGTCCATTCCCCATGCCGCCTGTAGATCACGTCGCCGTCCATCATCCGGGCGAGGTTACGACTGACGGCGAGACCGAGGCCCACCGATTCGGTACGGCCGGGATCGTCATGGGCCTTGCCAAATGCGGTGAAGATCAGATCGCGTTTCCCGGCGGGTATGCCGGGGCCATCGTCGCGTATCGCAAGAACCGCCTCAGATCCGTCGGGAAACACAGAGACCGTCACCGCTTCACCGCCGTACCGGTCGGCGTTGGTTATCAGATTGCGGATTATCTGATGGATGCGAATGCAGTCACCGTTGACTGTGAGCGGTTCGATACGAACGGGTTCGACGTCGACTTCGCATACTTCGACCACGGCACACAGCTCCTCGTCCAGCCGGAGAGGGACGGATGCGATGTTCATCTGGCCGCGGTCGATTCTCGAAGAGACCAGGAGGTCTTCAACGATGGATGCCACTTCTTCGCTTTCCCTGACGATCAGATGAAGTAGCTCGTCGTGCTCGTCTGTGGAGAATTCGGCGCCGGGTTCGGCGAGCGCCCGCGACAGGCCGACCACGGAGGTGAGCGGAGTGCGCAATTCATGGCTAACACCGGCCACAAAGCGGTCCTTCTCTGCCTGAGTTGCGGATAGCTCTTCGAGAGTGCGCCGCAACTCTGCAGTCCTGTCGGCAACGGTCTGTTCGACCGACAGGCGGCTCTTCACGAGGCGGGCATGAAAGTGCCCGATGGCGAATCCGGTGAGGGCCAATACCAAGGGAGCAAGGTCGACGATGTACAGGACCGGCTGGTGGCGGTGCGCATCTGCGATCCCGTCGACGCCTGGAGCGGTAGCCACGATCCATCCAACGATGGGAAATAGTGCACCGAAGAGGGCGCCCGCTATCAGCCACCGTCGTTGCAGGCAACCGCGGTCTTCGTTGCATGGCGGGTCTGTCGGGCATTCCGGAGCGGTGGACCCCGGAGCCGGTGATGGCAAGTTGGGCTCCTTGGTATTCGGTCTTCCCGTCGGCACACCAGGCAAGGTCGTTAGCGTCTCGGGGAGGACCAAATCTCAGGAGATTCTTAGCGGGGCCGGCCACATCTTGAAATACGATGGAGGCACTGCACGAGATCATGCTTACCCAAGGACCATCACAATGAACAAGAAGAGAACACGCACCGCCGTTGTCGTCGCGGTCCTGCTGGCCGGGCTTCTAGTGGGAGCCTCCTTTGCGCTGGCGCAGGACGGTGACGAGTCGGTGTCTGCAGACGATGTCGACGCCACGTTCCAGGAAATGGCCGAAGGTCTCGAGGCTGAGGTTGCGCCCTTGATGGGCGAGATCAAGGAAATGGCCCTGGACACCATTGACGATGCGGTCGCCTCGGGATACGTCACGGAGGAGCAGGCAGAAGCCTTCAGACAGCGGGTGGATGGCTTCCGCTTGCCGCAGGGGTTCCCGTTCCACCACAAGCATGATCTCCCGTTGCTTGATCTCGAAGGCTTCGATCCGCAGTGTTTCGGGTTTGGTCCCGATAGCGATGAGAGGCCCGAGGACTGCCCCGAGTTCCCGAGCGAATTCCCCTTCGGTGACTTCCGGTTCGGGTTCGGTCCGATGTCGGGCGATATGGACGAGAAGTGGGAGCACCTCGGCGAGGAGCTGGAGAGCTTTGTCGATGGTCTCGACTTTGATTTCGAGCAACTCGAAGAGCTGCTCGAGTCCGGTTCGAGCCTTGACGAGGCGCTGACCGAGATGGATGTCGATGTGGAATCCCTGCTGGCCGGTGCTCGCGATGATGTCATCGCCAAGGTGGACGAACTCGTAGCAGATGGCACCATCTCTGAGGACAAGGCCGACATGATCAAAGAGATGCTCGAAGGCATCGACTTCTCTGCGGGTTTCCCTTTCGATCTCGAAGACTTCGACTTTGATGGCTTCGGCTCGCACGAGCATTTCGGTGGCCACCACGGCGACGAGGACTCTGGCGACTCCTGAGCTAGAAGGGCAACTGAATTGCCTTGCGGGCATCCATCCGAGTAGCGAAGGCGGCCTCTGGGGCAGGTGAGACGTCCGCCGAATTCTCATTGGCCGGGCGCGGCCGTATCTTGGGGGGATGAAGGGCTTGCGCGTCAGTCTGCAACTTGCTTTTGCGGTCCTCGGGGTGGTTCTGACCGGTATTTGGCG
>CAMYKI010000038.1 GCA_947258985.1 uncultured Acidimicrobiaceae bacterium
CCGCCGAGAAAACCGATGACGACGGCGCGCCCCATCCGGTTCCAGAAGGTGCGGTCTTGCGCAAAATGGTCGGTCGTCATGACATGCCTCCGTCAGCCTCGCGAGCCGATCCCGCCGCAGCCGGGCCCGTGGGTCTGGTCAGATCGAAGCACGCAGGCATCGAACGCCCCTCTCTCGCACGCAGAGTATCGACTGTTTGCCTGCCGTCCATTTTGGCCACGGAGGGGGTGACGCAGCCACACCCAACCTGGGTGGCGGGTGACGACCCTGCGAACTCGGGGGTTGCGTAACCAAGCCGCGGTCAGCCGGCCACGGCGTCGGTATTCGACGCTGCGGTCGTCCTCCGACCGATCTCACCCGCCGCCGGCAGCAGGAGGATGAGCCCGACGATGCCGGCGACGATGATGAATGTCAGGACGCCGGGAGTGTCGCCAAAGTTCTGCCCGGCGACTACCAAGGCTGCCGACAGGTTCCGCTGGGCCGTGCCAAGACCGAGCACCGAGCGAACCGTCGGGTCGCTCCCTCCTCCGAGATATCCCACGATGAACGTGGCAGCCAGGAAGAGCACGATGGCAATGAACCCGCCGGTGCCGACGAGCTCGACGATGTTGTCGAAGTTGACGATCACTCCGGCAACGAGGAGCAGTGCGATCGCGACCGTCGAAGTCTGCGTCATCAGCGGCTGGAAGCCGGCCGCGGCGTCTTCATAGCGAGCCCGAACCAGCAAGCCGATGCCGAGCGGGAGCAACATCAAGAAGATGAGCGATGACGCTATGTCCCACGGGTTCACCTCCACCCCGCTGATCAGTCGCGGCAGCACCAGCGGCATGTAGGCGACGGTGACCACCATCAACAGCACCATCAAGCCGACGGAGAAAGCCACGCTGCCATTGGCGGCTGCCGCCAGCTTCGGAAGAAAGGGCGCTCCGGCGGCCACGGCCATGATGGTCAGCCCGATAGCCAGCCCCTCCTCGAGTGACAGCAGCTCGGCGATGGCCCACCCGATCAGGGGAACCGCGACGAAGTTCGCTGCCAACGCAATCAGAACCAATCGTACCGAGCGCAGTGGTTCAACAATCTGAGCCACTGTCAGGCTCAACCCCATCGCCAGCATTGACGACACCACGAACACCAGCAACGACACCTTCAGAATGACGTTGAGGATCTCACCTTCCATCAGCTCTCCTTGGATTCGAGACACGCAACGCTAGTCCTCGACTGGTGATGCGTCACCACCCATGGCAGGCGAAACGTACCCGCCATGCCAGAACGTCCTCGACCACCGACCGAGCAGTTCCTCGGACCGGTGGTCGAGGCCGTTGTCGATTCAGCGCAATCCGCTCCCGGCAGCGTCGGTGACTGCTTTCATGACGCTCTCGAGGTTGAACGCCGCAGGATCCTGTCGCGGCGGAAACTCTCCGAAGCTCTGCAACTGCTCGGCCGGAAGTGGAGCCCTCCCCCGCGCCGGTTGATTCGCGTTCTCATCGAGGCAGCCGCCTCAGCCCCCTGTGGATGCCTCTCCACGGTCAGGCAAAGCGAACGGGTCGGGGAGTTCGCCCTTGGTGATTTGCCTGCGCCACAGCCCTACAGCCACCCAGCCAATGGGAATCGGGAGGAACCATTGCGCCAGACGGAACAGAATCACGCCGGCGGCGATCACGTCGCTGTATTCGCTGCCGGCCATCTGGGAGAAGGCCCAGATGTAGACCATCTCGGCGATGCCGATACCGCCCGGAGTAATGGGGATCGCAGTCACCAACATCACGATCACCCACGCCACAAAGATCTGGCCCAGCGAAAGGATCGAGCTATCCATGCCCACGATGCGGAGCGCGATGACGAGAATGACGTATGCCCACAGTTTTCCGGTGGCGGACAGCAGCAGGGCTACCAGCCCTCGATCCTTGACGATGTCGATGGCGAGGTCGCGAAAACCAACCACCTTCTCCGACAAGCCTTCGAGCGGGTCACGTTTGATTTTGCCCAAACCCCAATTGGCAATTGCTTCTGTCCGCTCCGCCAGCCAGTGGGTGAACTTTTCCGAGCGCACCATGCCCGCAACGATGACGCTTCCGAGGATGAGCACGCCCAAGGCGATGAGGCCGATCCAGACGAAGTCACCCAAGTCCTGCCCCGTCAGAGCGAACAGGATGACTGCGAGCGCGGGCAGGCTGAACTTGACGATGTTGTCGAACAACCCGCTGATGAATACGCCGAGCATGGTGCGCTCGACGGTGAAACCCCACGACCGGTACATGCCAAATCGCACAACGAGATCTGCGCCGGGGATCGTGGTGCTGACTGCGGTTGAGCCCACCCAGGCCGACATGCCGCGCCGCAGTCCCATGCCCGGCATGATCGACGCATAGAGGGCACCCTCCGGGACATAAAGGAGCAACCCGGCGGCGAGCATGATCAAGTAGTCCGTCGGCTCCAGATTGCTCAGGACGTCGAACACCGTCTCGTAGTCGATAACGCTCGGCAGCACGAAACCGAAAATGAATATGACGACTATGAGGCCGACGCCGGCAGCGATCAGGGATCGGCGCCTGTCCTCTGCCGTGCGCTCAGGAGGGGCCGAGGGCTGGAAGCCCGGATCCGGATTTGCGTCAGTCATCTTGCGCTCCATTCCTGCCGGTGCACGAGTCGTGGCCATGGATCATTCGGAACCGCCTTCCTCGACAGGCGCCGACACATCGCCGTCCGCGTCGGCGATGGCTTGTTCCTCCGCCTGTCGTCGCAGGTGGTCGCGCCGCCACGCCGCCAGCGGGCCCAGGCCAACGATGATGGGCAGGAGCCAGGTGAAGATGCGATGGACGAAGGCGCCCGCGGTTACCGCGTTGGCCAGTTCGCTGTTCTGGGCGTTACCAACGATGACCCCAACGTACGCCAGTTCCACAACACCGAGGCCTCCGGGGAAGATGGGGATCATGCTGAGCAGCAGGCCGATGGCGTAGGCGTCAAAAATAACGGCGAGCGACGCCTGCTCGGCGGTGACACCCACAAATCGCATGGAGAGCACCAAGGTGATGAAGAAGAGAGCTTGCGCCACCAGGGCAACGACTGCGGCCGGGAACCACCGTGCTTGGAGTGTTCCAATGACCCGGCCCCGCAGGTCCACCATCTTGTCGCCGAGAGCTTCCGCCTCCGGGAACTTCCACTTGCCCCCGGCGAGCTTGTTGTAGGACCGCTCGAGTACATCTCCGAGGCGAAGAGCGACCCGCTCTCGGTAGAGGATCATTGCGACGAGGCCGGCTCCACCGAGAACGGCTGCAAAACCTACGACCGCCAATGTAACGAGCGCAGTGTCGGTGATGCCCTCGGCGATGACAATCCACACCAAGGCGACAACGGGCACAACCAGCTTGTATCCGGTGGTGAAGAACCAGCTGAGAATAATGCCGGTGCCGGCAGCTACGCCCTTGATCCCGGCGGTGCGGTACATCCCGTAGCGAATCGCTAGATCGGCTCCCGGCGGGGCAACAAACGCCACCGAGTTCGACGACGCCCACGCCTTCCATCCGTCCCACCATCCGAGACCGGGAATGAGCGTGTTGTAGACACCGGCGTCGAACCAAGTCTTGAGCAGGCCGAGGGCGATCAGCAAGACGATCTGTCCGATCGTGAGCTTGAACATTGCATCGACTACCTGGCCGTAGTCGATGAATTGCGGCAGGAAGACGACGAAGATCAGGAACAGCACGAAACCGACGATCAGCGCTTCGCGTTTGTTTGAACTCATTCGTTCTGCTCCCGGTGGCCTATCAGGATCATGCCGTCGCTCTGGGTTAGTGGTCCACCCCCACCTTGGGTGGGCTCATATCGAGTGCCTGCTGACGAGGCTAGCCGTCGGGCATTCCTCGTCATCGGCGTGCCGGTAGGCCGGCGAGCGTCTCGCTGTCAGGCTCGTCCACGGTTGAACAGCATCGACACCCCGGTCAAGACGAACGTCAGCACCAGGCTGCCCGCGATTGAAATGTTCCAGCCGAAGAAGTACTTGAGTACTGCAAGTGTAAGAACAAAAACTGCCAAGCTGCCCAGCCAGCGCATGACGCTCCTCCTCGTGGTATTGGGAGCGACACCAAAGGGCGCCGCTCCCGCGATCCGATTCCTGTTTTCCGGTGACGTCCCGCAAGTCATCGACGCGATTGACGGTCGGGTAGACGTAGGTTCCATCAAAGAATCTCGCCTCAGCCCCATACGCCCGCAGGTCGGGAACCAGCGCGGCCCGGCAGGGCCTGAACGTGGTCCGCCTCCCAGCCCGCCGGGCAGCTTCTGGGCTCAGCAGTCCGGCTTGCATCGCCCACTCCTCCAATCGCTTGCCGCCCAGCGTCTCAGCTTGATGGGCTAGCTAGCCACACCCACGGTGGGTGACACGTTGCGGGTCCGGCATCACTGATTCGGGTTCGGGGTGTTGGGACCGGATGTGCAGTTCGCCGGAAGATCGTTGCCGCTGACCTTGAAGTCATCGCAGTTGAAGAACACATCGTTGCGCTGACCCATTGCAAACCCGGCAAGGGCGAACACCACCAGGGCGGCGATGACCGCCATGCGGTTGGGGCGGGGCAAATCGAGAAAGCCTGGGTTGATGGCCGACACCAGCACCCAGGCGACGAACGGTAGCGTTACCAGCGTCAGTATCAGGGTGAACACGTAGAGCGCGTCGCTCGCCGCATCCTTTCCGGCCGGATCGGCAATCCAAGCCAGGATGATCCAGACCGACGGGCTCAGCAGTATCAGTCGCCCAAACCAGTTTCGGGGCGGGAGGTTGGTGATGAACGAAGCGATGAGCACGATGGTTGAAACCACCCAGATCGACAGCAGTGCGTCGAAGAAGATGACATCGAAGGCCCCAAAATTGAACCCGATTATGAATGCGCCGCTTGCAGTGGCGACGGCGATGAGTAGGGATGCTCGGTCGGCAGCGCTGGTCTCCACGCCTGCTCCTCTCTCTGACGTCAGGTTTGGCTGACGACCACGTTGCTCTAGCTCAGTCCTCGATTGCCGCCTCGACACGACCGCTTTCGATGGCCGCGACTAGCTGCCGATAGTCCTCTTCGTTCTGGTCCGCGTAAAGAGCAGCGAACTCGGTCACAGCCCGGTCGAAGACACTGCCCGACCCCATGTAGGAAGCGATGGCAACCGGATCTCCGGAGCGAGCATGCGCCCTCGCCAACGTCCATCCGCAGAGCGTCGAGTAAGCGGTCATGGCGCGCGGCGTGAATTTCTCGACAGCGGCGCTGCCCTTCATGTCGCGCAGCTGTCGCCAGTAGTAGTGGCTCGTCTTGCCTCGCGACCAACCCAGGAACATATCACTGGCGGCCTGCGTCAGGCGTTGTCCCTCGACTACTCGGCGTCCGTGGGTTGCATACTCACTGGCGGGGAGGCGGTCCTCGAGCACCGAGGCAGTCGCCTCCTTCACTTGGAGGAACAGGGGGTCGCCCTCCTGGCGGCCCATCAGCAACACGATGAAGCAGCGGGTGCCGGCGCTGCCGACGCCGACGACCTTGATCGCCCAGTCGACGATCTGATAGCGGTGCACGAGCAGCCTCCGGTCATCCCGCAAGGTTGCGGTGTAGTTCCCGAAGGCCTGCCGCATCAGCGTTTCGAGTTCGTCGAGGTCGAGCGGTTCGCCGAAGTGGCCCGCCACGGAGGCGAGATCACGATGGGGATGGAGCAAAGGTGGGTCGCTCTTGATCCGGTAGGAGTCGCCGTCGGGCTCGGCCAGCTTGGAAAACGCCTGCAGGCTGTCCTTGGAGCGGGCCTTGGTGATCCGTTTGTCCACTCGCTTGCGATTCTTCTTGGGCATCAGCCGACGGATGTCGCCCGCAGTGAGGCGGGAGTACCACACATCGATGGCGCGCATGTCCATGAAGGTGCCCATCGCTTCCCGATAGGCCTGGACCCCGCGTCGCGTTGCTGCCCGGCTCTCCTCGTCGTCGAACCCGTTGTCTCGGCAGGCGATCATGAGGCTGGCGGCAAAGCGCTTGACGTCCCACTCCCACGGCCCGGGCAGCGTCTCGTCGAAGTCGTTCAGGTCAAACATGAGCGCCCGCTCCGGGGAGCCGAACGCTCCGAAGTTCAGCAGGTGGGCGTCGCCGCACACCTGCACGTTCAGACCGGTGTCCGGCGTCGACGCCAGGTCGTTAGCCATGATCTTGGCGCCACCCCGATAGAACGTGAACGCTGAGGGGCTCATGCGCCCGAAACGCACCGGGACCAGCCACGGCAGGCGGTCGGCGTTCTGCGAGTCCAGGAGGTCGACGGGGTCGGCACGATCCGGCGGCGGTATCCATCCGGCGTGGCTGGAACGCGGGACTTCCTTGCGCAGGGCTCTTCCGAATTCCCGGCTCTCGCTATGGGTCCTGTCCCGTGTTCCGAGCATGGTCAACCTCCTGCGACGTGCGTGTGAGCATCTGCCTCGCTCGCCTCCGACCCGGATCGCTGGGCGTGGCTGACCGATCGGTTGCCGACGGTGAGCATGGCGATAGTGGTGGCCATGAGGCTGGGCACGATGAGCCCCGGTTGGCCGGTGAGTTCAGCGATGATGATGACCGCGGTGAGAGGAGCCGCATAGCCGGCTCCGAGCATGGTGGCTCCGCCGACTAGGACGTACATCGTGAGGTCCTCGGCGTTGCCGACGTCGGCGAAGATCCGTCCGACGATGGCTCCGGTGGCGATCAGCGGCACGAACAGCCCCCCGGCACCCCCGCCACCGACCGCCACGGAGGTTCCCAAAGTACGGATGAGCAACACGGCAACTAGCAGCCAGATAGCGTGATCTGGTTGTAGTGCCCAGTCGACGACCGGGAAACCCGAGGTGATGGCGACGTTCTCGCCGGTAAGCCCGCGCCCGAGGCCGAACAAACCGGCGAGGGCGGCCCCAGCGGCGAGGCCGCGCACCCACGGGAGGCCCTTGGTGCTGTAGCGCTCGGCGATACGGATCGCCTCGATAATGCCGCGAGCGACTATCCCGATGATGGCGCCGAGGAGGAGAGCGGCCATTGCCCTACCGAAAGTCACTTCGACGGCGCCGATGGGGAGCTCAGGGTCGGTGCCGTCTATTGCGGTCAGAGTCAGGTAGCCGGCGGCAGAACCAAACAGCGCCGGGAGGATTCGCTCCCCCGACATCCGGTCGCGGAATGGGACCTCGAGGGCGAAGATAGCGCCGGCGACCGGAGCTTTGAATACTGCGGCCACCCCGGCGGCGGCCCCGGCTTTGAGCAATGAAGTGGTGTCGAGCCTGCTGGTCCACTTGAAGCGACGGAAGAGCGTGGCGATGACGGCACCGCTGTATATCGCAGGACCCTCCATACCCATAGGGGCACCCGAACCGAGGGTCGACACCGAGGCGGCGAGACGGCCCGGTGCGTACTTCGCCTCCAACGGCGGATCTTCCTCATGGAATTTCTCCACATACGTCTCCGTCGTGGAGCTCGAGCGCCCTCCGAGGTAGTAGGCCAGTAGCGCGGCGAGCACTGCACCGATCGCCAGCACTACCGCGATGACCCACGGCTCCGCTTCCTGTACTTCGTGGAGGATGTCTTCGACCAGGTGCTCGACGCCGATGACGACGACGCCGGTGAGCACGCCAATCACCGTCGCAGACCCGACCAACACCAGCGTGTTCTTCACGCGTCCGCTTCCTGCTCGGCCTCGAACTTCCTATTGGCCGGAGTCAGCCAAAGCACAGTCAACAAGACTGCCAGGCCGCCGGCAATTGCCGCCATCCAGTTGATGGAGTTGAAACCTACCGAATCCGCCAGGAAGCCACCCAGCACCGCACCAATGAAGCCACCGACAGCGCTGGAGGCGATCACCCAACCCTGAACTGCCCCCTGGGGGAACGTGGCGAACCTGGCGGCGTTGGTGGACTGGCCGAGGCGAACAAAGGGGTTGGCCTGATACAGCAGCTGCATGAAGGCAGCTCCCAGGATCACGGCGTTGTCGAGGGCGAGCCCGACGCCGGCCATGCCCAACGCACCGGCCGTGCGAGCGATTATGCCGGCGGTGAATACGGGGAATGGCCCGCTCCGTCCCATCCAGCGACCGGCCGGGAAGAAGACCAAGATGTTGATCAGCCCCGCAGCGGAGATCAAGGCAGACGTGGTCCGCTCCTCGATGCCGTAGACATTGGGGAGGATATTGGCGATCTGGGAGTTGATCCCATTGCTCGTGATGGAGGTCAGCACTAGAACCAGCCAGAAGAGGCCGAAAGTAGAAACGAAGACCTGCTTGAGAGTGGCCTTCCGAACCTCGGTGACGACTTCCTGGCGCTGGGAGATGGCGGCCTGGAGTCGGGCATTGGGGGCCGATGTGGTGAACAGAGCGACCACGCCGAGGAGCCCGATGAAACCGGCGCCCAACCAAAAACGCGCATCAAACGACCAGTTTGCTGCCGCAGCGAGCAGCAGACCGCCCACCACCTGACCGGCGGGCATCATCAATTGGAATGTGGTCATCTGCTTGGCTTCGATTTCTTGGGGCAGGTTGGCCCCGACGATGAATACCGGGCCCGTTGCCGAGACCGCGGCAACCGAGATTCCCATGACGAGGGCATCGAGCGCGAATAGGGCCCCGTCGGTAGCGGACAGTGCGTACATGACAAACGACAGTGCCATCCCGAATACACCCGCGACCAGGACCAACCGATGTGCCGAATACTTGTCGGCAAAGGACCCCAACGGCGGCCCGAGAATGGCTCCCAGGGCGATGATGGCCATGACGACTCCCGCCGACGAAGCGTTTCCGGTGACCTCGGTGACGAAAGGGGGGATGAGCAGCGATACAAAGGCCGAGTACGCCGCCCCCATGGCGAACATGGTGAGCATCCACCACTCAAAGGTCTTGGCGGAACCGGAACTAGTTCTAGCGGTCATTCTGCTGAACCTCTTTCTCGCAGCGTCAGATCCCCGTGATCTCGATCAACAGTGCCAGGCCGACTGTATACACCGCATATAGGCCGAAGATGCCGATGGTCATCCACTTGATCAGCTCGTTGCGGTCGACACCAACGGCGAGGCCGGCGACGGTGCTCACCGTGACACCGGGGAAGATCGGGCCAATCAGCCCGAGGCCCTTGACTCCCCACTTGCCGAGCAGGCCGGCGACCTTCTCCTGGGCTTCCTCGGGGTTGTCCATGCGATTTACGATCCAGGTGCGCAAACCGCCGCCGACGAACGCAAAGACCACCATCCCGGCGATGCTGCCGGCACATGTGGCGAGGTACGTGGTCAGGGCCGGTAGCTCCAGGAGGAATCCGGAGGGGATGGCGAAACCCCCAGATAGCAGGGCCGTGGTGAAGACGATCAGTAGATCACTCATGGCTCCACCCCATCTCGGCGCGGCGTGCGTTCGGCTTGTAAGTCTTGTTGTGCATGCCGACATCCCCTCGGGTGGTTCTCATCAAACCGAAGGGGTGGGTGACGGAACCACCCCCAACCGGGGTGAGGGCCTTCCGCGGTCGTCGGGCCTGGCTCGGCCACACGGCGGGGATGCGGCTCTTCACGTGCCGAGCAGACCCTCGTTGCGAGCCAAAGCCACTGCTTCGGTCCTCGTCTTGGCGCCCAGCTTGTCGAGGATATTGTGGACGTGGAAGTTGACGGTGGAGAGACTGACGTCAAGTCGGCCGGCGATCTGCCGGTTGGTCAGGCCCTTGGCGAGAAGTGCCATGATCTGGCGCTCGCGCTCCGTCAGTTGCACCGAGCCGGCCGAGGGTCGTTCTAGGAGTGCATGCATTGCCTCAGGGGCGAGAACCGCTTGTCCCTCGTTGGCGAGCCGGATCGCTGACACGATCTCGGTCTCGTCGGCCTCTTTCATCAGGTAACCGGTTGCTCCCGCATCCATGGCCCGCTTGACCAGCGACTCGTCGGCAAAGCTGGTCAGGGCGATCACTTGGAGCTCAGGATGCTCGTCGCTCAGCCGGGCGATCGCGGTGGGACCGTCCATCTCTGGCATGCGCAGATCCATGAGTACGACGTCGGCGTCGGTCTTCCCGAGCGTGTCGAGCGCATCCCGACCGCTCTCCGCTTCCCCGACCACCTCGATGTCGTCGTGGACGGAGAGGAACACCCTCAGGCCGCGACGGACCATCTTGTGGTCGTCGACGAGGAAGACCCGGATCGGATTGCTCATGGTCCGACATTCTCGTCGTCGGGGGCGTACCAGTCGAGCCGGACTCGGGTGCCGGATCCGGGGGCGGTATCGATAGTGAGACGAGCGCCTACGGCGCCGGCTCGCTCGCGCATGATTCCGAGCCCCATCGATCCGTCTCTGAGGTCTCGCGGGTCGAATCCGAGACCGTCGTCGCCGATCTCGAGCTTCACCCGCCGGGAATCGCCGTCCAGCGCTACGGACAGCTTGTTGGCATTGGCGTGCTTGGCGATGTTGTTGAGCGCCTCCTGGGTGATCCGGTAGACGGCGATATGCACTTCGGTAGGCAGCACACCGGACATTTCGGTGCGCACATCGGTCTGTAGATCGTGACGCGTGGCCAAGCCGTCAACCAACTGCTCGATAAGCGTGTCGAGGCGAGTTTCGACGATTGTGTCGGGGCGGAGCTCGCGCAACATGGTGCGCATCTCGGCCATCGCAGCTCGGGTCAGGCGGCGCAGTTCGTGGGTGTTGCGCTCTGCCTGTTCGGGGTCGTCCTGCCATAGTCGCGGCAGACTCGAGGCGATGAGGTTTACTGAGAACAACGTCTGAGTGAGGACATCATGGAGTTCACGCGCCACACGTCCCCGCTCATCCACCGCAGCCCGCTCGGCGGCCTGCCTGACCACCTGGGCTTGGGTGCGCCGCAGCTCGTTGGTTCGCTCATCGACCATTGCGACGAGGTTTGCCTGGTAAAGGAGAAGATCCTGTTCGGTTTCGACCGTGTTCCGCGCCAACTGGATGCTGACGGCGATGACAAAACCGAGGAAGCCAAAGTCGGACAGATAGACGAAATCGACGGCTCCGATGTCCACGAGCAGATCGGTGGCGACCGTGGCCATGAACCAGCCAATGCCGATGGCGAGGATTCTGGCCCTGGTGCGGGCTCCCCGGCGGTACTGCCGCACGGTTGCTGCAATGATGAACACGAGTCCAGCCAGTTGCATGAGAATCGCGAACGCCGTGAGCGGAGCGTCTTCGCCCCGCTGGACGAGCACCTGCTCACCCCAGGCAAACTCGAACGTCGATACGCCCGCGGCGTCACCGACTATGAGGTTCGGGGCAACGACGCCCACGATCGTGATCGCGGCGAACAAGGCGCTGAGTACGCCCAAGACCTTGCGCTGCTGGAGCTCAGTGAAGTCAGCGACGAACCACAACAACGCGATCCACGCCATTGGGGCGAAGATCGCGGTCATACGTTCTGCCGCTACGAAGTCTTCGGCCGACATGGCCGCGTATCCCGCTCTTGAGGCAAGGACTGAGGCGCCATACATCAGAGCAAAGACGGCGAACTCGAGGTGGACGGTTCGCTGCGTCTTGCGCTTCCAGCCAAAGAACGCTTCGAGGAACGAGAACGCAAAGCACAGTCCAGCAACCACCGCGAGACCCGTTGTCCAAAAGGTCACGCCGGCCGCACCCTCCTGTGATGTGCCGGCCGACGGCAGCCCAGAATGGCCGGGACCGCGCACCTGACAGATCTACCAGGCCAAACCTGACAGGCCGGCCTGTAGCGTTTCGCCGAGGATGAACGTACGGTCAGAGGCATGGCCGACATCCTAGGGAGCGAGGACGACAGTACGCCGATTCCGCTGAGCATCGTGATCGGTGCGGCCGAACGGGAGATGCGTACTGCGCTTTTTCTCGCAATCAATTCCGTGAAGATCCGACTCGTCGCCACGGCGTCGACCGCGGCCGAGTTGATCACCCACACTCGCAGCCTTCAGCCCGATGCCTTAGTCATCGCCGACGACATCCTCGCAGCGGACGACCTCGTCACAACTATCAGCGCGATCCAGGAGACTATGAGCGCTAGCGTCCTCGTTGTAGGACCCTCCGCCTCTGCGATTGCTGAGGCAGCGGATGTTGCATTTGTAGCGGAGAGTTCCGACTTGCTCGACTCGTTGCTTGTTCGGGACTCGCAAAAGCAACCCCCGGTAGCCGGGGTGGCCTAGGGGATGCGCGGATGACAGCTCCAGGTCCCAAAACTCAGTCCGAGGTGGTGCGGTCGGCGGTGGTCGTCAATCTGACTTCATCATCTTCTCCGCCGGTCGAATCTGCAGCTTTCGTAGCGTCAAAGCTGCATCTCCCAACGATCCCTCGTCGGGCCCTCGTCCGCCGCCGATTGACTGACACCCTGAGCGGGGAGGAGCGCGTGGGTCTCGTATCGGCACCGGCCGGCTTTGGCAAGTCGACATTGGTCGCACAGTGGGTCGGTGACAGTGAATGTCCGGTGGCATGGGTAACGCTCGACCGCGATGATTCGGATCCGGTCCGTTTCTGGTTGCACCTGATTGCTGCGCTCGACCGAGCGATTCCGGGAGCTTTTCCAGCACTGGTCGATAGGGGTATGTCCACACTCGACGAGCGTGTCTCCACGGTTTCGAACCGGTTGTGCTCGTTGCAGACCAGGGTGACCGTCGTTTTGGATGACTATCACGAAGTCCGCTCGCCGGAAGTCGACGAGAGCATTGCGCGTCTGATTTCGCAGCTACCCCCGTTAGCCAGGTTGGTGATCTCAACGCGTCGCGACCCCGGCCTAGCTATGTCGCGCCTATGGGCGGCTGAACAATTGGTCGAGTTCAGACAGCGCGACCTCCGCTTCAACGCGGAGGAGGCCGCCGACTGGTTCGAATCTCGCGATGTTGAGCCCACTCCCGACCTGGTCGAGGAATCATTGGCCATCACCGAGGGCTGGCCGGCGGCTTTCACACTGATATTCGGATCGAGTCGTCGCCTGAGTGGGCCCACCAGTGGATCCGACCGTCGCCATATCACTGAGTACATACGGGAAGAGGTCCTGCGGAGCAACGAAGACGATTGGCCTCTGCTGCTGGTGGCTGCCTTCTGCCCGCAGGTATGCGCACCGTTGCTCGAACACACCCTTGACATATCTGATGGACGGGAAGCCCTGCAGCGCTTGGAACGATCCGAGGTTCTGTTCAGCCAAGTCGACGGGACGGGCGAGTGGTACCGGCTACATCCGCTCGTCGCCGAACATGTCCTTCTTGGTCGTGAATCGGACGTCGACGTGCGGAACTGGATGTTGTGTGCTGCAAAGTGGTATGCAGCCAACGATCACGCAAGGATCGCGTTGGACATGACGGTGCGTGCGGGGAAGTACTCCGTAGCCTGCGACATGATCAACCGGTCGTGGCTCGACTACCTTCGCAGCGGCCAGTTCGCCACGTTGCGCAGGGATCTGACGAGAATCCCTCCCGAGGTAGCGGAACGGAGTGCACCGTTATTGGTGACCCGGGCGTGGTTGAACGCACGTGATGGCCGCTGGCGCGAAGCGGTCTCTGACCTGGGGCGTGCCGAGTCGTTTGCTCCGGATGGCCCACTGCCTGATGGGTGCCCCTCCGTCGAGGCATCTCGGGCTGTCATGAACGCCCTCTATGCGATGGAGGGACTGCCCACGGTCGCGGCAAGCGCCCGTCGCGCCGATACCTTGATCGACGAAGCCTCGCCGTACCGTCCGATCGCAGACTACGGCATTGGGTACGCATCCTTCATGAGCGGGAACCTGACGACGGCGCAGGCAGCTTTCGACCGCGTGTTGGTCAGCCCGGAGCCTCTGCTGAGAAGTGTTGCGACCGGATGGAGCGCTGTCATCGACGTGCTGGAAGGCCGGGTTCATGCCGCCAAAGCGCGTCTCGAGGAAGCTGCTGCGATCCGGCCCGAGCAATCCCAACTGGCCAGTATGTCTGCAACCATCGTCGCTCGAGCCGCAGTTGCGTGCGCCGAGGGGCGGCCGATCGAGGCGGCCGCGGAGTTGGCTGAAGTCAGCCACACGCTCGGATCCGCCGATCCCACCGATCAGCTGGAGGTTCTGATCTGGCTCGCCGGCGCCGAAGTCAGCGTAGGTAGAACACAGCGGGCGAGGCGGTGGGTTGACGATGCGCGACGCCTCATAGACCTCCTTGGGGGCTCTGATTGGCACACCGGGCGCCTGGTTGAGATCGAGGATCGTATGGGCCCTGAGGTCGAGCGCACGGGACGTGATCCCGGCCTCACCGAGCGGGAAACGCGCATTCTTCAACTGCTCTCGGCCACCCATCTGTCGCAGCGTGAGATCGCGCGGGAGTTGGGTATCTCGTTCAACACCATCAAGAGCCACGTCAAGTCGATTTACGTCAAGCTCGGTGCCACGAGCCGGGAAGAAGCTTCCCAGATAGCCGGTAACCAAGGGCTCGTCTGAGCCGCGTCGATACAGACCCGCTGTACCCGTCATCCGGCGCTGCTAAGAATTCTGTGATGCTCACCCACGCTGGGGGATGACGGGCCACCCGCCGATGGGTGACACTTGTGAGTATCCACGATAGGTACGTTCACGGTGGAATACATGTTTGTTCTGAGAGGCCGTCTCGGCGCCTCCCTAAAAGAAGCCCTAGAGCCGGTTTCGATCAAGCTTCGAAGAGACTCGACGGAGATGACGCTCGATGTCCAAGACGATGCACAGCTCTACGGCGCACTGGCGAAGCTGGAACGACTCGGCATCGGGGTCGTGGGGTTTGGGCCGGTGAAAGACGAAGTCGAGCATGACGCGTAACCCGGCGCGCCATCCAGACACCCGCCAGACCGCAAGAAGGCTAGAACGCGAGAGGGGATCGCTGTTGACATGGACGAACTGACCAAGGCGATGAGCCGGCGTGCCGGCGCGACCGGAGCAGCAGTGGCGGCCGGCGCTGTTCCCTATACGTTCCAGCGTACGTTGATGACGCGTGGGCCGGAGATTCGTCTGGACGACCCGCATCCCCGAGATCATTGAGGAGGTGACCGGGGAGAAGGCTAAGGCGATGCCGGTTCGCGTCTTTGTGGGCCTGCAGAGTGCGGAGACCGAAGAAGCGCGGGTGGCGTTGGCCATCGACGAGCTGGAGCGGACCGGCGCGTTCGATCGCTCGTGGCTCATGATCACTACTCCAACCGGTACCGGGTACGGCAACTACGCCGCGGCCGGCGCGCTCGAATTCCTTTCGCTCGGCGACTGCGCCAATGTCGTGATGCAATACGGGGCGAGACCCTCTCCGATATCGCTTGATCGGGTCTCCGACGGCCGCAAACAGGCCCGCATGCTCGTCGATGCCGTCAAAGCGAAGTTGGAGGAACGCCCTGCCGACCAGCGGCCGACAGTGGTCATGTTCGGCGAGAGCCTGGGGGCGTGGTCCAGCCAGGACGCCTTTATCGATCAAGGCACACCAGGCCTCATCGACGCCGGCATCGACTACGCCATTTGGATCGGTACCCCGATGGAGAGCAAGTGGAAGGAACAGGTGCTACGCGATGTTCGGCCCGACGTTGACCGCTCCCTGCTAGGGGTTTTCAACAACATCGGGGAATGGGAAGCGTTGCCCGACTCGGAGCGGGAACGCATCCGGTACGTCATGATCACCCACTACAACGACGGTGTTGCCGTTTTCGGCCCCGGCCTGGTGGTGCAAGCGCCCGAATGGCTGGGTGACCCCGATACCCGACCGCCCAGAGTGCCGAAATCGCAGCGGTGGATACCGATCACCACGTTCATCCAGGCGCTAATCGACAACAAGAACGCCGCCCGAGTGGAGCCCGGCGTTTTTGATGCGGACGGTCACGACTATCGAGCCGACCTCGTACCGTTCTCCAATGCCGTACTCGGCTTCGATGTGTCCGAGGAGCGCCAGACGGCCATCGTGACCGCACTGGAGACGGAGGAGTCACGCCGCACCCGGTGGATCAGCGAACGGGGCAAAGTCGGTGAGAGTATGGCCGCCATCGTCCTCGACAAGATACGCCAGCAGGATCCTGAGGCCTTCGCCGCCGCGGTCAGCGGTGTAGAACGCGACTTCGTCGCCGATCACGATCGAGCACAAGACGGCGGCGACTGAGACAACCCCAACGCCTGTTGCCTAAGGCCCACGAAGGGCGAATGCCACGGTCTCCTGTGCCGACATCCGGAATCCCGTCATCGCGCCTGCCAGGCGCTCCGCGTTCCTGGTTGCCTGATGATTTCCAATAACGCAAACGCTGCCAGAAGCATCACGATTGCGGACAAGTCGCTGGAGTCTCGGCGAATACCGCGCAGAAGGAATAGCTCTCGGTTCTATTGGCAATCCCGCCGGATTCTTCAATCGCCGATCGTCTGCGGCAGCCGCGGTGCGACAACGGACATTCCCACTATTACCACTACGGCGGTAGTGCTATTCTCCCCTACCGCTAGATAACCTGAAGGAGAGACCGGTGGCTGCATTTCTGGTGATGCTGCGCGAGGGCCTCGAAGCGGCATTGATCGTCGGCATCCTGCTGGCGTACGTCAACCGGTTCGGCGGCTCCCGTCAGGCGCGCTGGATTTGGGCGGGCACGTTGTCGGCGGCCCTGCTCTCGGCTGCGGTCGGGGTTGTGGTGTTCTCCACGATCGGAGCGATGGAGGAACGGGCTGAAGAGATAGCAGAAGGGCTGATTGCGCTGGTTGCAGCAGCTCTGCTCACCTGGATGGTCTTCTGGATGGGATCCCAGGCTCGTCACATCAAGAGCCGGCTCGAGCATCAAGTCGGCGTGGCATTTGCCACCGGGAGCGCGGGCACACTCGCTGCGATTGCCTTCTTCGCGGTCCTGCGGGAAGGGCTCGAATCTGCTCTGTTTCTCATCTCCACAACGGTCGGCACCGACGCCGACGCCTTTCAACTGCTCGGTGGGGTTTTGGGCCTGGCGGTTGCCATCGGGGTCGGCTACCTCATCTATCGCGGAGGCACCCGGATCGACGTCCGCCGCTTCTTCCGAGTCACCGGAACGCTCATCATCCTCTTCGCGGCGGGCCTCGTCGCCAAGGGGATCCATGAGTTCCAGGAGGTCGGCATGCTCCCGATCGTGCTGGAGCCGGTCTGGGATCTCGGTGTCCTCGACCCGGATACGAACCTGCTAGCCCGGTTTGCCAGGTCCTTGTTCGGGTGGCGCCCGGACCCGTCTCTGCTTATGGTCGTCGGCTACTTCGGGTATTTGATTCCGGTAGGCAGGTTGTTCTTTGGGATGACCAATCGCACTACTCCCCCGGCGGGTGACCGGGCGACGGAGACAGAGGTCGCCGGAGCCTCGGTGGACAGTTGACAAACGGCATCGGTCGTTTCATTCGGGATTCCTACCGCCACATGTCATCATGAAGACCGTGTGTGCTCTTCTGCGACCGTTTACGGGTTCTGTGCCCGATGCGTCGGCTGGCCCTCGCATCGCAGGGCCACCGGCCTCGACCCTGTCTCATGACCAAATCGCAGCTGCTCGCCGTGATCCGCTCAGTTTCCGCTACTCGCTCGGACGCGGAGCGGAGGCATCGCAGGCCGAGGGGGTGGAGTGGCTCGACCGGCAACGCCGTTCGGGTGCGCTTCGCGATGTGGGACCTGCAGTCTTCATCTACCGGCAATCCGGGCCTGCCATCTCCGCGATCGGGCTGATTGCCGACGTTTCGCTCGAGGCCTATGCCGCGGGCCGGGTGGAACGGCACGAAAACACGATTGCCAGGACGGAGCGCAAGATGGCCGACTACATGCGCCACACGCGCGTGTACGGCAATCCGGTGGCGTTGGGCCACCGCCCCAACCGTTCAATCAGGTCTCTCATCGACTCCCACATCGACCGGGACGCCGATATTTCGTTCCCAACCATGGACGGTTCACTCCACGAGCTCTGGGTGATCGCGGGCGAGGAGGCGCAGAACGTATGCCTTACGTTCGACACCGTGCTGTATGTGACCGACGGTCACCATCGGCTGGCCGCTGCGGCCCGGGTTGCTGCAGAGGAGGGTCGACGGGATGCCTTTCTGCCTGCCGGACTTTTTTCCTCTGAGGAGCTGAGGCTGCGGTCGTTCGCCCGCTGTGTCGTTCACGTCGATACCGATGACGGGGCCATCATCAACCGCCTTGGAGCCGAACACACTCTCATAGAAGTCGATGCTGCGGCAGCGCGCCCAAGGGAGACGGGCGAATTCGGAGCGCGGGTCGGCGACACGTACTTCCTGCTGCGGCTGGGAGCTGCCGAGATTCCCGACGACGCGTACGATGCGCTCGATGTCAACCTGCTACAGAATCTGATTCTGGAACCGGTGTTCGGAATCGGAACCCGGGCCGGCAGGCATCTCCAGTTTGTTGCTGATCTCACCGAGACGAGTCACCTCGATCTCGATGAGGACGTGTGGTTCTTGCCCTACCCGGCGCGGGTGGAGGACGTGATGTCCGTCGCCGACTCGGGCCGGGTCATGCCCCCCAAGTCAACCCTCTTCACCCCGAAGCTCCCGGCCGGCCTCGTCATCCGCCCGCTAGACGAGACCTAAGCCGCCCGACCTTCGCTGGCCGGCTGGCCGGGCGTCCGCGAAGTCCGCTTCTTAGCTTTCTTGCCAAAGCCAACCGTCGCCAAACCCCCATCGCGCTTCGCACAATGCAGCATCGCGCCCCTACTGCGATAGCCCGGCATGAACGGGTGCCGGTTGTCCAGCATCACCGCCGGGAAGGGAGTAGGTTATCTCTATAGGGAGAAGCCCAGGCGAGGTGCCGGGTCCCAACGCCGATCGCATCGGAAGAACGACGGAACGGCACACCTGGGGACGTTCAGAGACGGAAAGGGGAGACCCACTCTTGCGAAAGCATACGAAGAACCGTGCACCACGCCGGTTCCTGACCATCGCCACGGTGCTCACATTGGCCATGGTGATAGTCACGCCTGTTGCGGTCACGGCCGACAGCCACACGTTCACGGATATCGGCGACTCGGTGTTCGAGGACGACATCATGTGGTTGCAAGACAACGGCTACACGAAGGGCTGCAATCCGCCCGCGAATGATCAGTTCTGTCCGGACGACGCGGTAACTCGCGGCCAAATGGCGGCCTTCATTAGCCGATCGTTCGGCCTCACCGAGGGCGTGGGGGCAGATCTGTTCACCGACGATGACGACTCGATCTTCGAGGACGACATCGACAAGATCGCAACCGCCGGTATCACCCTCGGGTGTAACCCGCCGGACAACACCAACTACTGCCCGAACGACTATGTCACTCGCGGCCAAATGGCCGCGTTCATGTCCCGGGCTTATGGTCTGACTGCCGGAGCCGGTGCTGATCTGTTCACCGACGATGACGACTCGATCTTCGAGGACGACATCGACAAGATCGCAACCGCCGGTGTCACCCTCGGGTGTAACCCGCCGGACAACACCAACTACTGCCCGACCGACCTGATGACTCGCGGCCAAATGGCTGCGTTCCTCCACCGTGGCCTTGCGTACGTGGATGTCCAGTTGCTCGGTATCAACGACTACCACGGTCATCTCGAGGCAAGCTTTGGTGTCCGCATCGATGGGGAACTTGCCGGCGGCGGGGAGCGCTTGTCTACCAAGCTCACGGAGCTCCGTGACGGCCACACCAATAGCCTGACCGTTGCAGCCGGGGACCTCATTGGCGGATCACCCGCATTCTCCGGCTTGTTCCATGATGAGCCATCGATTGAGACGCTGAACGCTATGGGTCTCGACGTGTCGAGCGTTGGGAACCACGAATTCGACGAGGGTGTCACCGAGCTGCTGCGTATGCAGAACGGTGGCTGTCACCCCGTGGACGGCTGCTACTTCCCGGACGACCCCTATCCGGGGGCCGATTTCCCGTGGCTAGCCGCCAACGTCCAGAACGACGCCGGTGAAACACCGCTGCCGCCGTACTGGGTCACGGAGTTCGGGACCGCCAAGATCGCTTTCATCGGGATGACTCTGGAATCGACAGATTCCCTGGTCGCTGCCGCCGGCATTGTCGGTTGGACCTTCCTCGATGAGGCGGAGACGGCCAACGCTCTGGTACCGATCCTGCAGGAGCAGGGTGTCGAGGCCATCGTTGTGCTGCTCCACGAGGGCGGATCGCAGACGCCACCTCCGGGTGATGTAGACGCTTGCGTAGGCATTTCCGGGCCGATCGTGGCGATCAACGACGCGCTCGATCCCGAGATCGACGCGCTGATCACCGGCCATACCCACCTGCCGTACAACTGCACGCTGGACGATTCAGCAGGGGTACCCCGCATCGTTACGAGTGCATACTCATACGGTCGGGTCATCTCCGAGTTGAATCTGGTGATCGATCCGCGCACCAATGACGTGATGCGGGATATGAGCACCTCGATGAATCACTCTGTGATGAATGAGCTGGTTGATCCGGACCCGATCATTACCGCGATCATCGACAAGTGGACACCACTGTTCGATGCCTTTGCGAACGATGTGATCGGCAGCATCACCGCCGACATCAACCGTGGCGGCACCCCTCCGGGTACTAGCCGCGGCGTCGAGTCAGCGGCCGGCAACCTGGTCTCAGATGCCCAGCTCGAATCGACGGCCACCCTCTACGACGCGGACGTCGCGTTCATGAACCCGGGTGGTTTGCGTTCCGATCTGATCTTCACGGCAGAGGGCGCAGAGGCCGACGGTGAAATTACCTACGGTGAGGCGTTCACGTTCCAGCCGTTCGGCAACACCCTGGTGACATATGAGATGACCGGGGCTCAGATCGTCTCGGTTCTCGAAGAGCAGTGTCAGCCGGCAGGCGAGAGCCGGCCGTTCTTGCACCTCGGTGTGTCGGAAGGGTTCAGCTATGACCTGTCGTTCACCGTTGCACCGGTCGACGACGATGGTGACCCGGGTACCGCTCCGGTGGACTCGTGCACATCGGTCACGATCGAGAACGTCATGTTGAACGGCTCCGCTCTCATGGCTGCTGGCACCTACAACGTCACGGTGAACAGCTTCCTCGCCGACGGTGGCGACAACTTCGATACCTTCGGAGACGTCACCTCAACGCGGTTTGGCGGAGGCAACGACCTCGATGCGCTCATCGAGTACTTCGGGGCGAACAGCCCGGTACCTCCCCCGCCCACCGACCGGGTGAACGAGGTATCGATCCCCGCAGCTGCGGACTGAACAGACAACACCAACAACTAACACGAGCGAGGCGCCCGGTCACATCGACCGGGCGCCTTCTCGTTCTTGCGTAAATCCTGCCGGACATTCCGGCACCAGTTACGCAGGAAGCGTTGTTCGCTCGACATCACATGCACGTGCATTGATATAGTCGCCGCAGCTAGGGCTTGCTATCGCCCGGCCAACTGACGGAGGGAGCAGTCAGCTGTGCTCGAGGTTGCCAACCTGGAGGTCGTCTACCACGACGTCGTCCTGGTTCTGCGCGGGATCTCGTTTCGGGTTCCCGACGGCAAGATCGTGGCGCTACTCGGTGCCAACGGCGCGGGCAAGACGACGGTGCTCCGTGCCATATCCGGGCTCCTCGATGTTCACCACGGCGATATCACCAAAGGTGAGGTCCGTGTCGATGGGACACCCACTCACAAGCTGACGCCAACGGCCATTGTCGGTACCGGCGTCACGCAAGTCATGGAAGGACGCCGGATATTCGCCGAGTTCACCGTCGAAGAGAACCTCCGCGTCGGGGCCCACAGCAGCCCCGGTGAACGCACGGACAACCTGTCAAGAGTGTTCGACCTCTTCCCCGTCCTGAAGGAACGCCGCAAGCACACCGCCGGCTATCTCTCAGGCGGCGAGCAGCAAATGCTGGCAATGGGTCGCGGGCTCATGTCCAATCCCCGGTTCTTACTCTTGGATGAGCCCAGTCTGGGCCTCGCTCCCCTGCTCGTTCAGCAGATCCGAGACCTCATCGTCGAAATCAACAGCCAGGGAACCGCGATCCTGCTGGTCGAACAGAACGCCACCATGGCGTTGTCCATTGCCGAGCACGGCTTCATCATGGAAACCGGCAAGATCGTCATGGACAAACCGGCCGACGAATTGATGCGCAACGAGGATGTCCAGGAGTTCTACCTCGGTCTGGGTGGCGCCGGCACCGAACGCAAGTCGTTCCGCGACATCAAGCATTACAAGCGCAGAAAGCGGTGGCTGTCATGACCGAGCGGTTGCTTGATGTCGAGGATCTTCACCTCTCCTTCGCCGGTGTGATCGCAATCGACGGTGTTGACTTCCACGTCGATGAAGGGGAGCTCTTTGCGATTATCGGACCCAACGGTGCGGGCAAGACATCCATCTTCAACTGCCTGAACGGGGTCTACCGGCCACAACGAGGCTCGATCACGTTTGGCGGCAAGAACGTCGTTCGGATGAAGCCCAACAAGGTTGCGCAGCTCGGTATCGCCCGGACGTTCCAGAACATCGAGCTATTCGAGAACCTCACCGTGCTCGACAACATCCTGCTCGGTCGTCACCTCCACTTCACCTATGGGCCGCTGGCTGCCGGCATCTACGCAGGCCGGGCCAGGAAGCAAGAGATTGCGAACCGCGCTAAGGCCGAAGACATCATCGACTTCCTCGAGATCCCGGCGTATCGGAAGAGCCTCGTCGGAATGCTTCCATATGGCATCCAGAAACGGGTCGAACTCGGGCGAGCGCTTGCGATGGAGCCACGCCTCCTTCTGCTCGACGAGCCGGTCGCAGGGATGAACGTCGAGGAGACTGAGGACATCGCCCGTTTCATCCTCGACATCAAGGATGAGCTCGGCGTCGCCATGATCCTCGTCGAGCACGATATGGGTCTCGTCATGGACATTGCCGATCGGGTGATGGTGCTGGACTTCGGGCGCAAGATTGCCGACGGCGCTCCCGACGTTGTGCAGCGCGACCCCGAAGTGATCCGCGCCTATCTCGGCGAGGAGTTTCACAGCACAGAACTGCACTCGGCCGAGATCGAGGCAGCCGAGGCCGCGATACGCGGAAAGGGCTCGTCATGACCGCGACGCAGCAACGACCGCGTAGCGAAACCCCCGACCTTTCGTTCAGCAGCATGCCCGCATGGCTGCGCGCCAACGCCCAACGCGATCCGCTCCGTGTCGGCCTTCGCGAGAAGGAATTTGGTGTCTGGCGGGAGACCACATACGAGGAGTACTGGGATCTGGTCAGAACCGCAGGGATGGCGTTGCGCGCCCTCGGCGTTGAGCCCGGCGATAAGGTGGCGATTCAGTCGGAGAACCGCTTGGCCTGGGTAGTGACCGACATGGCGGTCCAGGGTATTCAGGCGGCGTCTGTCGGCCTCTACTCAACCAATCCGTCCGCCGAGGTGGAATATCTGCTCAACCACTCGGAATCGCGAGTGTTGATCGCTGAGGACCAGGAACAGGTCGACAAGGCGCTGAAGGTTCGCGAACGGCTGCCTCATCTGGAGCGCATCATCTACATCGAACCGCGCGGCGTCAACATGTACGACGATCCCGCACTGATGGCTTGGGACGACTTCTTGGAGCTGGGCAGGGAACAGCTGGCGGCAATGCCGGGCGAATTCGACCGGCTTGTCGATGGCATCGACATCGAAGATACGGCAACGATTGTCTACACATCGGGCACAACGGGGCCTCCCAAGGGCGCAATGCTCTCCCATCGCAATCTGGTTTGGACGGCCGGAGAGGCGAGAAGTGTCATAGCGGGAACCGGGGACATGCCCGATCGGGCAGAGCTCCTTTCCTACCTGCCACTGTGCCATGTCTTCGGCCGCCTCTATGACCTGTGCTACGCCACCGCCACCCGGGCCACGGTCAACTTCGCCGAGTCCATCGACACCGTGGTGTCCGATCTCCAGGAGATCCAACCGACCTACTTCCCGGCACCCCCACGCATCTGGGAGAAGATGAGCGCCGGAGCTCAGATCCGGATGGCGCACGCCTCGCCGATCAAGCGTCTCGCCTACGGGGCAGCTTTCAAGGCAGGGATGTGGAACGCCGATCGGCTCCTGCAGCGCGGCCGCAGAGGGTTCCTCGGAAGTGTCGTCCACGGGATAGGTTGGCTGCTCGTCTACCGCTCGCTGCAGAAGAAGATGGGGATGTCGATGTGCCGGCAGGCGGTTTCGGGTTCGGCCCCGATCGCTCCTGACGTGCTGAAGTTCTTCATGGCGGTCGGAGTCCCGATAGTCGAAGGCTGGGGCATGACGGAGACCACAGCGATGGGAACCGTCAACCAACTCGGACGCGAGAAGCTCGGGACCATCGGCGAACCGCTGCCCGGCTGTGAAGTCGAAATCGCCGACGATGGCGAGATCCTCACCCGTCACCCCGGAGTGTTCAAGGGCTATTTCAAGAACCCGGAGGCAACGGCCGAGGCCATCGATGCTGAGGGATGGCTCCGCACCGGCGACGTCGGCGAGTGGGACGAGAACCACGTTCGCATCATCGACCGCAAGAAGGACATCATCATCACCGCCGGCGGCAAGAACATCTCGCCGTCCGAGCTGGAGAATCGGCTGAAGGTCTCACCCTTCGTCAAAGAAGCCCTGGTGATCGGCGACCGACGCAAGTTCATCAGCGCTCTCATCGGTATCGAATTCGACGTTGCCGCCAACTGGGCACAGCGCAAAGGCATCACGTTCACGACGTACCGGGATCTGAGCGAGAAACCCGAGGTCATCGAACTGATCGGCAGGCAGGTCGACGAGGCCAACACCGACTTCGCCCGGGTTGAGCAGATCAAGAAATTCAGGCTCATACCCAAGGAACTCGATCACGACCAGGGCGAACTGACCGCCACACAGAAGATCAAGCGCAAGGTTCTCGTCGAGCAGTTCGCCGACATCATCGAGGAGATGTACTCGTGACCGAGTTCCTCCAGGCGACCATCAACGGCTTTGCCACCGGCGCCATCTACGCCCTGTTGGCGCTGGGCTTCGTCATCATCTACAAGTCGAGCGAGGTGCTCAGCTTTGCCCAGTCGGGCCTGATGATCCTGGGCGCATTCTGGGTCGTCTACTTCTCGACGGTGCTGGAACTCAACTTCTGGGTGGCGCTCCTGCTCGGCATCATCCTCTCGGCGCTGATCGGCGTTGTGATCGAGCGCAGCATGCTGCGGCCCATGGTCGGCAAGCCCGCCTTCTCGGTGGCGATTCTCACCATCGGCCTCAATATCGCCCTGACGGTGATCGGCTTCGATCTGATTGGTGTTGAGATACGCTCGCTCGGAGACCCCTGGGGCATCCAGGTTGTGCAAATGGGCGACCTCGTCGTGTCTCGCAAGGACCTGGCGACGATCGTATCCAGCGTGATCGTCGTCGGATCACTCCTGGCGTTCTTCCGATACACCCGGTTCGGATTGGCGATGAGAGCCACCGCCATCGATCAGGAGACTGCTCTCGCCCAGGGCATCCCCGTGGCCCGGGTGTTTGCTGTGGCCTGGGCCATCGCCGCCGGGTTGGCAACCATCGCCGGCGTCTTCCTGGGTGCCGGCACCGGCGTTTCTGCGGCGATCGGAGTGAGGGCTATCAGGGCGCTGCCTGCTGCCGTTATCGGCGGTCTGGACTCGATACCGGGCGCCATCGTCGGCGGGCTCATAATCGGTCTCGCCGAGTCGTATACCGTGACGTATCAATCCGAGTACCTTGCATTCCTCGGACAGAACTTCTCGACCGCCGTCGCCTATGTGGTGATGTTCCTGGTGCTGCTGGTGCGACCATATGGGATCTTTGGGACGCGTGAGGTGGTGCGCGTATGAGAGGGCGACCCGGCTTGGTCACCGCGTATCGGCGAGACATGTCGATCCTGCCGACAACCACCCAGCGGGTGTGGTTCTTCTCGTTCTGCATCGTGGTGGCTGGACTGACATTCTTCCTGTCCGACGACCTTGCTTCGCGCGGCGCCAGCGCCGCGGCTGCCGCCATCGGGGCCATCGGGCTGAACCTGGTGACAGGCTGGGCCGGTCAGATCTCGCTGGGTCATGCCTTCTTCCTCGGCGTCGGGGCATACACGGCGGCTGCACTCGGCGGCGAGTCGGGTGGTCCGCTGATCGGTCTCGGGCTGGAGATGTGGATCTGGCTTCCCGCCGCAGGTCTGGTAGCGGCGCTAACCGGGCTTCTCGTGGCACCGATCGCCTTCCGGCTACGAGGTTTATATCTCGCGTTTGTGACGCTGGGACTCGTCTTCATCGGCGAACACATCTTCAGAGAGTGGGACTCACTCACCGGCGGCATCGGGGTGGGCCGCGCCACTGCGAAGCCCGTCCTGTTCGGTTACGACTTGAGCAAGGAGGGATCGTTCGCCGGCTTCACCCTCTCCCCGGAACAGCAGTATTACCTCTTTGCCCTGATCGTCCTGCTCGTGATGGCCCTGTTTGCCAAGAATCTGGTGCGCAGTCGAACCGGAAGGGCCTTCTCCGCAATCCGGGACCGCGATATCGCCGCCGAGATCATGGGGATCCACCTCAGCCGGAGCAAGCTGATCGCCTTCACCGTCTCTTCTTTCTATGCAGGGGTAGCCGGTGCGCTGATCTACACGTTCATCGGGTTTGTCGAACCTCGCACGTTCAGCCTCACGCTGTCGATCGTATATATCGCAATGATCCTCATCGGAGGGGCCGCTTCGATCATGGGGTCGATTATGGGTGCCGTCTTCATTACCTTCTTGCCTCGCATCGTCGACCTGGTTGCGGGCGTCGTACCCTTTATCGAAGAATCACCGTCGGGCGGTTTTCTGACGGTGGTGCAGGTGGAACAGATCTTGTTCGGCCTGCTGATCGTCGTCTTCTTGATCGTGGAGCCGCTCGGGCTCCACGGTGTCTGGATCCGTATCCGCAACTACTGGAAAGCATGGCCGTTCTCATACTGACATCGGCTACAAGTGACAACAAGGAGGAGGAAGAAGAATGAGAAGGAAATGGGTGAAGGTGCTCGCACTGTTCTCGGTGCTGGCGCTCGTGGCCGCAGCGTGCTCTCAGGAGGACGACGCAGAGACTACGACCGCAGCCCCGGCAGAAACCACGACAACCGCGGCGGCGGCGGAAACAACCGCTGCGCCCAGTGAGACGACCGAGGCCGCGACCGAGACAACGGAACCCGGGGTCGCCTTTGACGTCGGCGTCACGGCCGAGCCTTGCCCGAATGGCAATGCCGACAACGGGTGCATCTACCTGGGTGTCATCTCTGATCTGAGCGACGGCCCGTTTGCGCCGCTGGCGATACCCGCGGTTGCCGGTACTCAGGAATTCTGGAACACAGTCAACGCCAACGGCGGAGTGGCCGGATTCGACGTGGCCATCACGTCCGACAACACAGTCGACGCCCACTACAACCCCTCGGAGCACGTTGAGGGGTATCTGCAGATCGAGCCAAACATCCTGATGCTGGCGCAGTCGCTCGGCACGCCACAGACGCAGGCGGCCCTTCCTCAGTACATCGAGGACAACATGGTCGCAGTTCCTGCCACCTGGTGGTCGGGTTGGGCGTTCCCGGAGAACGACGGCGGCGGCCTCGTGCTCGAGACCGGTGTCAACTATTGCTTCGAGGCAATGAACGACGTCGACTTCGTCGTCGGACAGCTGGGGGCGGAGATCAGCTATGCGGTCGTCGGGTTCCCCGGTGACTACGGCGGCGACTACGCCGCAGGTGTTGCCCTCGGTGCAGAGGCCTATGGTCTGGGCGACCCGACATTCCAGCTGACGCAGGTGCCGCTGTCGGCCGGTGGCGATGTGTCCGAAGCGGTTTCGCAGATACTGGCGACGGGCCCGAATGTGGTGTTCATCACCACCGGCCCGCTCGAGATGGCACAGACAATGGGTGGTGTGTTTGGTGCCGGTGGCCAGGCGGTGTTCGTCGGAACCCACCCGACGTGGAACCCCGGTCTCGTGCAGCAGGAAGCCCTGTTGCCTGCGCTCGAAGCTGCCTATTTCCAGTCCGGCTTCATGCCGGGTTGGTTCGGAGAGAGCGCCGGCCATGACGCGGCCCGCGCCGCCGCCGACTCGATCGGGCAAGATCCGAATGAGTGGTTCCTAAACGGCTGGGCTTCGCAGTATCCGGTGAAGGCGTTGATCGAAGCGGCTGTCGGCAACGGGGATCTGACCCGGGCGGGCGTGGTCGCCTCACTCCAGCAGCTCACGGACGTCAGCTTCGATGGCATGCTCCCGAACCAGAGCTACGTGGGTGACCCGAACGTCTCCGCTCCGCGCATGAGCATCATCAACCAGGTTGATGCCGCCGGCCCCGGTGGCACCAAGACGGCCACAGGGATGTTCGTCGGGCCTACGGCCGAGGGGCACGACTTCAGCGCTCCCTGCTTCGTTCCGTAAGAGGCAAGACACACTGACGAATGATGTGAGGGCTCCGGCGACGGGGCCCTCACGTTGCTCCCAGGAACCGCCAGATGATCCATTGACCGGCGGGCATCCGCCACATACGATCGAAGTAGGGCGTATCGGGAATGGCGGAAGGAGCTAATTCATGTTTTTCAGCCCTGTAGTCGCGCGCCGTCGGCGCGCCAGATCCACGATCGCGGCGATGGCGACGCTGGCAATGGTGATGACCTCAGTACTGGCGGTGAGCACGCCTGCATCTGCTCAGGACGAGACCATCCAAGCCTATGTGAACGGCGACGCCTCCGGCCCGAAGTATATCTTCCACGGATGGCCGGCCGGCGAGATGACAGTCGAAGTCTGGGAGACCGCAGACAAGGAAACCCTCGTATTCACCGAGACCTTCATGCACCAGGAAACGGGGCAAAGGGGGGTAGGCCCGCTCGAACCCGGCAACCACGTGGTGGCCACCAGTGGGTCGATTACGCGGGAGCTGACAACGATCGACATCGACGTCGTAATCGATCCGTTTGAGAACGCCGTCACCGGCTACGCCCCTGCCGACACGCACATCGCTCTGGACCCACCCGAAGGCTGGGAGGACAACGGCTTCTGTCGACGCGAGTGGCCGCATGGTGGCGGAGAGTTCCGCATGGACTTCGACAATCCCGTCGACAACCCCGAAAACCCCGGCTGTAGCCCGACGTGGGACTTTGTTCCCGGGAATGCGGTCAAGCTGACGGCCAACCGGGATGACGGGCAAGACGGGCAAACGGCGAGCATCGACATTGTCGTCGACTTCACTGACGACGATGGCTCCGTGTTCGAGATGGACATCACCTGGTTGGCCGAGGAGGGCATCACCAAAGGCTGCAACCCGCCCACCAACGACATGTTCTGCCCCGACGACAACGTCACCAGAGGACAGATGGCCGCCTTCCTGGTGAGGGCACTCAACTACACCGATGCCGGCGCCGGAGACCTGTTCACCGACGACGACGG
>CAMYKI010000039.1:0-1479 GCA_947258985.1 uncultured Acidimicrobiaceae bacterium
CGGCGACGACGGGAACTGGCGAGTATCCGACGCCGCCGAGAATGCTCAGATCTCAGACGAGGAGTTGGCCCAAATGGTACCGGTTCAATGGACGGGCAGATCCCGATGAAGCGTGTGATACCTATTGCCGCTACCTCATTGCTCCTATCGCTCGCATCTGCCGCTCCAGCTGTAGCCGCGAACGGAACAGGTCCACATCACGGCAGCGAGATCGTCCAGGGCGCCGCCTACGAGGGGCAGACCGGCGCATCGATCTTCGCTGAGAACGGCCAGATCCACTACATCGTCACCCGTGACAACCAGTGCTGGTACCCGCAATCGTGGCTGGACGATGCCCTCGTCCAGGGCACATCGAGCCCGTACTACACCTATGTATCTGCCGTCGCCTTCGACCCGGAGGCGTTCTCCCCAGACGTACCCGAGGTAGGCGGCGCCTCGTGCATCCAGCACGTTTATCACGGGTTCGACTCGTGCACCGACGAGAACCGCATCGGGGTGCTTTCCATCGATGCCCTATGGGATGCCCGCCGCGGCACCATCGGATCGTTCGGCGACATCGGACTTCACGAGTACTCGGACCGCTACTGCGTCGAGATCGTCGACGTCGATCGTTGGCGTCAGATCATCCGGGCCAGCGACTACCTCCCTCGCCCGGTGCGAGCGACATACCCGCAGTTCCGGACTCTCGTCGGTTTGGAGAACCGGGTTTGGTACGACGTCGCCCCCGGCAATGACCGCTACGTCGACGGCTTCCACGTCTCGCTCCCCACCCCCGGCACGACCTACGAGATCGACGTCAGCATCTGGCTCCAGGAGGTCGCGATCGACATCGACGGTGACGGCCACTGGGATCACACAGCTACATGCTCCACCGGCGACGCCTCCAGCCTCACTGACTGTGGCGGCACCGCCGACCACCCGCTCCTGACCTTCGAATACGACGAAAGGGCCTACCACCGCTTCGTCATCGAAAGCCGCTGGGCCGGACGGGCCATCGACGAGGACGGTCTCGTCCACGTCCTCGATCCCAACTTCCTTGCGGTGCAATACACTTTCGACTGGGAGACCGTCGAAGTGCGATCGTCACTCGACGGCTAGCAACACCCGGGAACCATGGATTTCCCCTCGAACATCAAGGACCGCAACGTCCTGCGGGCGATGCGCACGGTCCCCCGACACCGGTTTGTCCCCGTCCAGCTGACCGATCAGGCCGATGGCGACTACCCGCTCCCCATTGGCTATGGGCAGACCATATCCCAGCCGTACATCGTCGCCGTAATGAGCCAGGCGCTCGGCGTCGGACCCGGCGACAAAGTCCTGGAGATCGGGACCGGGTCCGGGTTCCAGGCAGCCGTTCTGGCCGAGATGGGTTGCGAGGTGTACACCGTGGAGATCATCCCGGAACTCGCCGACCAATCCCGGAGCGTGCTCGCCGAACTCGGCTACCAAGCATCGGTCAAGGAGGCCGACGGCCACTAC
>CAMYKI010000039.1:1543-54077 GCA_947258985.1 uncultured Acidimicrobiaceae bacterium
CCCGCCGGTGGCCGCCAGACCCTGTGGCGCTTCACCCGCCGCCAGGACGGCACCTTCGATCGGGACAACCTGGCCGGCGTCCGCTTCGTCCCATTCACACGCACAAAGGCGTGAGTTCCCACCCATAGACATCGCCGAAGTCATGTCACTAAAGTGAACGGCGTTCGATAAATCGAATCGGGAGGGATTGCTATCGAACAGCCGCCCGAGGCTGCCCATGCCTCCGTGGCCGATCTGGGACATCGGTTGCGTGAAGCCCGCACGGGACGTTTCACTGTCAAAGAACTGGCCGCCGCAGCCGGCGTCAGCGCCGGCCTCATCAGCGAGGTCGAGCGAGGCCAGGGCAATCCTTCATTCCGGACGCTTTACCGCATAAGCCAGGCACTCGGCGTCAAGGTCGGAGACCTGCTGGTCGACAACGGCGACGGCCGTCAAGCCGCGGCGCACATGGTGCGGCGCGACCAGCGCAAGCTGCTGCAACTGGGCGACAACGGACTTGCCTGGCAGTTGCTCACGCCGAACCTGCAAGGCCGGCTCGAAGTCCTCAAGACTGCGGTTCCCCCCGGTTTCACCAACGAGGAAGCCCCGTTCCAGCACGAAGGCGAAGAGTGCGTGTATCTCCTCTCCGGAGAAGCGCTGCAAATCACCGTCAGCGGCGAGCTCTTCACCCTGAAGGAGGGCGACGCCATCACATACGATTCAGCCAAGACCCACTGGTACCACAACCCGACAGACACAAACGCAGTCGTGCTCGGCGTCGTTACGCCGCCGAGCTTCTGACCACACACAACGAGGAGGAAGAATAATGAGGAAGGCAAAGACACGCTGGAGGATCACAATCCTGCTGCTGGCGTTGGCCCTAGCCGCCGCGGCCTGCAGCGAGGGTGAGAGCGTCGACGTTGGGGAGGAGACCACCACAACGACGACCGCGGCGACTACAGAAACGACTGCCGCTCCCGAAGGAACAACGGAAGCACCCGCCGAGACAACCGCGGCACCGGCTCCGGCCGAGGCGGTCCTGATTGCGGCCCAAGGCTCCGAACCGGACCAACTCGATCCCCACATGACAAGCGCATACGCAAGCTTCCAGGTGCTAGAGAACGTCTATGACACCCTCGTTCAACCCGCTGCCGACCTGTCGATGGAACCGGCGTTGGCGGAGAGTTGGGAGATCAGTGACGACAACCTGACCTGGACCTTCACCCTGCGAAGCGGCGTCAAGTTCCACAACGGCCGTGACCTGGTTGCTCAGGATGTGGTCTACAGCTTCGAGCGAATCATCGCCGAAGGACTCAATGGCTGGCGATTCGGCGCAGTCGACACGATCAGCGCACCCGACGACGCAACCGTCGTCATGACCCTCACCCAGCCCAGCCCCAACCTGCTGGTATCGATTGCCGGGTTCAAGGGCATGGCAATCATTCCTGAGGAGATCGTCACCGACGGCTCCATCGGGACCAGTCCCGTGGGCACCGGTCCCTTCCGTTTCGTGTCCCAGTCTCCGGACCAGGGCATCGTGCTCGAGAAGAACCCGGATTACTGGCGAGCCGGCGAAGGCCTCCCCAAGCTTGACGGCATTCAGTTCGTGCAGATACCCGATGCGGGCACGAAGCTGACGGCGCTCCGGACCGGTGAGGTCCACTGGATCGACACGGTGCCACCGCAGGACATCGAGTCGCTCTCGGGCGAGGACGGCGTCACTGTGGGCAGAGTACCCGGTGGCGACTACCACTACTTCGCCCTGAACCAGAACCTGCCGCCGTTCGACGACGTGCGGGTACGGCAGGCGATCGCTCACGCTATAAATCGTGAGGAGATTGCCGAGGCTGCCCAGTTCGGAGCTGCCACCGCCAATCAAGCCGCGATCCCGGCCTCAAACGCTGCCTGGTACCTCGACTACGCACCATTTGGGTCCGGTGACGCCGCCACCGCCCAGGGTCTTCTCGATGAAGCCGGAGTCTCCGGCCTGACCATCGACTTCCTGGTCTCGAGCGACTTCCCGGAGACGGTGACCCAAGCGCAGGTCATCTCCGCCGAACTCGCGGCGGTGGGCATCACAGTGGAGATCACCGATGTCGACTTCACGACATGGCTCGACATGCAGGGCAACGGCGAATTCGGCGCCTTCATGCTGAGCTGGATCGGCAACATCGACCCGGACGACTTCTACTACGCCCAGCATCACTCGGATGGTGGATTCAACTTCCAGGGCTATTCCAACCCGGACGTTGATGCGCTCCTCGATGGCGCCAGGGTCGAGACCGACCAGGCGGCGCGCAAGGCGCTCTATGACCAGGCGGCCCAGTTGATCGTTGACGATGCGTCGTACATCTACCTGTACAACCCCGACAACATCAACGCCTGGCGGAACGAAGTCAGCGGGTACGCAACCCGCGGCGACAACGCCATCAGGTTCGTGGAGGCGTCACTCGGGTAGTACCCGAACAAGCCCCGGTGGGGGAACTCTCCCCCACCGGGCGTACCGGAAGGCATCATGAGCGGCTTCCTGGTCAAACGAATACTGCAGATGCTGCTGGCACTGTTCGGCGTCAGCATCGTTGTCTTTGCCCTAATGCATCTCGTGCCGGGCGACCCCGTGCGCGTCGCTCTGGGAACGCGGTTTGACCAGGATCTCTACGATGCGCTCCGAGAGCGCGCTGGGTTGGACCAGCCGCTGATCCAGCAGTATTTGTCGTGGCTTGGCGGTGTGCTCACCGGCGATCTCGGCGTGAGCTTCCGCAACGGTCAGCCGGTGACCACACTGATACTGGAGCGCCTTCCGGCCACCATCACTCTGGCGTTGGCGGCTTTGTTCATCGCTCTTGTAGTCGCGCTTCCCGCCGGGATCATCTCAGCGGTCCGCTCGGGCTCCGGACTCGACTACACCGTGTCGGCGGCCAGCCAGGTCGGCATCTCAATGCCCGATTTCTGGGCCGGCGTCATGTACATACTGATTTTCTCGCTGACGCTCGGCTGGCTGCCGTCGTCCGGATACAGCCCGCTGAGCGAAGGCGTGGTCGAGTGGGCCCGTCATCTGATCTTGCCGGCGCTGACGATCGGGCTCATTTCCGGATCGATTATCACCCGCTTCGTGCGATCGGCGGTGCTCGAAGCCCTCAACCAGGACTACGTCCTCACCGCACGCGCCAAGGGCCTGTCCGAATGGCAGATCGTGCGCCGTCACGTACTACCCAACGCCTGGATACCCATCGTCACGGTTGTTGGTCTCCAACTCGGGTTCCTGCTGGGCGGAGTCGTAGTCACCGAGGTGATCTTCGCCTGGCCCGGCCTGGGGCGTCTCGCCCTGACCGCAGTCAAAGACCGCGACTTCACCGTGCTCCAAGGTGCAGTGCTCTACATCGCCTTCATGTTCCTGGCCATCAACCTCATCGTTGACATCATCTATGCCAGGCTCGACCCGAGGGTGCGTGTGTCATGAGCGATCAAGCGCCCGCGACCGACGACCGCCTCGCCGCCAAGCCGGTGTCCCGAACCCGGGAGACCATCCAGACGCTCATGGCCAACCGCCTTGCCGTCGCCGGTCTGGTCGTTCTCACCATCCTGGTGTTCGTGGGGATCTTCGGCGAAGCCATTGCGCCGTACGGAATCAACGACATCGACATACCCAAGCGGCTAACCGGACCGTCAAGCGACCACTGGTTCGGCACCGACGAGCTGGGCCGGGACGTGTTCAGCCGGGTGATTGTCGCGGCCCGGGTATCGCTGCAGGTGGGCTTCATCGCCGTCGGGTTCGCGCTGGTCGTCGGCGTGCCGATCGGCCTCATCTCCGGCTACTACCGAGGCGGCGTCGACTCGTTCCTGATGAGGATGATGGACGTGCTGTTCTCATTCCCGGCGATTCTGCTGGCGATCGCCATCCTGGCCGTGCTCGGTCCCGGCGTGGGCAACGCGATGATCGCCATCGGGCTCGTGTATACGCCGATCTTCGCCAGGATCACCCGCGGCAGTGTCCTGGTTGTCTCGGAAGAGGTCTACATACGAGCGGCCCGATCGCTGGGTGCGGGAGATCGCCGCATCATCTTCCGACACATCCTGCCCAACGTGATGGCGCCCATCATCGTCCAAACGACGCTGTCGCTCGCTTTCGCCATCCTCTCTGAGGCAGCCCTGTCGTTCCTCGGTCTCGGGGTCCAGCCGCCCAATCCGGCGTGGGGGCGGATGCTCGCCGAAGGTCGCAACTTCTTCGAACAAGCACCATGGATGGGCATCTTCCCCGGTCTGGCGATCCTCTTTACGGTGATGTCCTTCAACTTCGTGGGCGACGGTCTGCGTGACGCCCTCGATCCGAAGCAGAAGTCCGTTATCGAGTCTCGAGGGCAGTCGGCATGAGCGAGCCGATCCTTCAGGTCCGGGATCTCGGGGTCCGTTTCGGGACAAAGCGAGGCGCCGCAGAAGTCGTCAACGGGATCAGCTACGACCTCCATCGGGGAGAAACGCTTGCCATCGTTGGAGAATCCGGATCCGGCAAGAGCGTGGGCGTGCTGGCGTTGATGGGCCTGCTGGCTCAGCCTCCGGCCTCGGTCTCGGGGTCTGTGCGCTACCACGGCAACGAACTCGTAGGTCTGGCATCCAAGAAGTGGCGGGGCATTCGGGGCATGGGCATCGCAATGATCTTTCAGGATCCGATGACGTCGCTCAACCCGGTCCGCACCGTCGGATATCAACTAGCGGAACCGATGGAGCTCCACCTCGACCTCAAAGGCGGGGCCGCCAGGCAGCGAGCCGTCGAACTGCTCGATCTCGTTGGAATCCCCTCGCCGGAAGCGCGGATCGACGACTACCCCCACCAGCTTTCCGGCGGGATGCGACAGCGGGTGATGATCGCCATGGGTCTCGCTTGTGATCCCGACGTGTTGATTGCCGACGAGGCCACGACAGCACTTGACGTGACCACCCAGGCACAGATCACCGAGCTGGTCGCCGGGCTCCAGGAGCGCCTCGGGATGGCGGTCATCTGGATCACCCACGATCTCGGAGTAGTGGCCAGCATCGCCGACCGGGTGCACGTCATGTACGGCGGCCGCTTCATGGAGCAGGCCTCGGTCGATGAGTTGTATGCGGCCCCCCAGCATCCCTATACGGAAGGCTTGCTCGGCTCCTTGCCCATGCCGGGCTCGGACCGACCGGACCGCCTGGTTACGATCCCGGGGCTTCCCCCCGATCCGGTGACGATGCCGCCGGGATGTCCTTTCGCCCCTCGATGCGGCTACGCGGACAATACGCAATGCACAGCAGCCATGCCGGAGATGGCACTGATGGCTGAACGCCACGAGGCGGCGTGTTACCACCCGATCGGAGCCGGTCATGAGTGATCCGCTCGTTGCCGTCAAGGATCTCGAGGTCTATTTCCCGGTGCGTAGCTCAGGGGTTGTCAGCCGACACGTCAACGATGTGAAGGCCGTGGACGGCGTGACGTTCGAGATCAACCGCGGCGAAACCCTGGGGCTGGTTGGGGAGTCGGGATGCGGCAAGACCACGACAGGCCTGGCCCTCTTGAGGCTGCTCCAGCCGACCGGGGGCACGGTCCGGTTTGACGGCCTCGATGTGATCGATCTGGATAGGGCCGATCTACGAGCGCTGCGCAAGCGGATGGCGATGATCTTCCAGGATCCTTATGCGTCGCTAGATCCGCGAATGTCAATCGGCAAGATCGTTGCCGAACCACTCGAGATCCACAGCCTGGTTCGATCTAGAGCAGACAAGCACCGCCGCGTCGGCGATCTCCTCGAGATGGTTGGGCTCAGCCCCGACTACCGCAACCGCTACCCGCATGAGTTCTCGGGTGGTCAACGGCAGCGTGTCGGCATCGCCAGGGCGCTTGCGACGGAACCCGACTTCATCGTGTGTGACGAACCGATCGCCGCGCTCGACGTCTCCATCCAGGCCGCGGTCATGAATCTCCTCGAAGACCTCCAGCGCGACCTCGGCCTCACCTATCTGTTCATTGCTCACGATCTCTCCGCGGTCCAGCACTTCAGCGACCGCATCGCAGTGATGTATCTGGGCCGCATAGTTGAAGTCGCCGATCGGGTGCCGCTGTACGAGGAACCAAAACACCCATACACCGATGCGCTGCTGTCGGCGGTCCCGGTTCCGGACCCGGTCGTGGAACGCTCCCGGACCAGAACCATCCTCGAGGGTGATGTCCCCAGCCCCCTCGACCCGCCATCCGGGTGCAATTTCCACCCCCGGTGCCCCAGAGCCTTCGAACCGTGCTCTGTCGCAGACCCGGCCCTGGCCGCAGCCCCAGAGCACGATGTCGCCTGCCACCTGTACGACTAGCCCAATCCACCACGCGGAAGGGCCCCCGCGGTGGCGGGGGCCCTTGCTTTCAGATTGTTAGTCAGAACTAGGCGTCGGACAGTTCCTTGTCGACGACCGCGTCCGTTACGAACTTGGCGTCCTTTTTGTCAGAGCCGCGGGCTGCCCAGACAAGGCCGCCGCCGCCGAGCATCGAGACCAGCCCGACACCTGCGAACAACCCAGCCAGCGCCAACGCCAGCTTCAGGGTTGAGTGGGTGACGGTACCGACACCAAGCTCGCCCACAATGCCGTGAGCAGTGCCGGTCCAAGCCTGCGAACGAGCCGGGCCCTCGAGCGGATGCGACCGATCGAAGTCGGTCCAATACCTGCCGTCAACCGCAACTTCGTAGGTGCCTGCCGGGAAAGATTCGCCGTTGTACTCGGCGTCTTCCGTGAGAACGACAGTCTGGGTTCCATTCAGAACGTGGAACGTCACCGTCGCCATCTGGAACATGTACTCGCTTCCGGTGTTAACCAGCGGATCGTTCGGATCAAGCTCACTACCGACGACCGCATAGCCCCACTCGTTCTCGAGGAAGTCCATGATGGCCTGTGCACCCTCAACCGTTCCCCGGTCGATTAGCTGACCATCCTCGTTGTAGCTCAACGTCACATTCTGTGCTTCGCTGAACTTGGACAACGAGTCGTAACCCTCCTGGGTCCTCAAGTAAGCAACGCCGGCGGCGACAACGAACACAAGACCAACAGCAATCAATACGTAACCGAGCTTTGTAAGCCGGCCAACCATTAGGTACTTCCTTTCATACCGACCAGACTCCCTGCTGGGAGATCATGTGAAGTGTTTCACAAGGTGGCACCAGAATGCCCAACAAGCGCACTAGGGCCTATCGGCCATCTGGACGTCCCTCAAGTCCCGAACGGCCCGGGCCCATGGTCCCGAGCGGTGCTGCCGAAGTACCTGGAAGAGACTGTATGGCGAAGAGGCACCGACCCGCAGCCGATCTCACCCAGCGATAAACGCCGCAGTCTGCGACCGGGCGGAACCGTCGAGCAGAATCCCCTTGTGGCCGGTATCGGGAACCTCGACCAGCTTGGTTGCGTCACGATGCCGCGCATAGGCGGCCGCATCGGCGAAAGGCGTGCGGTCGTCCTCCGGATCGTGCAGGATCAGCATGTCGGCACCGGGGATATCCCCTTTCCCGGCCAGGACATCCATCAAATGAGGGCCGGCGAATCGGCGAAACCGCGTCTCGAAGCGGGCGAACGCTTTGTCGCTCAAGCCGAGCTGCGTCCGGAAGGCATCGAGGAACACGGTTCCCTCGATGGCCGGCGCTACCAGGACCACACGTTCCGGACCGCCTTGCGGAAACGAGGCAAAGCCGACTACCGCACCAAAACTGTGAGCAACAACAGCCCTCGGTCGACCAAAGAGGGTCAACACGGCATCGACGGCGGCAGCCATGCGGAATACATCGGCATACGATCCCCTATCGGATCCGTGTCCGGGAAGGTCGGGCACCACCGCTCTGTACCCGGCACCCGCGACGGTGGACGCCAGCGGCGCCATGTCGGTACTGGCGCCGCCCCAACCGTGGAGAAGCAGAACCGGCTCGCCCGCACCCAGAGTGAATCCTTCGAGATCGTGATCGAACACGGTCAGCGAGAACGGCTCGGCACCATCGGGAAGCCTGGTGTTCGGTCGGCCGTGGGGATGGAACCAGAGATACCACGCAAGAGCACTGCCCAGTCGGGCGGACAGCCGGCTGGCGAGAGATACTGCCTTTGCGATTAATCGCATCATCGAGGTACCCCCGTTGACGACCTGACTCGCTTCATCGGCGCACGATAGACAGAGTCAGTACGCAGGTCGGCGACGCCGGGTCGATCTAGACACGCGCTTGTGCACCGCGTTCCGCACGGTCGGTCAAGATGACTCCACCGAGGATCAGTAGACCTCCGATGGCGATGCCGGCCTGGAGCTTCTCATCGAGCAAGACAATCCCTGCAATCAGCGAGATCAAGGGCACCACGTATCCGATCAGTGACGCCTTCGTTGCCGTCACCTGCTGCAGCAACCAGAAGAACATGAGGAAGGGAACCACGCTCCCGATGATTGACATGTAGAAGATCAGCATCCAGCCCCACGTCGAAATCGGCCCGGGTAGACCCTCCCAGATGAGCATCGTCGATCCGATCAGCACGATTCCCACCGCAAACTGCATGAAGGCAAGCTCCATCGGGTCGAACTCTTCCGCCTTTCCCCGGGCGTAGACCCCCGCGTAAGAAATCGAAGACACCGCCCCGAGCGAAAGCACTGCTGCCAGCAGCGGTTTGCCGCCTGCTTCGAGGCCACTGTCGCCACTCACCAGGAGAAACACCACACCGGCAAAGGCAACGGCGAGACCGACGACCTTCGCCGGAAAGAGCGGTTCGTCGGGCAATAGCACGTGCGCCCCGATGGCTGTCCCCAGTGGGATCAAAGCCACCAGAAGACCCACAAAGCCCGCGGATGCATTCTCGTAGGCAAGGGTGAAGAGGATGAAGGGGATCGTGAGCTGGAACAACCCCTCGACCAGGCCGATTTCCCATGTCGGCCGGTTGCGAGGAATCCCCCGTCGCCTCAACCGCAGCAGACCGTAGAGGAACAAGGCGGCGATGATCGCTCGAATCGCCACCATCGCGATCGGAGGCACCCCGTCATTGAGCGCAGCCCGGGTTGCTACGCCGTTGGTTCCCCACGCGAACGCCGCGATCGCAATGGCGCTCCAGATGCGTGCTTGCATCAACGCAGCCTACGACACCCCGACAGCTGTCGGTCTCCTCCCCCATGGCGAGCCAGGGGTAGGTGATTTAGACTCTCGGGATGAACTTGATCTTCAAACTTCTAATCAATGCGGCAGCCCTGTGGGTCGCCAGCGCCGTCGTCAGCGGTATCGACCTCGACGGCACCTTCTGGGAAATCCTCCTCGTGGCCCTGATCTTCGGGCTGATCAACACGTTCATCAAGCCCGTGCTCAAGCTGTTGTCGCTACCGGTCATGATCCTGACACTGGGGCTGTTTGCGCTCGTTATCAACACCGGAATGCTGGCGCTCACCGCTGTTTTCACCGACAACCTGGCGATCGACAACTTCTGGTCCGCCCTGCTCGGCGCGATCGTGATTTCAGTCGTCAGCGCAGTACTCGGCATGTTCGTTCGCGATTAGGAGACTGTGGCCCTAGGCGATTGGTAGTCGCACGATCAGTCGGGCTCCCGGGGCATTGTCGACGTCGACCTCGACGGTGCCGTTGTGCCTTGCGACTATGTCACGGACGATCGCCAGGCCGAGGCCGCTGCCCCCGGCCTCGCGAGAACGAGCCTCATCGAGCCTGGTGAAACGCTCGAATACTCGCTGGATCTCGTGCTGCGGAATCCCAGGCCCATCATCGGTCACCGTCAGCAGCGCAGCGTCGTCCAACTCGGTGAGGCCGAACTCCACCCGATGAGAGGCGTGGCGGGCAGCGTTGCCCCCGAGATTTCGCACCACTCGCGCCAGCTGAGAAGCATCGCCCATCACCTGGACGGCCGCCACCCCCGACACGTCCACAGCCACCGCGTCTTCTGCTCGGAGACGCTGCGCTTCCGCCATCACAAGATCATCCAGATCCACAGGCCGGCGGCGAATCGCTTGCTCTCCGCCGTCCGTTCGGGCCACGAACAACAGATCCTCGATCAACTCCTGCATTGCGATTGTCTCCTCCAGGACGCTTCGATGTGTCGCCGCAAGATCTGACGAATCCGGGTCACTCACATTCACCTCCAATTCGCTACGTATCCGAGTGAGCGGACTCCTGAGCTCATGCGAAGCGTCGGCCACAAAGCGCTGTAATCGGGTGACTCCCTCTTCGAGACGATCCAGCATGGTGTTCATAGTGGCCGCCAGGCGACTGATCTCGTCACCCGTCTGCGGTACGGGAACGCGGCGGTCCAAGGCTGACTGTGAGATTGCGTTGACCTCGTCTGTGATGACATCCACGGGCCGCAATGCGCGACCGACCAGCCACCAGATGGCGGCGGCCAACACGACCAGAACCGCCGGAATGATCACCAGAAGGGAGGTCCGCAGAATGCCGACGCTGTCGGTCACGTCGTCGGTTGCAGTGGCAACGTGAATGATCAAGCGTCCGTCGCCACTGGTTGCCGACCGAGACAGCACACGGAACGAATCCTCAACGCCAGCGACATGTCGCTCGGCGACAACCACTGAGTCGCCCGGATCGGGCGCCATCGGCATGTCGGCTGCGATGTTCGGGCTCGACACGATCACCCGTCCATCGGGAGCCACGAGCTGGGCCGCGGTATCGTCCTCAGATCCCGGAAGCGAGTCGGGGACTGCTGTGGCCACGAGTGCAGCCAGGTCGTCGGCGCGACGATGCAAGCCATCATCAACCGCGGCCGTAAGGGACCGCTGCTGTGTGAAAATCAGAGCGAGAGCAGTCGCTGCAAGAACCCCAGCAACGATCAGCGTTGCCAAAGCGGTCACCTGGAATCGCACGGATCGAAATCGATGGTGGCCCATCTCAACCGCCGTCCCCGGCAAGCCGGTATCCCGCTCCGCGCACAGTCTCTATGGCATTCTTGCCGAACGGATGATCCACCTTCTTGCGGAGGCGCCCTACGTATACCTCGACGATGTTGGGATCGCCTGCGAACGCGTAATCCCAGACCCCATCGAGGACTTCGAGTTTTGACACCACCTCGCCGGCGTGCCGGATCAGGAAGTGCAAAACATCGAATTCGCGAGTCGTCAGCTGGACCTCGAAGCCACCGCGAAAGCAACGACGCTCGACGCTATCGACCCGCAGATCACCTGCGACAACCGGTGCCGGATCGCGCTTCTCCGCGCGCCGTAGCAGCGCCCTGATTCGGGCAAGTAGCACCGGATAGCTGAACGGCTTGGTGAGGTAGTCATCGGCCCCGGTATCGAGCCCTTCTGCCTCATCGAGCTCGCCGTCCTTCGCCGTCAGCATGAGTATTGGGGTCCAGTCGCCGGCTTCCCGCAGGGTCGCGCAAACCTGATAGCCGTTTCGGCCCGGCAGGAGAATGTCGAGCAGAATGATGTCGTAGCTGCCTTCTGTTGCCATCCACAGACCGTCGTCGCCACGCATCGCGATATCAACGGTGAACCCCTCGGCACGCAGTCCGCGGCTCACTGCGGCCGAAATCTTCACGTCGTCCTCGACCAGCAACACCTTCATCCGTAGCTCCGCATGACTCCATCGTGACATAAAGGCGCTGACCGGAACCTGAAAATCTTTCAGCGACATTCAAGATTGGTTCAGGTCCCATTTGGCACTGTGTCGGGGTACACAACAGCAGCTATGGGCAAGGGCCCGACGGAGGTGCGAATGGTGAACAAGACAAAGGTCCTGCTGGTCGGGGCTCTGGTCGCGGTAGGGGTGCTAGCCGGGACCGGTGCCGCCATCGCCGCCGGCGGCGACGACGCCGAGGAACCCATCACGGGTGACGCTCTGGTTAGGGCAAGCGCCGTGGCCCTCGAGCACACCGGCGGCGGAACAGTGACCGAGACCGAAGTCGGCGACGAAGACAGCTACTACGAGGTCGAGATAACCATGGATGACGGTCGGCAGATTGACGTCCAACTCGACGAGAGCTTCAACGTCGTCGGTGACGAGATCGACACGGAAGAGGACGCCGACTGAAGCCTCCCCTCGCCGGCCGCTCGGGCAACCGGGCGGCCGGCGTCAGGATCGACGGCTAGGGTCGAGGCATGACCACCATCAAACGAATCACCGACTCTTGCCTCATCGTCACCACCGGCGACGGAGCAACCATGTTCGACCCCGGGTTTCACGCAGTGGAGGCCGGGGCCTTGGATCTCAATGAGATCGGCGACATTCAGCGGGTGCTCGTTACTCACGAACATGGCGACCATGTGAGCCCCGAGTTCGTGCGCTGGCTCATCGACCGGAATGACGACGTTGTCGTCTACGGGAACCAGAACGTGGCGGAGATCCTTGCCAAGGAGGACATTGCGGTCAGCACCGCGACTCCCCCTGGCACAAGCGCCGAGGATGTCACCCACGAGACCACACCGATGGGTACCGCCCCGCCCAATCGCTCGTGGACCATCGACGGCATTCTCACCCACCCCGGCGACAGCTATGGCCCGACAAGGACTGCACCGGTGCTTGCGCTTGGACTGTTGACTCCGTGGGGATCGACCACGAAGTCGCTCGAGTTCGCCAGGGGCCTCGGGCCGCAGCAGGCGGTCCCCGTCCATGACTTCTATCTGTCAGATGGCGGCCGCAAGTGGATCTACAACGTTGCCAAGCAGGTGCTCGCCCAGGACGGCATCGAGGTCGTCACCCTCGATTGGGGCGAGAGCTACACGCTTTAGCGACATGGACCCCCCAATCCGGGACCTACTGGGCAGGGTCGAGACCGTCGAGATCACAACAATCGGCCGCAACAGCGGCGAGCCGCGCCGTCTGGAAATCTGGATGTACGAGATCGACGGCCGGTACATCATCACCGGAACGCCGGGCCCCAGGGGTTGGTACGCCAACCTTCTTGCAGACCCGACGATGACGTTGCACCTGCCCGGCGGGGTAGACCTCGAGGCCACCGCTTCACCCGTTGACGATTCCGGTTTTCGCCGCCGGGTCTTCGGTGCAGAAAAGACATGGTGGTACCGCAGCCAGACCCCAATCGACGAACTGGTTGCGACCAGTCCAATGGTCGAGCTGAGGTTTGCCGGATCCTGAGGCCGTGACTGCGGCGGGCTGGCAAAGTGTCGGATTGCCGTCGCTGGCTGCGTCTTGCCGTGTACGGTGACAGAGAACGAGCCCGACAGGGGTCGTGGCGCAACGAAGGAGCCCACCAATGGCAGGCAAGAAAGCCGGCAATTTGAACAAGACGACTGTTGCCGAGCTCGCGAATGACAAGGCGGCGGTCTACAAGATCAAGAACGCCAAGGGCGACAACGTCTACACCGGCGCAGTAGCACGCGGCAAGGTGCAGGATCAGATCGCCAAGCACATGCGCGGCGGCGAGGAAGCCATCCCAGGCGCCAAGACCGTCCAGCTCACCCAGAAGGCCACTGTCGGCGAGGCTCGGGCGTCAGCAGCTCGCATCATCAAGCGAGACGACCCAAAGTACAACAAGTAGAGACCCCCTCAAGCAGGGTCGATCCAAACCAGGAAAGGGTTCCGCCCAGGCGGAACCCTTTCCTGGTTGTTCGTGCGGGAGCCGAGCTGTTCGCCCAACCGGGAGGGCGCTACGTCATTTGATTTTCGATGCGGCCCAGCGCCCGGTCGGTGACGGGGTCGAACAAGTGGACTTGACGGAGATTCACCCTGATCGTCGAACCCGGTGGGGGCGGTTGTCCGGTGGTGCGCATCTGTACCCAGTCGTCCGGCGCCAATTGCACACGAGCGAATCCGTGGTCGCCGAGGAAATGCCCCCGCCCCACCTCCACCGGTAATCCGTCTGGGTCCTCGACCACGTCCTCTGCCCGAACCCCTACCTCGACCCTCTCTCCGGCTCCGGTCAACGCCGGTGCCCAGGCGCGCAACCGGAAACCGCCGAATGACACCCAGAACCCCGGCGGGTCCAACTCCAGCCGTCCCGATAGGAACGACATCGGAGGCGACCCGATGAACTGGGCGACAAACTTGCTGGCCGGCTCCCGGTAGAGATCCATCGGCGAGCCGATCTGGCGGACGTGCCCTTCGCACAGCACGACGACGCGGTCGGCCATCACCATCGCTTCTTCCTGGTCGTTGGTGACAAAGATCATCGTGACCTTGTAGCCGTCCTGGAGGAGCCGGAACTCCTGCCGCATCTCCAAGCGGAGCTGGGCGTCGAGCCGGGCCAGCGGCTCGTCCATCAGGAATACCTCCGGTACCCGTACCAGCGCACGGGCAGCCTGCACGAGTTGCTGGTGGCCCGCTCCCAGCTGCTTTGGCTGGCGGGCTAGCAGATGCTCGATGGCCAGCACCCTGGCCTCCGCCTCCACCCGGCTGTCGACTTCCTCCTTGTCGGTACGGCGGACCTCCAGCGGAAAGGCGATATTGCGGCGCACGTTCATGAACGGGAACAAGGTGCTGTCCTGAAACACCATGGCAACGCCGCGTTCCGCGGTATCCACATTGGTGATATCCGTAGCGTCGAAGAGAACGGCGCCGCTGGTGACTTCGTCGAGTCCGGCGATGGAGCGAAGCAGGGTTGTCTTACCCGAGCCGGAGGGGCCGACGACGACGAGCAACTCGCCGTCGCGAACGTCGAGATGGTCGACCGCAAGCACCAGACGTCCGTCACGGACGACCCGAACATCTTGGAGCGTGATTGCAGCCATAGGATTCCCGCCCCGATCGTACTGGGCATCGCCCCGCTCCGGAACCCAGCAGACGCGACCTGGCCTCCCCGCCGGTCGGGGAGGCCATGCCGCAGGAGGCCTAGCTAGACCAGTTCTAGGACTCGCTCTTCGTCGGCTTCTTCTATAGGCACCTCGACGACATCGCCTCGATCATCCGGGCGACCCTCGATATGGATCTCCGGCAGCCATTCCAACCACGTCGGGAAGTACCAGTTGCGATCACCCAGCAGCTTCATAGTTGCCGGAACGAGAACGGAACGGACGATGGTGGCGTCGAGGATGATGGCGACGGCCAACCCGAACCCCATTTGCTGGAACATGACCAGGTCACCGGCGGCGAACCCGCCGAACACGGCCACCATGATGAGCGCCGCGCCGGTGATGATGGCGCCGGTCGAACCGAGTCCGAAAGCGACCGACTCGTCGTTGTCGCCGGTGATGTCGTAACGCTCCTTGATGCGGCTCAGCAGAAAGATGTGGTAGTCCATCGACAGACCGAACAGCACTGCAAACAGGAACAGCGGGATCCACGCCTCAATGACGTCGGTCTGCTGGAAACCGAGCAGCTCTGCACCAAACCCGTTCTGGAAGACGGCAACCAGCAGTCCGTATGCGGCGCCGACCGACAACAGGTTCATCACGATCGCCTTGATCGGCACAACGATCGAGCGGAAGACCACCATGAGCAGCAGGAAGCTGAGGCCGAGCACGAAGGCGAAGATCACCGGCATCCGGCTGTCGATGATCCCGACATAGTCGACGGTTCCGGCAGCCATGCCGGTGACGTAGGCGCTGCCGGCGTATTCGCCGAGAGCGCCGGGGATCGTGACCTCGCGAAGAGTGGCAATCGCATCTCTGGCCTCGTTGGTCGACGGGTCCAGTTTTGTTGCGGCCTCGATGATCACGATCTCGCCGTCCGGGCTGGGAACCACCTCGACCTCGCCGTAGGCGGGATCGGCGGTCAGATCGGCAACCAGCACCGGCACTGCGGCTGCCATTTCGGAGTCATCTGCCGGGATGTCGATCACAATCGAAGTCGTGACAGCCCCCGTGTTGAACTCCTCATTGAGCACCGTGAATGCATGCCGGCCCGGGCTGTCCTCAGGCAACGACTCGATGAAGTTCTGCCCGGTGCTGAGCCCCAGGTATGGCGATGCCGCTGCGAGCAAAAGCCCGCCGGCCAAAAGCATGCTGACGACGGGACGGGCAGTGACGATGCCGGTGATCTTGTGCCAGAAGCGACCGCCGCCTTCGTGATACGTCGAGCCGGAGAGACCGGGGATCTTGCCCTTGTTGACCCGGTCACCCAGCAGGCCGAGGACTGCCGGCAGCAACGTGAGCGCCGCCGCGACCGCGGCGATGACGACGAGGATGGCTCCGATACCGAGGCTGCGCATCACTGTGTCGGGCATATAGAGCAGCCCGAGCAGAGCAATGACGACGGTCGAGCCCGAGAAGAACACGGCTCGCGTCGCTGAATCGCCGGCCCGCTCGACCGCATCGATGACGCTGTGTCCGCTCGCTCGTTCCTCACGGAACCGTTGCACAACGAACAGGGAGTAGTCGATGCCGACTGCGAGACCGATCATTGTGATCATGTTGACGACGAAGAATGACAGTTCGAACGCCTGTCCGACGATGACGGTCATCCCGATCGAAACGAGGATCGAGACGATCGCCAAGATCAGCGGTATGCCCGCTGCGACGAGTGCCCCAAATACGACGACGAGTATCAGCAGGGCGACCGGCAGGCCGAGGATCTCTCCGCGCTGCAGAGTCTCGTCGGCCAATGTGCCGAACTCGTTGTTGATCGATCCGTCACCAACGGTGGTGACGGCGAACTCGGGCCCGTTGGCGGCTTCGAGAACGTTGAGCATCGGTACGACCAGATCCCAGGCATCGCCTTCACCGGCCAGAGTGGCGACGACGAGCGCGGTGTGGCCGTCAGCGCTCACCAACCCCGGTGCACCGTCGAGATAGGAGACGGCCGAGGCTACGTTCTCCGTGCCGCCCAGATCTTGGACGAGATCGCCGACGACCGCCGCAAACGCCGGATCCGTCGCCACGTGGCTGTCGGATTCGACGACCACGTACTCCTGCGGCGGCGCATCCGATGGGGAATGGGCCGCAATGAGGTCGTCACCCGTGGATGACTCGGTGGCGACCGACAATTCGCCTTCTTCGGTGAGCACGCTGTCGAGGCTGCCTGCCAGCATGAAAGAAGTAGCGAGCACGGCAATCCAGACCGTGATGGTCCACCACGGGTGTCGTGCGGTCGATCTGGCCAGCCTTCCGGTGAATCCTGATTGCCTCATTCGGTGTTCCCCTTCCAAGCTCAAATCCGGCTCGAGCCGGCGTCCTTCCTCTTGCTTTGGAGTGTGCAGAACCAACGGAGGGGCCACCATTGGGCATATCCCTAGCTCTCCCCTGAGCGACCCCAGTGGGCTATCGGGGATGACCCCCAGCCGTGCCATGCCGCCCACTTACTGCAAGGGACGCGTATTGTGGGGAAGGTCAGACGACCTAGGGCTAATAGGGGACTGGAGAAATGGGTTCAATGCACATCAAGAAACTCGTCATCGTTGCTTCTGCTCTCGTGGTCTTTACGGCTGCGTGCGGGGGTCAGTCGGCCGAGGAGGCACTCCTCGAGGAGATCATGGAGAGCAGCGGAGAGGACATTGGGGACCTCGACATCAATCTCGACGAGGACGGCGAAGGCTTCAGCATCAGCGTTGAGGGCGAGGATGGTGAGGACGTCAGCATCAGCGGCAGTGGAGATGACGAAACCTTCGAGATGACTGTCGAGGGCGAAGACGGCGAGGTCATGACGTTCGGCGGTGGCGAGGTCCCCGACGATTTGACGGTGCCGGTTCCCGGCGGCGGCGAGGTTACTGCGACGTTCAGCAGCGAGTCCGATGTCACCGTTGCACTCATGTACCCACAGAACGAGTTCGACAGTCTCGTGTCTTTCTACGACGACGCCCTCAACCCGGACAGCGACGATGTCCAACGGAACGAATCGACATTCAGCGGCGATGATGGAACCACACGGAGCGTATTTTGGAATGCGTCGGAGGGAGGCTGGCAGGTCAGCGTCACCGACTGCTACGGCCTCGAGGGCGAACTCGATTCGGTCTGCGTGAACATCTACGAGCAAAAGTAGGGCCGTTACCAGGGCTGCTCTGAGCCGTCCCAGTTGTAGAAACGACCGTGGTCGGCCGATGACATCCCGGCTATTACCCGGCGGATGCCGGTAGCGCTCTCTTCCACGGAGAGGGTGGCGCCGGATCCTCCCATATCGGTGCGGACCCAGCCCGGGTGCATCACGACGGCGATGACGCCGGCAAGCTCCCAGGCCGGGGCGCGCAGCCGAAACTCGTCGTTGAGCGCAGCCTTCGAGTCTCCGTAGTCGCCGAGAATGTCGGTTCGACCCCGGCGCGAACCCATACGCGAAGTCATGAGTACGACACTCCCGTTATCAGCCATCCGGCCACCTGCGATTAGCGACTGCACCACCCGGATCGGGCCTTCGGCGTTGACTTCCATGAGCTCGTCGCGGGTGTGGCCCCGGTAGATGCCGGCATTGTGGATGACAACATCAAGCCCTCTCTGAGGCAGGGCTTCCACCAGCGAACTCACCTGCCCATCGTTGCGCACGTCAAGCCGGTGCAGCTGGACCGCACCGTCGATCTCGCCTAGATCTCCGGGCTCTTCACCTCGGGTGGTGGCGTGAACCGTCCATCCGTCTCGAGCGTACTGGCGTACCAACTCCAGCCCTATGCCCCGGCTGGCTCCAACAACAAGAACATGACCTGGTTCGTTCATGCCCGAATTCTACGGTTGCCAGACAAGGGTGTCGGGGTGAAACTGGCTCCAGGCAAACCAGAATGCCTGGTGCGTAGGAAGACCGGCCCCGTCGCCGGTGGTTGCTACGAGGCCACCGCCGTCGAGCTGCACGGTCACGTCCTGCAGTTGCACGGCCTCACCGGCTTCCAGCGCCAGTGTCGCGATTCCGACGGGAAACGCCAGTTGGGTTCCATCGGGGGCGGTCACTCCGAGGACGTGATCCTGGACCCCGAGGCGCGGATCCACATCACCAACGGGGAAGATTGGACCGTTGTCGTCGCGACCGCCCAGTGGGTCATCCGGGTACTCGAGCCCACGACCGCCGTCCTGAGCGATGATCGTTGTGTTGGGATGGGCCGCCTTCCACTCACCCCACGTGGTCGTCACGACTGCGACCTGATTCAGGATCACTCCGGCGTCGTGCAGCGGGCCGGTGAGAGCCACACCGAGGAACGTGTCGAATACGGACTTCGAGTTGAGCTCATACATGACCTTGTTGGAGCGGGAGAGCAGGCCGGACGTCCGGAGCACGAGGTTGGCTTCGCTCCCCCGCACCTCGTCGGTGAGAAAAGCCTGAGCCGAACCGCAGAGCGTGCAGTAAGGCATGCCGATGCGGCGGCCGGCGATGGTGTCGTTGACCATTTCATGGACTTCCATCATGTTCTTCGGATAGGCCCTCGCCTCGCCGTCGATCGCGATCGCAAACACGACCCCATCGTCCGCATACCAGTCTCCGCCGGCGGCGTCGGTCACGGGAGGGTCATCGAGCGCCGGGATGCAGCCGCGGGCACAGCGCTCCAGATCACCCAGCGGGCGGTCGTCGATGAAGACACCACCCCAACTCACCAAGCGCCAGTCGACGTCGCCGCCGCCGTCTTCGAAGAACGGCTCCCAGCCGGGCTCGACCAGCGTGAAGAGACGCCGCTTGTAGTCGGCGTAGCCGGGCGGGGCTTCCACGTCCCAAGCGATCATGTAGTCGTTCACCTTCTGCCACGGGCGGTCGGAGAGTTGTGGAGTCAGGTCGGTTCCGGTCAGCTGATTGAACGCCTCGACTGCCGATCTCCAGGAGGCGGTCCCCTGGAAGAAGCGCATGATGTCGGCAAGCAGCCACGCCAGCCGGGGATCTCCGGTAGCGCCGATCGCGGACACATCTTCCGGCTCGAACCCAGTTTCGAGGGAACTCCACAGCGTCTCCACAGCTGCGATGGCTTCGTCCGTCAGAGAACCCGTCGTGACATCTGGAGCCGGGGGGATGATCTCGCCGCGAGAATCGACCAGAGCCCCATCGGGGATTGGGTCAGAGTCCCCTGGAGAAGGGACCTCATCGGTCGTCGTCACCGTGGGGGCGGGAGCCGTCGTCTCGGGCGACGCCGGGTCGGATGCGGAGCAACCCCCGGCCAGGATCAGTACGCCAACGATCAGTCTTTTCAACACGAGAATCAACGTAGCAATGGTCGCCGGGAAGAGAGACGGTTCCCGGGTTACCAATTGGTGAACACTGGGATATGGTTGATGCATGAGGCGGCACACCGCAGTCGCGGTGCTCACGGGCATGGTGGTGTTGAGCGCGTGCGCCCAGGACTCCGAGCCCGTCGTCGACGACACCTGGGCGCATGAGGCCGAAGAGGTCGTTGCCCTGCTGGCCGATGCCTACGACGTCGCTGATCCGTATCAGGCAGCCCGCTTCTTCACGGCGGGTGGCACCCTGGACCTCACGATCTGGGGCTACCCGGTGGCAACCACTCCTGATGAGGTTGTTGAAGTAGTCCGCGATCTCTGGTTCATGCAGCCCGATTTCGCCAACGTCAGAGCCGACCACCTGTTCGTTTCGCCAGTTGGTGCTCTTGCGTGGTGGTCTGCATACGACAAGGACTATGCCGGCGGCAACAACTGGGTTCAGAGCTACTCGTTTGGCCGGGGCGGGCACACCGCATCGCAGGCCTTCCGTAACGTTGAACCAGGCGAGGAGCGCAACACTCCGGAAGAGATCGCAGCCCTGGAACTGGCCGACCGATACTTCGAGGCCTGGGAGACCAAGGACGCCACAGCAATCGCCGCCGTCTATTCGCCGTCGGTCGTCGTCCGCGACGACACTACCGACGAGGAATGGCGGAGTATCGACGAGCTACTGGCAGATGTGGACAGTGCTCCCCCGCTCCAACCAGGGCCCTCGCCGCGCACCTTTGTCTACCAAGACGGGAACCATGTTCAAGTGATCGCCCTTGTGCAACTCGGGGGAGATTGCTCGCGTCTCGAAGCCCGGCGCTGGGTACTTGCCGGCGACCGGATAGTCAAAGAGACCAGATTCACTCACGTTCCGTCGGCACAACGCTGCCTGAGCGGCCTTGCCGACGGATGGTGGACCACCTTCGAGCTGCCCCCTGATCTGCAGAACAACGTCACCGAGATCATCGACGTTGGTGGCTCGCAAGTAGAGCTGGTCAACGCCGAGCCGATACACGAGGAATTCACCCGCTGGCTGTTCGATCGGTACTTCGAAGCGGGAATCGGGGTCCCGGAGGTGGCGGCGGTGTGGTACCCGCCGGCACCTGAGTGCGACAAGCTGGGCGGTCTTGCCATCGAGGCGGACGAGCGATACGAGGGTCGCCATACGGTGGTGATCTGTTTCACTGATGAGCGGCTCGAGTACGACGGTTCCGAGTCAGGCTGGTTCCCGCCGGCGGCGGCCTATGGTTTACACGAGTTGGCTCACATATGGATGGTGGATCGCTTGACCGACGACATCCGGGCCCAGTACAACGACGACGCCGGCCTCACCGTGTGGCGGGGGGCAGAAGCCGAATGGGCGCAGCGCGGTGTCGAGCAAGCGGCTTTCACCATACCCTGGGCCATCACCGGTGACGCCGACGCGCTTTGGCCGATCTTCTTTCCGGAAATATCCTGCGAGGAGCTAGCGGACCGCTACACATTGCTCACGGGAGACGAACCTTTGACTACGTGCGGAGAGGATGGTTGGTCATGACCAGGGGATTCATCGCCGCGCTGGCGGTTGCGATGGCGCTTGGAGTTTCTGCGTGCTCGGACGACACGCTGGATCCGGTGGTTCTGTTCGACATGGAACCGGTGGCGGCCCAGCCCTGGACCGCGTCCGGCGAGCTCGTCGATGCCGGGCAAGTGTGCTCCGCCGGCGACCGGGCGAACGTAGGCTTGGAATTCCCCGACGGAACCCCGATGAGCTTTGAGCAGTTCGCTGAGTTGGCCGACGAAGCCGAGGCCGCCGGGGGCAGCCCCATGGACTTCGACAGAGTCAGCCTGGAAGAGTATCGCTGCGCCGACGGGTCCGGAACGTTCACAATTGGGGAAGAGGTCGACAACACATCCGGACAACCCGAGTTGCGCGGTGAAGTGGTCGGCGGCACCGGCGCCTACACCGAGATGACGGGACCCTGTGTCACGGTGGTGACGGAGAACGAGGACCGAAGCGCCATCCTCTCCGTCATCGCCACTTGCGAGTTCGACATGGGTTCGTCCGGGTAGCCGCCCGTCTGCTCGTTCGATCGGATCACGCCCTGCGTCGTCGCGGTCGCACCCCGCCCACAATCAACAGAGAAGAGTACGGTTGGACGAAAGCGGTTTCAGGCGCGCCCCGGTAACGGAGATTTGTCATGAGATGCTTGAACCGCTTCATCGCAGCAACGGCCGTCGCCGGCCTCGCCGCCGGCTGTGGAACCACCAGTGGTGTGGACCCCCCCTTCAGCGTGACATCGACCGTCCTGTCTCAGGAGACGGGAAGCGAAATCGCAGTCTTCTCCCCGGAAGGCGAGGGATCGTGGCCCGTCGTGTACGCACTTCACGGTGCCAGCAGCAACTGGCAGCGCCTTGCAGGAACAGCAGGGGAACTGGCGAGTCACGGCACGGTGGTTTTCGCCCCCAACTACCAAACAGCCAGCCAGCCACAAGCGCTGGAGGGCACCGAATGCGGCTACAGGTTCGTTCACAGCATTGCTGAAGATCATGGCGGTGATCTCGATCAGCCGGTCGCCATCGTCGGGCATTCCTTTGGAGCCTTCTTGGGGCTCAACATCGGGCTCGACGCCGCACTCTATGGACCCGCGGGAACCTATGACGCATGCTTCACAGGAGAACCCCGCCCAGACGTAATCGCGGGGATCGCCGGCTGCTATTACCAGGTCGAAGACCAAGAGTTCGACTTCGATCCTGTTGGGTGGGGCTGGGCCAACCAGCAAGCCGAACTGGTTCTGGTAGCCGGGATGGAAGACGTTGACTGCGAGGCGTGGCAGTCGGAAGACGCATCCGCAGCCCTCGCACTGGCCGGATACAACGTCGAGCTCGTGGAAATCGCGGGAGCGGACCACGGCTCTCTGGTCTTCCCGGTCGCCGACGAGGAAACAGTGCGGGCGATCCTCAACGCAATCGAGGCCGCCGGCGAATAGCGCACATATGGTGACGGCGCCGGGGACAGCGACATCCGCCCTGGTGCCTGGGTCGGGTTGTGCTGACACCGGCTAACGCTGAGGAGGGCTCGACGCAGCCGCTCGGCCCCGAGGTTGACAAGTGGCCGGGGATAGTGCTCAGCGGACGCGGCTTGCTGCCGACCCTCGAAGATCGCCCGCACCGTCTCGATGGTGTCAGCCTCGACCGCGGTCTAGTCCTCCCGGTAGCCCTTGACCCGCGCACAACGGAGTGCCATTCCGCCGGTGTAGCGGGAGCTGGCCTGGATCCCGTCAATGGCGATCTCGGCACCTGCTGCGGCCGGATGTGGACGACGTGCCCGGGGCGGTGGGTCTCTAGCTCGAGGACCTCTCCGTCTGCCGTTCGAGAGTGGCGTCCGTCATCGGGAGCGGCTGCAAGTGTTGGCGATTCGCGGAGACAGGCTCCGGGCTTTCTTGCGACACTCGTCGAGCCTCGCGTGACCGTGACTCTCGGCTAGAGCTGGGATCGTCGCCACAAAACGGGTTTGGCTAGGTGTAGCTTTGACTCCCGGCCAACCGAAGGAGCTAATCGTGGATGCGTCGGACGTATACCTCGCGAAGGTGGCACAGGAAACTATTGAGCGCCAACTGGAGCGTCCGATAAATGCGACGATCGGTACGCTCAACCCCGACGGGTCGATCCATCTGGCCTTTGTGCTCTTTTTGTGGGAAGACGGCAAGCTCTACTTTGAGACTGCTTCCATGACAAGGAAGGCTCGCAACGTCGCTGCTCGATCCACGGCGTCTTTCGCCGTCGAGGGCAAAGGGTTCATGGCCATGGCAGAAGGTATCGGGCGGATCATCGATGGCCGCGACGTGGACACCGTCGGCGCCGCGTGGGGAACCGTTGATGACGTGGCAGTCGAGATCACACCGACGAAATGGCGTTCTTGGTCCAACGAAATCCTGAGCGAACTTGGAAGAGCGTCGGCGGAGGATCTCGAGCCAAGCGAATGGTGGGCACCCGATTCGGGCTGACCGGCCCGACCTCAGTTGCGCCTAACGACGCACGTGCGCTCAGCATCGGATCGCACGATGCCTTGATCGGGTGACACACCTGTTTTGGCTGTCCAGCTACCGACCCTCGAATACTGCTCGCACGGTCTCGATCGTGTCTGCTTCCTCAGCCGTTTTGTCGGTTCGGTAGCCCTTGACCCGAGCAAAACGCAGCGCCATACCGCCCGGGTACCGCGAACTGGCCTGAACCCCGTCGAACGCTATCTCAACTACTTGCTCAGGACGGACATACACCACGTGGCCCTCTCGGTGCGTCTCCAGATCGAGGAAGCGTTCCGTCTGCCACTCCAGGACCACATCGGTCATGCCCTTGAAGGTCTTCCCCAGCATCACGTAGCTTCCGTCGCCTGCTCGGGCACCGAGATGGATGTTGCTCAGCCAACCCTTTCTGCGCCCCGACCCCCACTCGACGGCAAGGACAACCAGATCGAGCGTATGCACCGGTTTCACCTTCAGCCACCCGGCACCACGCCTCCCTGCCGCATAGGGAGTATCCAACGACTTGAGCACCACGCCTTCATGACCTGCCGCAAGCGTCTCCTCAAAGAAGGTCTGGGCTTCGCTTCCGTCGGCAGTGATGATCCGGGGCACCCGGAACTGCTCGGGAACGAGACGATCGAGCCGATCCATCCGCTCTCGCAACGGTAAATCGAGGATGTCCTCGCCGTCCGCATGCAGCACATCGAAGAAGAAGGGCGACAGTTCGAGAGCGTCCTCCGATCCCTCGCTGCCAAACCGACCCATGGTTGCCTGAAACGGGACCGGACGACCATCGGTCCGTAGCCCGATGGCCTCGCCGTCCAGCACCAGCGTCGACGCCGGGAATCCAGCCACCGCACCGACAACCTCGGGGAGCCGGTCCGTGACATCGTTGAGGTTGCGGGTAAAGACTCGCACCTCGCCGTCGTCGAGATGCACCTGGATGCGGGCGCCGTCGAGCTTGCGCTCGATGGCCGCTTCTTCGAGCTTCTCGAGCCCTTCTTCCACCGAGGCCGCCGTCTTAGCAAGCATCGGAGACACCGGCCGGAGAAGCCGCAGCCCGAAAGCTTTCACGGCCTGCCGACCCCCGGCAGTCGCCGCCACTGCCACCTCGGCGACATCGCCGGTGAACATGGTGGCCCGCCTCACCAACCCGACGGGCACACCGGAACCCTTGGCTACAGCATCCATCATCAGGCGTTCCCCGGCGCCCTGGCGAAGACCGCCGAGTAGCAGCGCCGCAAGGAAGGTCTGCTCTTCCCGGGTTGCCCGGGCGAAGAGGACATCGAGCGCATCACGCCGGGCCGCGGTTGATCCCTCTCCCGAAAGGGCCGCGATGGACTCGAGCGCGACGTCGACGTCGACCAGGTTGAGCGTGGCGGCTTCCGCCGGGGCCGGCAGGTCCCGCAACGAGGCGAATCCGACTCCAAAGGAACCTTGTGGCACTATCCCGGCGAGGTAGGCCACACCGATGGGCAGTTCGTCGCCGCCGAGAGCACCTACCGCAGCTGCCAGTAGAGACACCTTCTCGTTGCGGGCGGTAGTGGCCCCGACCTTGTCCGAAACCTCGACGAGTTCACAGAGACGCATTGCAGCGCCGAGACTATCGGAATCGAGCGCTTCCACCGGATCGTCGAGGCTTAGAGTGGCTCCATGCTTACCCGTCAACTCGGCGACACGCCGCATCGCGTCACACCTATCGGCCTCGGTATGGCCGCCCTGGGCCGGCCCGGATACATCAACCTAGGGCACGAGGACGATCTCGAAGGTCGCGCCGGGAAGCAGGGTCTGGAAGACCACAGCCATGTGGTGCTATCGGCGGCATACGCCGCCGGGATCCGATACTTTGACACGGCTCGTTCCTACGGGTTTGGAGAGGCCTTCCTGGGACGCTGGCTGGCGCAAGAGGCAGTCACGGATGCAACCGTGTCGTCCAAATGGGGCTATCGGTACGTCGCCGACTGGCACATCGATGCGGACGTCCACGAAATCAAGGAGCACACGCTTGCTGCTCTCGACAGACAGCACGCGGAGAGCCTCGCCAACCTCGGCGCCTACCTCAACATCTACCAAATCCACTCGGCCACGCTCGAGTCCGGCGTGCTTGACAACGACAGCGTTCTCGACCGGCTGGCCGAGATCCGGAACACGGGAAGCACGATCGGTCTGAGCACCAGCGGACCCAATCAGGCGGAGGTCATTCGCAGAGCCGTAGCTATCGAACGCGACGGGGAGCGTGTCTTCGGCACCGTGCAGAGCACGTGGAACCTGCTCGAGCAGTCGGCGGGACCGGCTCTCGCCGAGGCACGCGGTGCCGGCATGGGCATACTCGTCAAGGAATCCATGGCCAACGGGCGGCTCACCGCACGGGATCCCCTCACGACCGCGCCTTTGATCGCCTCTTACCCCGGGGCAACTCCGGACGCCATCGCCATTGCCGCCGTGCTTGCCCAGCCGTGGGTCGGTGCCGTGATCAGCGGAGCCTCCACGCCTGAGCAACTCGCATCGAACCTGCGGGCTCTCGAGTTGGACCACGAAGAAATCGCCGGCCTGCCGCCAATCGTCGAAGACCCCGCCCAATACTGGAATACCCGCAGCAACCTGGCCTGGACCTGAGAAGCCCGCCCAACGGCTGAACACCTCGGATAGCCTCGATTGCATGCGATCGGGGAAGTCACGTATGAAGACCACCAGACTGCTGTCATTTGTCATCGGGTTCGCACTGGTCGTAGCGGCCTGCGGAGGCGATGACGCCGAATCCGACAACACCAATGCAGGAGACGTCGAAACGACAGCCGCCTCGCCGACGACCACGGCGACTCCTGACACGACAGTGGCGGAGCCTTCCGGCGATGCACCGGAGCTGGCCGGAACCTCCTGGGTGCTGGTTTTCTACAACCTTCCCGACGGTTCCCTCACCAACCCGTGGCCCGGCAGCGAGATCACAGCGAAGTTTGACGACGCCGGAACCATCTCGGGCTCGACCGGGTGCAACGAATACTCGGCTGACTTCAGCGTTTCCGGTCCGTACGACGAGTTCGAGGACGGGGTCCGCGACGAGAACGACGGCCAGGCCGTGTCAATCAGTCTCACCGGGGTAACCGAGAGAGCCTGTGAGGAACAGAATTGGATGGAACAAGAGGGGGAATTCCTCGACAATCTCGCCGGCACCACGCATTGGTTCGTCGCCAGGGAAACCCTTCGGTTGCGCAGCGACACAACCTATCTCGAGTTCGAACCCGCCGGCTAGCCGAGCTCGAGAGCGTCACGGAGTATGGCCATACGATCGCGCTCCGCGCGGAACCACGCCCACTTCCCTCGCTGCTCACGGCTGATCAGACCTGCCTCCGCCAGAAGCGAGAGATGGTGGCTGACCGTGGGCTGGCTACGACCGGTGATCTCAGGCAGTTCACAAGCGCAGAGTTCTCCACCGGGAGCGTTCGCCACGAGGCTGAGGATCCTCAGCCGTACCGGATCTGCAAGGAGCTTGAAAGCCTGCGCGAGTTCGTCGGCTTCCTCGGCATTGATCGCCTCGGCCAAGACTGGCCGGCAGCAGGTGTGGATCGTTTTCACACCCCCAGCATAGCGTTTCATATTGACAATCGTCGATACGACCTAGTACAGTCGTATCGACGATCATCGATACGACCAGGAGCCGCCGTGACCGACTCGACAACGGAGATTCGAAACAAGGTACGAAAGCGCTACGCCGATGCGGCGCTCAGTGTCGACTCATCCTGTTGCGAGACCGATTGTTGCGGCCCCGAGACCTCCGACGCCTTCGTCACCACCGACTCGGGCGAATTCGGAACATGGCTCTACGAGGCCGACCAACTCTCGGCGATCCCGGACGGCGCCGCCCTCGCCTCGCTGGGATGCGGCAACCCGACGGCGGTAGCCGAACTACACGAAGGAGAGACGGTCCTCGATCTCGGATCGGGGGCGGGAATCGACGTGTTGCTCTCGGCCCGCAGGGTTGGGCCGAGCGGATTCGCATACGGCATCGACATGACCGACGAGATGCTGGCCCTGGCCCGCAAGCACCAGCAGGAGGCCGGTGCCGCCAACGTTGAGTTCCGAAGGGGGGTTATCGAAGATATCCCACTCGATGACGCCGCCGTCGACGTCATCATCTCCAACTGCGTGATCAACCTCTCGGCCGACAAGCCTGCAGTATTTGCAGAAATGCACCGTGTCCTCCGACCCGGTGGCCGCATCGGCGTTGCCGACGTAGTGGCCGACGATTTGCTCAGCGAGGGCGATCGGCTGGAACGAGGCTCCTGGGTGGGCTGTGTCGCCGGCGCCCTCAGCTTTGCCGAGTACCGGAACGGTCTTGCCGCAGCCGGATTCACCGACATTTCGATCGAATCCACCCACGGCGTCACCGACGGGATGCACTCCGCCATCGTCAGGGCCACCAAGGCCTAGCGCCCAACGCGTCTGGCGTACCTCATGGCGGTATACCGCCATGAGGTACGCCAGACCGGAATGACCGGGCCGGGCTACTCCATTACCCGGAGGGTTCCGGGGAGATCCATGCGACGCATGCGGCGTGCAGTGAAGAGTGGCGCCAGTGCGACGGCGGCGATGCCGAGGACGATCACGGTTGCCAGAGTCATCGGCGAGAGCTCAACCATTAGACCGATGTCCGGCATGGTCTCGGCGGCCGTCACGTTGACGACCCACCAGAGCATCAATAGTCCGCCGCCAAACCCGACGACCGTCGCCACGACACCGATGACCAGGTTCTCGACCACGGCCATCCGCAGTGCTTTCCGAACTCGCACCCCGTAGGCAAACATCGTCGCATGCTCACGCTGCCGCTCTTCGAAGCTGATGGAGGCCGAGTTGAAAGCCATTAGGACGGCAAGGAGCAGTACGAAGAACGCCACTGCCTGCAGGATCCCCACAAACTGCGCCATCAGATCGTCGAGCTCATCGGCGGACGCCGATGCCTTCTGCACCGATCCCACAGCGTCCAGGCTGAAGAGCTCGCGCTGAACGTCGTCCGGACCGTAGCCCGCAGCAGGATTGGCATAGAGCACGTTCGCCGCACCTTCTGCCCCCATGAGCGCCAGAGCTGAATCGTCCATATAGGCCGAGAATCGAATCGGGCTCTCGTGAAGCGCCCCCACCGTCAGATCCGACTCGACAAAGCTGAACGAGGATGGACCGGTTCGGACCGGCATCGTGACCCGGAGGGTATCCCCAACGCCGACGCCGAGGTCGCTTGCCGCCACTTCAGCAAGGATCAGGCCATCACCTACCGTGGCGATATCGCCGTCGGTCAGCGCAGGTCGCCACATCTCATTTTCGAGATCCATCACCTCGACGAGCAGATCAACATCCTCCTCGCCCTGGGCGCGCGCCCCGATCTGAAGAACCGGCACCGTCCCATCGACGCTGTCGGCGTTGCCGATTGCCGCTACGTGTGGGCTGTCGACGGGGAGAACCCCCTCGAGGCTCACCACCATGCGGTCGGGCGCCGAACCCTCGATCATCGACGTCCCCCGATCGAGGGCTCCGAGGAACGAGTCGATCGCTCCGAGGAACCCGACGAGGACCGCCATGATGGCGGCGATGCCGAGAGCGGTGAGCACCGCACGTCGTGGGGCGCGCAGCAGATTGCGAAAGGGAAGCTGACCGAACGTGTCGCCCGGCAGGCGAAGGCGCTTGATGGCCGGCGCCAAACCCCCGCCGCGAGCGGCGAGATGCCCGGTGCGGATTGCCTCGATCGGCTTCACGCGAACCGCACGCCATACCGGATAGGCGGCCGCGGCGAACGGGATAACGAAGCCAACCACCGCGACCCAGAAGAACAGGCTCCACTGGAAGTCGGTCAACCAGATGGGCAGCAGCAGCAGGCTCTCCATCACCGACTTCATCAGATTGCCAATAGCCACCCCAACGAGAACACCGAAGCCGACCCCAAGCAGGGCGATCTGTGCTCCGACGAACAGCGGCCTGAGGGCGATCCTGCCGGGAGGCAAGCCCAGCGCCATCGAGATTCCGATCTCCCGTCGCTGCGCTTCGGACAGGCGGGTGATGAGATTGAAAGCCCCCATCACCGCGCCGAGGAAGATGAGCAAGGCGAAGATGTTGAAGAACTCCTGGTCGTTCTCCACGTCTTCGAACAACAGTCGATATGACGGGTCGTCTTCTCGCGGAATCACGTTGACACCGACACCGAGATCCGAGATCGCCGCCTTTACCTCAGTGGCGACCACATCTCGATCGGCATCCTCGGTAACGGTGAGAATCAAGTCGTTGACCGCACCGTCCATTCCGGTAAGGGACTGAGCCGTTTCCATCGACGAAAACACACCGGCATACGTCCCCTGAGCAAAGCTGGTTGTGTTCTCCGGCACAACGATGAAGAACTCGGGCGTCATCGCATTCCCCACGTACTCCAGCTGCTCTCCACCGCTCACCGTGATAACACCGGACGGAGGCAAGTCGTTGTGGAAGACAAAGCCGTGCTCGAGCAGCACGACCGGCGCCCCGGCGTCGGCCGAATCGAGCCCCACTCCGCCGGCGAGATGCCAGCCATTGATGGCGGGTGAACCGGTTGAGATGTCGACACCGACGATCTGTCCTGGCACCAGGACGGCATCCGTCGCGGTGGATGCGTCAACCTGAGTCGGCCTGATGACACGCTCGAGGCCTTCTTCAATCCAGTCGGCGTGCTCGATCCCGGCGGCGGCCGCAAGGAGTGCGCCCTCCTCGACCGAGCTGTCCGTCGCCAACTCGAAACGGACGTCGTACATGTTGAGCAGCTCCATGCTGGCGACGTTGGAGTCACGCCTCCAGTTGGCAGTGCTGGTGAGCCCTGCGTATGCACCGGTGCCGATACCGATGACGAGCGCAATGGCTATGACCTTGACCCAGTACTTGCGCAGATCTCGCCACGACCAGCGCAGAAGCAGAAATGTGTTCTTCATGACGTCACCAGTGCAGTTCTTCGAGGGCGGCCTTGCCCTCGGCCGGCGGACCATCGCTGATGATCCGGCCGCTACTCAATTCGACGACCCGGTCGGCGATACGCGAGATCTCCCGATTGTGGGTGACCACGAGAACGGCTTGCCCTTCGGCCGCCTGCTTCTGCAGCAGCTCGAGGATCTGGACGCCTGTGATGAAGTCAAGCTCGCCGGTCGGCTCATCGGCCAGCATCACCGGGTTGCCGGTTGCGAGGGCCCGGGCGATGGCAACACGCTGTTGCTCCCCGCCGGACAGCTCGTGAGGGAACTGATCCACTCGTTCCCCAAGCCCAACGGACTGGAGTATTGCCGCGGGATCGACATCGTCGCGCCCGGTTGCATCGGCGCCGAATTGGACGTTCTCGGCGGCGGTTAGGCCGGGAAAGATGTTGAAGCTCTGAAAGATAAAACTGACCGAGCTGCGACGGAACTCGAACAGTTCCTTGCGTCCCGCCTGCGACACATCGGTACCGTCGACCACGATTGATCCCGAGGTGGGGCTATCGAGAGCGCCGATCATGTTCAGCAACGTGGTCTTCCCGCTTCCCGACGGACCGAGTACCACAACGAACTCGCCGGCATCGACCGAGAGATCGACATCGGCGAGGGCGACGATGGGCACTCCATCCCCGAACTGCTTTGAGATATTGCGGAGTTCGATCATGACCAGGGCCTTTCGAGATTGGGCGGTTGCATTTCGCACCCCCATCGCTAATATCAACGATATCAGTAATTACTGAAACTGCTGATAGAGGCGAAAGTCACTATCGGAAAGGGACCCAGTTGGAAACTCCAGATGGCGACAAGACTCCGGTTCTGTCCCCCGGCCTTGCCGAGGCTATCGAGTCCTTCAGCCTCATTTTCGAACAGTTCGGATTCCCCAGAATGGCAGGCCGAATCTTCGCCCTGCTCATCCTCACCGAGCATCAATACGTCACCCAGGCGGAATTGACCGACCTCCTCCAGGCCAGCACCGGATCGGTGAGCACCATGATCCGGCTGCTCGAACAGCTGGGATTCGTAGAGAGACTGTCGCTCCCCGGTCATCGACGCGACAGGTTCCGGGTGCGCGCCGATCCGCTGGTGGAAATGAGTAGACGCCGCATCGAGGGAATCATCCACATGATCAACGCCGTCGAGAAGGCCAAACACAACAAGGAGACCGGCCCGGCGGCAACCGCGAGGCTGGAGCGCGCCGAATCGTTCTACCGGTTCTTCCACATCGAGATGGAACTGGCTCTGGTGCGCTGGCTCGAAGACAACCCGTTGCCTGCGCCAGAGCCTGCTCCGGAATAGGCAAAGAAAAACCTTCTCATAGCTCCCACACTGTGTACATACTGATAACGGGTAGGAAGGCGCTCGCCGAAAACGGAGGTGCGCATGCTCGCTGGCGATCTCAACCGCTGTATCGACTTCCCGTGTGCTGATGTCCGGCACGAGGCCAATATCCGACCCGAGGTCCCAACCCGCCGCGACCAGATCCGCGTCATCATGATCTCGGCGGCACCGTCGGCAGATGCCGCAGATACGGCGGACTTCGACGATCCAATCGTCCGCGAAGAGACGATCGATGCCTTCCGGGCAGCCGGCTACGACGTGCGAAGCATCGCAGACATCCGCAGACTCGGTGTCTACGTGACCACGGCAGTCAAGTGTCCCAAGCTCGGCTTTGGATTGCGTTCGGAGACCATCGCCAACTGCTCACGATTGCTCGAGGCCGAACTCGAGATGTTCCCCAACGTAAGGTCGATCCTGCTCATGGGCAACACCGCCATCAAGGCGATCAACGAGATCGCCAGACGCCGCTCCGGCGAACCGGCTATACCCACCGGATCCGCCTACACGGTCAAGGGCCACGAATACCGGTTTGGCGATGTAAGCCTGTTCCCCTCGTACCCGGCATCCGGACGCAACCTTTCGGTGGAGGGCGATCGACAGGACGTCATCGCGGTAGATATTCGCAACGCGATCGTGGTCGCTACCGATGCCCCTAGCCGGTCACATCGAACGGGACCGTCTCAACAACGGCGCCGTTCACCTGAACTTCAACCGAGTGAGGTCCGGGGATAATTCGCCGGGTGGTCTGCTGCGCCAGGCTGATCTTGCGCCGCATGCGGAGGGTCTCGCCCGCATCCAGCTGAGCGACCAGCCCCTTGAAGACCTTGCGCGACCCGGTTCCCGAGACGTTCTGAAAAACGACCGCATAGTCCACCATCAGCGATTGCGGCCCTGAAGCGGTCGACAACAACTCGAGTTCCAACCAGACACTGTCACCGACCGATGCGGATTGAGGGTCGATCCCTGCCGAGCCAACTTCGATCAGGGGTGTCGGAGAAAAACCAAGCAGCCGCAGAGCTCCCGGATGACCCTGCTTCAGAAGAGTGCGCGTCGCATGTTTGATGAGGGCATCCATCTCGTCAGATCCATCCGACCAATCATCGAGCAGTTCGACCACGAGATCCGGGTGGTCCTTGCTGATGTCATTGAGGTTGTTGGCGACACTCCGGCGCACCGTCTCAGCAGGATCCGTCCGCAGCAATGTGAGGACCGGAAGCACGGGCGTCGGGTCCGCCTTGATCGCAGGAATGCCCATCCCCCACGGGAGCCGCGGGCGGAACCCCTCACTGGCGAGCCGGCGCACCAGGAAGTCGGAATCCTGCGCCCACTCCTGCATTTGCACCGCCATGAGATCCGGATAGCGAATGATGAAGGGGCGTACCGCAAACTCCGCCGAGGCCAGCTTGGTGAACTGCTCGAGGGCGGGAAGCGAGATCTCGGGGAATTCGACGCCGTACTCCTCGACAAAATCGTTGAACGCCCACACCGACATCCACCCCGTTTCAACGGTCTCGGCAGCCTTTCGCATGATGCCAAGCGCCTCGGGGTATTCCTCCGGCAGAAACGCACGGAGGATCACCGCAATGTGGCGGATCCGTTGTTTCAGGGCCCGATCATCCCAGTCGTTGTCGAAGATATCCTCGAGAACCGCCTCGTCGTCGATGCCACCGGCAGCTGCGGAAACCGCGGCAACGACCGCAGCAACGGAGTCCCTATCGATGAAGTCCTTGAGAGCGGGAGCGTCTGCCATGTCGCCACCGTAGCGCCGGGACGTCGGAGTTGGTCCAGACCGGCAGCTACTCTCGGACCGAGTCGGAGGGAGCATCGCTATGACCATGAGCCGTCGGGCCTTCGTGTTGGATCTCGGGAAGGGGACGCTGGCCGTTGCCGTCCTCGGCATCGGCGTGATGGCGTGTAGCGAGGATGATCCCGTCTCCCCGACAAGCACGCCGTCGACGTCTCCGGAATCGACTGCGCCTCCCACGACAACACCGGCGACCACATCGCCGCCGACGACAAATCCGGTGACGACGAGCCCGCTCGCCGTCGAGGCGGTCCAGTGGGAACGGGTGAACCTCGGGTTCGTATCTGCCTACGTCCTCGCCAGAAACGGTGAAGCGGCCATCGTGGACACCGGCGTCTCAGGCAGCGAAGGCGATATCGCGTCGAGCCTGGCTGCCGTCGGATTGGGCTGGGGCGATGTCGGCCACGTCATCGTGACCCACCTCCACGCCGACCACCAGGGCAGCCTACCCGCCGTGATGAACGCGGCCGGGGGCGCCACTGCCTATGCCGGAGCTGCCGACATCCCCGAGATCTCGTCGCCGAGGCCGATCACACCGGTCGGCGACGGCGACATGGTGTTCGACCTCGAGATCATCGACACGCCGGGACACACCCCCGGTCATATCTCGGTGCTGGACCCAGCCGGCGGCCTGCTCGTCGCCGGCGATGCCCTCAACGGCGCCGACGGAGGCGTCATCGGAGCGAATCCCGAGTACACCGCAGACATCGTGATGGCCGACCAATCGGTTCAGAAGCTGGCAACATTCACCTTTGAAACCGTTGTCTTCGGCCACGGCGAGCCTGTTGTCGACCTTGCCTCGCAACAGGTTGCGGAACTAGCTGCCAGTATCTGAACCGTCGGGATCCGGCGTCTCGCTGCGCCCGCCTTCGACGGCGATCGGCCCTGCAAAGAACGTGCGGACGGTCGGGTAGGCGAGTTCTATGTCGCCCTCCTCGGCAAACCGCTGGAGCACATGGGACCAAACGGTGTCGTCCACCAGCCGCCGCTCTCTTGCCGGCGCGAGCAGCCTGCCGGTGAGCTCGACTCCGGATTCGCGGACAGTGAGGTAGACGATTGGAGTCAAGGTGCCGATCTTGATCTGGTACTCGCGGGCCGCTTTGCGAATACGATCCCGAGCCATGCTGTCGAAGTTCGAGGCACCGTCGATCTCCTCCCGGAGGATGCTCTTCGCCTTCTGCCAGTTCGATTCAAACGTGATTAGAACCGGAATCTCGTGCCAAATGTGCTCGAAACCTTCCGTGTAGTTGGCCACGGTCGTGGTGAAGACCATGCCGTTGGGAACATGTGCCAGCCGTCCGGTCGATTGGTCGGCGTGAACCCAGTTGCCGATTTCGATCAAGGAGAACCGGAACAGACGAATGTCGACGACGTCTCCAGCCACGTCACCTATTTCGATGCGGTCACCTATGCGGAACGGCCGCCGCCCGAGGATGTAGACCCAACCCGCCATGTTCTTCAGAAGGTCCGACAGCGCGATAGCGATACCGGCTGACACCAGACCTAGATACGTGGAAAGGGAGCCAAACGCATCGAACCAAATCCATGCAAGCGTGATGACCGCAATGAAGGTTGCTGTGTAGGTGGCGATGCGCTTGGCGCGGAACCACATCTCGGGGTCATCCACTTTGCGATGCACGTAGTGAAGGATCAGCCATCGCAGGATGACCAAACCGATGATGACCGCCAGCGAGGCGATGATCTGGGTCGTGGTTTCGTTCATCTCCATCGATTCCTCCGCATCCCGGACGCTACACCACCGCGGCCTCCGCCACATGTCCCATTTGGGCAACTCGGCCCTACTCGCAGCCGGATCGGTACTGCAAGCTAGGGGCAGACCGTCGGCTGGAGGCACTGATGTCAGGGCGTATCGACACCGACCCCGGCGAACGCTGGATGCAATTGCGGCCTTTCGTCGCGATCCTCATCGTCCTGACTCTCATCACATTCGCCTATCAGCCGATGCGCCCCCCTCCCCCTGTTCCGGCGGATGCCCCGGCCGATGCGTTCTCGGCCGAACGCGCCTTCGAGCATGTGCAGGTGATCGCGAAGCATCCCCACCCCATGGGATCAGAGGCAATCGATGACGTGCGCGGCTACATCGTTGAACAGCTGCGCGAGTTGGGTCTAGAGCCTGATCTACAGAGCATCGCCGCTCGGGATTACTTCAGTGGTACCGGAATCGTGGATGTCGTCAACATCGTCGCCCGGATACCGGGCACGAACGGGCCCAGCGCAGTTGCGTTCATGGCTCACTACGACACCGTGCCGGCGACTCCCGGGGCCAACGACAACTCCGCAGCGGTAGCCGCCTTGCTCGAGTTAGGTCGGGCCTTGCGTGACGGAGATCCACTCGCCAACGACGTGCTCTTGGTTTTCACCGATAGCGAGGAGCCGGCACCACGGTTCGGTTCAAGAGCATTCGTGACCGAGAACGCGGCGTTCGAAGACATCGATCTCATCGTAAATCTCGAGGCGAGCGGCGGTGCCGGCGCATCGATTCTCGCTGAGACCAGCGGTCCACAGCAGTGGCTGGTAGGTGAGTTGGCCAATGCAGTTTCCGAATCCGCAGCCTTTTCCTTCGTCACCGACATGACTCGACTATTCGGAGAACTCGGTACTGACTTCGATCCCTTCCGAGAGGCCGGGGTACCCGGCTTCCATTTCGCCTACCTGCACAACTCGCCGATCTACCACCTGGCCGCCGACAACATCGAATCCGTCGATCTCGGCTCGCTGCAGCACCATGGCGAATATATCGTCGGCATCGCCCACCACTTCGGAAACCTGGACGAGCAAGGCAGCGGCGACGAAGCCCTGGTCTTCTTCCGGATCGGCCCCCGGCTGTTGTCCTACTCCCTACCGATAGCGGTGTTATTGGCCGTGGCTCTCGCTGCAGCGCTCGTGTTGGTAGGAGCCGGCGACAGAGATCGGGGCGGAAGAGTCGGGATCGTTCGCAGCTTGGGACGAACCGCCGCCGTTGGATTGGCGGTGGCCGTTGCCGCGACCTTCGCCTGGATGGCTGTCGCCGCCCTGCGGCAGAGCCCGGGAGTGATCGAGAGCTACGCCTATCTCGTGCTGATTTCTGTCGCCGCGGCGTACGCCGCGACGCGTTGGAGGCCAACCGGAGATCAGGCGCGATTCGGTTTTGTGATCGTTTGGGGCGTGCTCGCTCTGGCAACCGCCGTCTGGCTTCCCGGCTTCAGCTATCTGTTCACATGGCCGGGACTCGCCGCAGCTGGAGCCCTCTTCTGGCACCAACGCACCCAAGCTGAAGGAGGCCTGCTTCGATTCACTCTGGTCGCCGCCCCAACGATCTTGCTAATGACCCCGGCTATCGATGTGTTCTTTCAGTTTTCCCAGCCTCGACCCGGAAACCCCGACTCGCAGCTGACGTATGCCTTCTTGCTTCCGGCGGTGCTCGTCCTGCTCAGCGCCGGATTGGTCGGCATATTCTGGCCTCGCGAGGCCATCCAGGATCGCCCCGTCTCTTAGCTCCGATGCCGGATATCAGGTCTGTGGCGGCGGCGGCGGTTCGTGCTGATCGGCGCTGAGGTGCTCCGCAGCTTCCGCCGTTCGCTGCTGGGCTGCAACTTGACGTGAAGCGAACTGGGCAGCGGCCTCATCCTGCTGGACCTGATACTGCGCTGCGGCATATTCGGCATTGGTTGTCATCGCGTATTCGCGCCGACGCCGCTCTTCTTGCGCGATGTACATCGCCTTGGATCGCTCTTCAGCAATCTTGCGGTCCAGGAAACTGACCAGGGCACTGACCAGCGAAGCGATTATCCCGTACACGATCATCGCAAACAGGATGGAGAAGTCGATGACTGATCCGTTCCCTGCCGTCTCTGTCGGGAAGATTCCACGGAACGGTTCCATCGCCCGGTCCGCGCTTCGGTAGACCCAAGCGACGAACCCGACATCTGGATCCGCGTTGAACAGCAGCAGGAAGAACGACATGGTGAGAACAACGACGACGAACGTGAAATAGGCCCAGACGAACCACACGAACCAACGCGCGAAACGCATCCCCTTCACCGAACCCGAATCCTCCGGCAGAATCTCCTCGGGAGCAATCCCCCCGGGTTGGGGCTGTTGTGCGGTGGTCATTCGATCCTCCCGTTGAGCCAGATAGGAATACTAGACGTGAATCTCAATCCCCCCGTTCTTGCGTAAACCACGCCGGAGCGCCCGGCACCAGTTACGCAAGAACGGGGAGGGGCCAGTTACGCAAGAACGGGGAGGGGCCCCGCTTGCCTTCAGCGACGCTCGAGGATCACGACGGGAATGACCCGGTCGGTCTTCGACTCGTACGAACCAAAGCGGGGCTCGGCGGACACAATCGTCTCCCACAGGGCGTCACGATCAGTCCCGGCATCACGGGCCCCAACCGCAATCGTCTCGCCACTGACATTGACAGTCGTCTCGGGGTTGGCCATGAGGTTGTGATACCAGCCAGGATTCTGCTGAGCACCGCCCGCCGATGCGATGATGACGTACCCATCCGCGTGCGGCATATACATGAGGGGTGTTTCCCGACTCTTGCCGCTCTTGGCGCCCTTGTGGGTCAGAACCAGCACGGACCCATCGTCGCCACCACCAAAGAACCTGCCGCCGGTCAGCTTGTAGAGCTTGGCGTGCAAGCTGGTTCCAAGCCGAAAGAGTAATTTGCCCATTAGGAGATCCCTTCTCGATGGCGCCATTGTCGCCGTTCGCACTCCGTGCCGTGACGTCAGGCCGGCAAGTCGCTGTGACCCATCAAGAACTCGTCAACGGCCCGAGCACATTGGCGGCCCTCCTTGATGGCCCACACCACCAGCGACTGGCCGCGTCGCATGTCACCTGCCGCAAACACACCGGGCACGCTGGTGGTGTATTCATCGGACTCTGCAGCGACGTTGCCCCGATCGTCTGTGGCAACGCCCAGCTGATCGATCAAGCCCTCGTGAACCGGGCTGGCGAAGCCCATTGCGAGCAACACCAGATCTACGTCCAGTTCGAACTCGCTGCCGGGGACCTCGGTCATCTCCCACCGGCCGCCCGTTTGGTGCCAGTTGACGCCGACGCCCAGCAATGTCTCTACATGCCCGTTGCCGACGAATGAGGTCGTGGAAACCGACCACATGCGCTCACATCCTTCGTCGTGGGACGTAGAAGTACGCAAACGGTTCGGCCATTTCGGCCAGGTCAGGAGCTTGTCTGCCTCGTCCGGCGGCCTGGGTAGAAGCTCCAACTGAGTGACCGATGCCGCCCCTTGCCGATTCGCCGTCCCCACACAGTCCGCCCCGGTGTCGCCACCGCCGATAACGACGACGTGCTTACCCTCCGCAAGGATCTCGGTCGCGTCGCGCAATGACTCGCGCCCATTCCTCCGGTTCTGTTGAGCCAGATACGGCATGGCGAAGTGGACTCCGCCCAATCGACGGCCCGGAACCGTTAGGTCTCGCGGCTTCTCGCAACCGGCCGCCAGCACAACGGCATCGTGTCCGGCGACAAGGCGGTCGATGGGCACATTCACACCGATATGGCTGTTGACCCGAAACTCGACGCCCTCGGCCTGCATCTGCGAGAGGCGGCGATCTATGGCGCTCTTGTCGAGCTTGAAGTCGGGTATGCCGTATCGGAGCAGGCCACCGATCTTTGCGTTCTTCTCGAACACCTTCACCATGTGCCCGGCACGTGCCAGTTGCTGCGCCGCTGCCAGGCCTGCGGGTCCCGACCCGACCACGGCAACCCGCTTGCCGGTACGGCGCGTTGGGATCTTCGGCTGGATCCATCTGCTCTGCCAGGCCTTCTCGATGATCGAGTACTCGATGGTTTTGATGGTCACCGGCGCATCGTGCAGATTTAGCGTGCAGGCCTCTTCACAAGGCGCAGGACAGACTCTGCCTGTGAACTCCGGAAAGTTGTTTGTCGAGTGAAGAACCTCGACGGCTTCTCGCCAGTTGTCCCTGTAGACCAGGTCGTTCCAGTCGGGAATGATGTTGTCGACCGGGCATCCGGAGTGGCAGTAGGGAATCCCGCAATCGATACAACGAGCACCTTGTTTTGCCAGCGCCTCATCGGTGAGCGGAATGGCAAACTCACGGAAGTTCTGCCGCCGCTCCGCTACCGGCAGATAGCCACGGTCCTGACGTTCGAAGTCCTGGAAGCCGGTAGGCGAACCCATCAGGCACTCTCCACGACGGCGGCGACAGGCTCCTGCAATGCCCTCCGGAACTCATGCGGAACAACCTTGTAGAAGCGTGGCAGGTGGTCGTCGAACCTGTTGAGAATCGCTTGTGCCCGGGAGCTATTGGCAAGGCGGGCCTGGCGGCCGAGCAGCGTTCGCAGCCGCCAGACGTCATATCGCAAGGGATCCGCAAGCAGTTCATCGGGGGTGGGATTGGAGCCCACACCGGGCGGGGCCGATTCATCTGGATCGATCCTCTCGATCCCGACCATCTGATGGTTCACCCGTTGCTCGAAGTCGCCGGCGTCATCGATCACATAGGCGATACCACCGCTCATCCCGGCTCCGAAATTGCGGCCCGGTTTGCCGATGACGACCACACAGCCTCCGGTCATGTACTCACATCCGTGATCGCCGACCCGCTCCACAACGGCAATCGCACCGGAGTTACGCACGGCAAACCGCTCACCGGCACCGCCGTTGAAGTAGCACTCCCCCGAAATCGCACCGTAGAGCACCGTGTTGCCGACGATTACGTTTTCGGTTGGCACGGTCGGCCCCACCGGTTGCGCTTCGATGATTATTCGCCCACCGGACAGACCCTTTCCGACGTAGTCGTTGGAATCACCCACGAGGTGCAACGTCACACCGTGCGCCAGCCACGCCCCGAAACTCTGGCCGGCTGTCCCATCGAGAAGGATCCTGATCGTGTCGTTGGGGAGGCCTTCGTGACCGTAGCGCCTGGCGACCTCGCCGGAGAGCATGGCGCCGACCGCCAGATTCGCGTTGCCAACCGGCGTTTCGATGGTCACCGGCTTGCGTTCCTCGAGGGCCGGCATGGCCTTCTCGATCAGCCGATTGTCGAGGGCAATGTCCAGGTTGTGGTGTTGCTCCTCGGTGTTGCTGATAGCTACCCCATCGGGAGGATCGGGCTTGAGCAGGACACGGGAGAAGTCGAGCCCCTGAGCCTTCCAGTGTTCGACCGCATCTTTCGTACGGATCCGGTCACTTTGCCCGATCATCTCGGCATAGGTCCGATAGCCCAACGCGGCCATGAGTTCCCTGGTCTCTTCAGCGATGAACATGAAGAAGTTGACGACGTGCTCGGGCTGGCCGGGGAAGCGCTTGCGCAGCTCCGGATCCTGGGTGGCCACCCCGACGGGACACGTATTGAGGTGGCACTTGCGCATCATGATGCATCCCGAACTGATCAAGGCGCCCGTCCCGAAGCCGACCTCATCGGCGCCAAGCAGTGCGGCGATGACTACGTCACGGCCGGTGCGAATCCCGCCGTCGGTTTGAACCGCGATCCGGCCGCGCAGCTCGTTGGCGATGAGGGTCTGCTGGGTCTCCGCAAGCCCGATCTCCCAGTGTGACCCGGCTTGCATCACAGAGGTCAGCGGGCTCGCCCCGGTCCCGCCCTCGTTGCCGGAAATGAGCACGTGATCGGCATAGGCCTTCGCCACTCCGGCAGCGATCGTGCCGACCCCGACTTCGGAAACCAGCTTGACGCTGATCCTGGCCTCGGGATTGACGTTCTTCAGGTCGAGAATCAGCTGCTTCAAGTCTTCGATCGAGTAGATATCGTGGTGTGGCGGCGGCGAGATCAGCCCGACCCCAGGCGTCGAATGTCTCACCTTGGCGATCCATTCGTTCACCTTGTGCCCGGGAAGCTGCCCGCCTTCACCCGGCTTGGCTCCCTGGGCCATCTTGATCTGAATATCGTCCGCATTGACGAGGTATTCCGTTGTCACTCCGAACCGCCCGGAGGCCACCTGCTTGACCGCCGAACGCATCGAATCGCCGTTCTCCAGCGGGACGAACCTGCTCGGTTCCTCACCGCCTTCGCCCGTGTTGGACTTCGCCCCGAGACGATTCATGGCGATTGCCAGGTTGGTGTGCGCCTCCCACGAAATTGATCCGAACGACATGGCACCCGTGGCGAATCGCTTGACGATTTCGGCGGCAGGCTCGACATCGCTGAGCGGGATCGGCTCGTCGAGCAGATCCAGGTCGAACAACCCCCGCAGGTTCTTGAGCTTGCGAGTTTGGTCGTCCACGGTACCGGTGTACTTCTTGAAGAGTTCGTAGTCGCCCGACCGGACCGCATGCTGCAGCGTCGAGATGGTCTCGGGTGTCCACACGTGTTCTTCGCCGCGCAATCGGAAGGCGTAGTCGCCGCCGACATCCAGTTCCGTCGTCCGATATGCCGGCTGCCCGAACGCCGCTTCGTGGCGACGCACAGTCTCGGCCGCGATCTCCTCGAGACCTATGCCCTCGATGGCCGAGGGCGTGGCTGTGAAGTATTCGTCGATGAACTCTTCATTGAGCCCTATCGCATCGAAGATCTGAGCGCCGCAATAGGACTGGAAGGTCGAGATACCCATCTTGGACATCACCTTGAGCATGCCCTTCTTGATGGCATCTATGTAGCGCTGTTCGGCGTCTTTCGGATCAGGCTTCCCGGGCAACTCGTCCACAAGCGCATGGATGCTGTCGAATGCGAGGTAAGGATTGATCGCCTCAGCCCCGTATCCGCCCAACAGACAGAAGTCATGCACCTGCCGGGCCTCTCCTGTCTCGACTACGAGCCCGACCTCGGTCCGCAGACCCTCCCTGATCAGGTGATGATGCACCGCCGCGGTAGCAAGTAGCGCAGGAATCGCCACTTGCTCCGTCTCCTGGAACCGGTCGGAAAGCACAAGGATGTTGTGACCCTGTTTGACCGCTTTGGTGGCTCGACGGCAGAGCCGCTGCAGCGCACCCCGCATCCCCGAGACACCGTCGCTCGCCGGATAACAGATGCTGAGCTTCTTGGTCTGAAAGGCATCATCCACGTGGTTGCCGATGCGGCGTATGCGTTCGAGGCCGAGATTGGTCAGGATGGGGTGAAAGACCTCCAGCCGCATGTGGGTGCCACCGTTGTCCAGATCGAGCAGATTGGGACGGGGGCCGATCAGGGACACAAGGGACATCACAGTCTCCTCGCGAATCGGATCGATCGGAGGATTTGTCACCTGGGCGAAACGCTCCTTGAAGTAGTCGTAGAGCATCTTGGGCCGATCCGACAGAACGGCCGGAGGCGTATCCCGGCCCATCGAGCCTATGGGGTCGTTCCCTTCGCTCGCCATCGGCTTCAAGAAGAACTCGATGTCCTCGCGGGTGTAACCGAAGGCCCGCTGGGCACAGCGCATCGTTTGGGGATCCGGGCCCATCGCGGCGACTTCCTGCGGCAGTTCAGAGATGTGTATCTGCGTTTCGTCGAGCCACTGCTGATAGGGCTTTGCGCTCGACAGGCTGTCCTTGAGTTCCGGGTCGTCGATGATTCGGCCCTCTTCTAGATCGATGAGCAACATCTTTCCCGGCTGCAACCGCCACTTCTTGATGATCTTCTCTTCTGGGATGTCGAGGACCCCCATCTCGGAAGCCATCACCACCAGGTCATCGTCTGTGACGAAGTAGCGCGCCGGGCGGAGGCCATTGCGGTCAAGGGTTGCCCCGATCTGACGACCATCGGTGAACGCCACCGCTGCCGGCCCATCCCACGGTTCCATAACGGCCGCGTGGTATTCGTAGAAGGCCTTGCGGTCGGCGTCCATGAGAGGGTTATCTGCCCATGCCTCAGGAATCATCAACATCATTGCGTGCCCGAGCGAATACCCGCCCGCCAACAGCAGTTCGAGAGCGTTGTCGAACGTCGCCGAGTCGGAAGCACCATCGCCAATGAGCGGCCACAACTTCTCCAGGTCATCGCCGATGACGTCCGACGACATGTTGTGGCGGCGAGCCATCATCCAGTTCACGTTGCCCTGGACGGTGTTGATCTCGCCGTTGTGACACAGGAAACGGAACGGCTGGGCGAGCCGCCACGACGGTGACGTGTTGGTCGAGAACCGCTGGTGAATGAGGGCGAGCGCCGATTCGACTCGCTCGTCGGCGAGATCCTCGTAGTAGACCGCCAGGTTGTCCGCGAGCATCATGCCCTTGTACGTGATGGTGCGCGCCGAAAGGGATGTGACGTAGAACTCCCCCCGGTCGAGGAGGTATGGGGCGCGCTCCCCTAGTTGGATGTGGGCCTGCTTGCGGATGACATACAGCTTGCGCTCGAAGGCGTCTGCGTCCGGCGTGGCTTCACCCCGCCCTACGAATAGTTGCCGGATGACAGGCTCGATGGGCTTCACACTCTCTCCGAGGCAAGCCGAATCCACCGGCACGTCGCGCCACCCGAGCAGCTGCTGGCCCTCTCTGACGACAAGTTCCACCAACAGGTTCTCGCACACGACCCTGTCGATCGGATCCTGAGGAAGAAAGACCATCCCGACGCCGTAGTCGCCCGCAGGAGGGAGTTCGACACCGACTGCGGCCATCTCGGGCCTGAAGAAGCCGTCGGGGATCTGGAGCAGCATGCCGGCGCCGTCACCGGCAAGCGGATCAGCCCCCACGGCACCACGATGAGTGAGATTGGCAAGGACCGTCAATCCCTGGGAAACGATCTGGTGACTCTTGCGACCCTGGATGTCGGCGACAAACCCGATGCCACAGGCATCATGATCGTATGCAGGGTCGTAGAGCCCCCGCCGTTCTTGTGGCTTGCGGCGCCCGTTTTCCATGGTCCTCACAACCCGATCTGCTCACCGAGAATTCACCGGGCGCAGCCACCCGATGTCGGTTCTTTTGCGAAGGCAGGACCATAGACGGTTTTCTGCGAGGCGAATCCGCTGCGGCGGTCCGTCTCCCTCGCCGCTTTGCCGTCTGCGGCGTAGAATCGAAAGGGCCCGATGCGGACGAATCAGGAGACCAGACATGAGTCCCGTCAACCCGATCGAGAGATTCCTACACGGTCACGCCTACGGGCCAAGGGACTCCGCTGATCCTTCGTCCCGCGTACGACCATTCGTGACAATCTCTCGCCAGGCGGGTGCCGGCGGCCACAGCCTCGCCAACGTTCTCATGGAGCATTTCCATCAACAGCCGGAGAAGGACCTTTTCGGCGACTGGGAGATGTTCGACCAGAAGCTCGTAGCAATGGTGGCAGACGACCCGGATCTCAGAGTGTCCGTTGAGGCCCTGCTCGGTGAGGAGTACCGGCGCGCTACCGACGACTTCTTCCGGCAACTGTTCACAGCCACCACCCACCAGGACATAGTCATGGACCGCGTGTTCCGCCTGGTGCGGGTGCTGGCCGAGGTAGGCAAAGCCGTGATAGTCGGCAGAGCCGGTTCCGAAGTGACGCGCGGTCTCGGGCCTTCGGTGGCGGTGCGGCTGATCGCACCGGAGGACGTGCGGGTACAACGCATGATGGACCTCCGCGGAGTGAACGAGCGCAAGGCAATGGAACTGATCGACAAGAGCGACAACGGCAGAGCTCGCTTGCTGAAACGGCACTTCCGGGTCGATATCGATGATCCGTTGCGCTACGACGCCATGTGGAACACCGGAACAGCATCATTCGACAGCATTGCGGAAGCGATCATCACGATGTTGCGGGAGCGGGCTGCCAAGAGCTGACCGTCGTCGAGGCCTGCGGTCCGGTGCTCTTTGAGTGCTACAGCAGGCTGGTCTGATCGGGTAACCCTTCGGCAATTACCCGCCGGTACCAGTGATAACTCTCCTTGGGGATCCGTTGTCCGGTGGCGTAGTCGACCCAGACGAGACCGAACCGCTGCCCGTAGCCCGTCACCCATTCCAGGTTGTCGAGAAAGCTCCACACGAAATAGCCGGCCACGGGCACGCCGGCGTCAAGAGCTTCGCCGGCGGCCCGGATGTGATCGTCGAGGTAGTCGATCCGTTTCAAGTCGCGTACGACGCCATCTGAGGCGGGCCCTGCGGAGTAGCTGGCACCATTCTCTGTGATCACGATGGCTGCCGGTGCGTATTCCGAGTGAAGGTGCCCCAGGTAGGACGTCAGTGCCTCAGGCGTTATCTCCCATCCCATCTCGGTGTAACCGGCAGGTTGGTCGGGTCCTGCGGGGAGAACAACCTCCATGCCGTCCTCGTCGCCTGCCCGGATCTCGACGCTGGTGTAGTAGTTGAGGCCGAGGAAATCGACTGGTTCCGCGATCTCGTCCAAGTCGCCGGCTCGCAGGAACGGCAATCCTGCATCTTTGAACACCTGCCTTTCGTCACATAGTGCGGTCACGTCCGCGGGGTAACCCTTGCCGAAAACGGGATCGAAGAACCAGCGATTGCGGAAGCCGTCGTGAACCCGGTTGGTGGCAACGTCCTCCGGATCATCCGAGGCCGGCCTGGAGGGCCTGCAGTCGAGAGCAATACCGAGTTGGGCAGCGCTCGAATTGCTCCGAATTGCGGGGACTGCGCGGCCATGGGACAAGAGGAGGTGGTGACCGGCCGTCAGCGCCGAGCCGAAATCGGAAATCCCCGGAGCGAACACCCCAATGCCGTAACCGAGATGCGCCGCAACCCATGGCTCATTGTGGGTGATCCAATGCTTGACCCGATCGCCGAGTGCCCGGCTGACGACATCGGCGTAGCGGACGAAGTGATCGACGGTCTCCCGGTTGAGCCATCCCCCACGGTCTTCGAGCGCTTGGGGAAGGTCCCAGTGGTACAGCGTCAGCCACGGAGCGATGCCGTTGCGCAGTAGTTCATCGACAAGCCGGCCGTAGAAGTCGAGGCCGGCCTGATTTACATCTCCGTAGCCGTCGGGGATGATGCGTGTCCACGCTGTTGAGAACCCGTAGGCCGTCACGCCGAGTTCGGCCATCAACGCAATGTCTTCGCGCCACCTGTGGAAATGATCGCAGGCAACATCCCCACTCGAGGGCATTCTGCCTGTATCGGCAAAGCGATCCCAGATCGACTCGCCCTTGCCGTCCTGATAGCGACCACCCTCGATTTGGTATGCCGAGGTGGCCACCCCCCAGGTGAAGCCGTCGGGAAACTCAGTACCCATAGATTCGATCCTAGGCCCCGCGATGAGCCGCTCTGCCAACCCCGCCAGGCGAGCGTCGACGCACAAACCACTCCCGATAGCTCCCGGAAGACTCACATAGCGGCGAGGAGAAACTTGTTGCGGTTTCGCAAGGAACACCTACGCTGCGTGGCGAAAAGAACACAGAACGTAGTGTCGAGTGCAGGGGAGGTCACATGAAACGGCAACAATTGCTGCCGGCCGCAAGGGTGGTCGGTGCCATGTTCATGCTGGCGACGGTGCTGGCAATACCTCAGGCCGCACTGGCCGGACAGGGTTTCAACGACGACGACCAGAGCGTGCACCAAGATGCTATCGAGGCGGTCTCGAACGCCGGTATCACCTCGGGATGCAATCCTCCCCTGGCAACCAACTACTGCCCTGAGCGCGCCGTCACCCGGGCAGAGATGGCTGCCTTCCTCTCACGGGCACTGAGCCTCACCGACAGCGACCCCGCAATCGACTTCACCGACGACAACGGGTCGATCTTCGAACCCGACATCGAAAGACTCGCAACCGCAGGCATAACCCGCGGCTGCAACCCGCCGGCCAACACCAAGTTCTGCCCAAGCCAGCATGTCACTCGCGGCCAAATGGCTGCCTTCCTCTCACGGGCACTCAGCCTCACCGACAGCGACCCCGCAATCGACTTCACCGACGACAACGGATCGGTCTTCGAACCCGACATCGAAAGACTCGCAACCGCAGGCATAACCCGCGGCTGCAATCCGCCGGCCAACACCCGGTTCTGCCTGACTGACGTTGTCACTCGCGCTCAGATGGCGACTTTCCTTGCCCGGGCGCTCGACCTCCCCATGAGTCCGCCTCCAGGTTTCGTACTCGAAGACTCGGATAAAGCTCTGGTCGACCGGTATCACGTCATCCGCAAACAGGACGGCGTGGACGTCGTCTATACGGACGATATGCAGTACTGGCCGCGGAGCCTCGCAAAGAACCTCGACATCGAGCCCGATCCCGACCACCAGCAGTACGTCGACAGCCCCGGCCGCTATGCGGGGTGGGATGTCCTCTCACCCTCGACACGGTGGGAGTTCAAGAACATGGGGCCGCGCAACAACTGGATGAATTTCACTCTGAATCGGCCGGCACGCGTCGCCATCGTTTGGCGTGACGACTTCCCGCTCCCCGATTGGCTATCCGGATGGGACGAAGGCGGTTCCGTCGCCATCGACGGCGACCTCCATCCCGTCTACGAAAAAGACTTCTCCGCCGGACCGGTCCAACTGGGAACGGTCGAATACAAGAACGAGTGGCGAGAGATGTATCTGATCCTGCTCGCCGAGGCCGACGGCGCACCATCGGCCGCACCCCCCGCCCCTGCGGGCTTCTCTCCAGCAAAGCCCAACGTCCCCTGCCCGGCGTGGGTCCACGACCTCCACACCACCGTCGGTCCGGACGGGGCGACCTATGGCACCTGGCATCCTCAAATAGATCCTGTGTATTGGTGTTACTTCGGCCACGAGCACGGATCCAACCCCGCCCTGATCCCCGGCGCACCGATGATCGCGTACGAGTACGTGGCATCGAACGTGCCTCAGAGCGAGCCCAATATGGGGTTCAAGGAGTTCATCTTCAAGGACATGTCCGACAGTCACTGGGTTCGCTTTGTCATTCATGCCGGGACTGCGTCCGACCGTCGGGTCTGCGCACGCTTTCACAGCCTCTATGTGTCGGTCTATGACCTCGACGGGAATGAAAGATTCGGTGCCGGATTCAAAGCCGACTACGGCGCAGCATTCTCCACGGGCGACACCGGCAACCAGGTACTCACCCCTACCGACTGTGGGTACAGCATGCCAGCGCTCGTGAATCAGGTAGATGACCAGCAGCGACGCAGACTCAACGTTGGATCGGGCTCGAACAACTACGAAACGTGGGACAGTCGCGAGGAAACTCCACAGGTCATCAACCTGGGTATGGTCCAGTTCGATCACGCCTTCGACATCAGGAATCCGATGTCGCACTGCGCCAACAGGACCTGCAACTCCGTCGTCGTACGTGACGTGGAGAGAGAGAACGCCACCCGCCGCACTATCCAGATGGCAAGTTGGCGCGCTGATTTCGAGTTCGATGCCGACCATGCCCTCGGGAACGGTGAGTACTACACCGATGCCTACGCCGATAGCACGCTGGCTGCGGGCGACCCACTGGCCACCCGACAGTTTGCCGAACCCGGATTCCATCTCGAATTCAAGAAGAATGCCACCGCCAATCGCATCGACTGTGCCGCAGAGGACCCCTGGCTGTTCGCCTACACATGCCACCAGATCGGTGGCGCGGGCAATCTGGAGCACCTGCCTCACATCCCCGACATGAATCTCGAGTACTCGCTGTGGCGTAACTGAACCCGCTGCCCGGGGACGTATGCGGCGTTCAAGTCAACGCAATAATCCGCCGATGCGGGATACTGGTGCCACGCCGCTCTGGAAGGTAGTCAGCATGCGAAGGATCCTCGTACTCGTCGCCGCCGCGGCAATGCTTGCGGTTGTCACCGCGCCGGCGGGAGCGGTGGGTGGCCCACGGCCGTTTGAGACGGACCACAAGACGGCTTCCAAGACGGATGCGATCCCCCCTGTTTTTGTTGATCCCGGACCTACGATCAATGCCGCGGGCGATGAGTTCGACGGCGACCCCCTCCGCTTGGTCGTCTGGCCTAACGATGTCCGCCGATACTCCATCGGCACCGATCAGATCGGTGTGTACATCTGTACCTGGGATGGAGCAACTGCCGGTCTCGACATCAATGCGGTGACGGCAACGCTCAACACCACAGTTGCGCCGTTCTACGACGCCCTGAGCGACGGCGGATACAACCCGGTGTTCGTCAAGCGAACCGTAGTGACGCTGCCGGGACCCAGCTACCAGGGGTGCGCCGACGAGATCGAGCGCACAGTCAACCCGCTCTGGAACGACAATGCGGTAATTGGCGCCCTGGACAACCCCTTCAACGGCGGCCGCGGCGGACCGGGCATCTACTGCAACAACTGCGTGTCCCTGGCGAACACACAATTCCCCGCGAACCAGCGGTGGGCGGTGGTCGACGGCGGTTCTGTCGCCAGCATCGGAGGGTTCCCCACCCATGTGACTACCGCCGCCCACGAGGTTGGCCACACCATCAGCTTCCCCCACTCGTACTCGGGAGAGTCGAGCGATGAGTATGACAACCCCCTCGATTTCATGAGCGGCAATATGCCGGGGCACCTCCTCGGTGGTCGTGCGGACGATCCCTATGGGTCGCTGGCCTTCAACCGGTACCGGGCCGGGTGGATCGAACCCTCCGACGTCGTGTTCTACAACGGCGGAGTTGTCGAGATGACGCTGGCACCTGCGGGTGTCGATGGCACCCAGATGGTCGTTCTCCCCACCGACTATCAGTATTCATTCGTGGCATTGGACGCCCGCCTCAACTCGGCCGTAGATCCCATCCCCGAGAACTTCGAGGGAGTCAGCGCCCACTACATCGAGCAATGGTGTCGCGATCTTCTCACGGACGAAATCACGCCCTGCGGTGGCCTGTCGTCAAGGCCCTACAGCTATCCCCCATCCCCGTATGCCGTCGACCATGTCACCCCGGTCGGCGGCGAGGCTCGTTTCGACGTGGACAAGGGAGAGGAACTCCGGGTGCAAGGGGCCAAGCTCGAGGTACTCGAGGAAACGGCGGAGGGTCTGGTCATCAAGCTGATCGGATTCGACGACGTCGCCGACTCGGTGTTCGTCGATGACATCCTCTGGCTGGCCGACTCGGGAATCACCCGCGGCTGCGGCGAGACGAGCTTCTGCCCGAAGGACAACGTCACTAGAGGGCAAATGGCTGCCTTCCTCGTTAGAGCTCTCGGATACACCGACGACGGCGGCGGCGGCGATCTGTTTGTCGACGACGATGGGACAACGTTCGAGCTCGATATCGACAAGCTGGCCGCTGCCGGGGTTACTAAGGGCTGCAACCCCCCCGTCAACGATCGCTTCTGTCCAAATGATGCTGTGACGCGGGAACAGATGGCAGCGTTCCTAGTGCGAGCTCTCGGCCTGACGGACAACGGAGGCGGCAACAACTTCGTGGATGACGACAACAGCGTCTTTCAGGATGACATCGCCAAGCTGGCAGCCGCCGGGATCACTACCGGATGCAATCCTCCGGTCAACGACAGGTTCTGCCCGACACAGCGGGTCACCCGGCAACAGATGGCGGCATTCCTGAATCGGGCGCTTGGCTGAGCCAATCTAGGAACCTGCTCAACAATGTCAGTCTGCGCTAGCAGCCGCGTCGGTGACCGGACGTTCCTCGCGGCCGAGCGAGCCCGCACGCCTTTTGTCAGCAGTCTTCCTAGCCCTGTCCAAACGCCAGCTGCACCTCGATGATGCCGGACTCCTCGATGGTGAGCACCGAGAAGCCGGTCGGCGCCTCGATGTCGTAGTCGGTGAGGGTGACCTCCGTCGATCCCACCACCACGACCGTGCCCTCGACCAACGAGCCCTCCAACTCCATCACTACCGGGTTGGTCACACCGTGGAGCGTGAGCTCGCCCAGAGCGCTTGCCACAAAGACCTCGCCCTCCCCGGGAGCGTTGCCCAGGTCGATCGGCTCGGTGAGCACAAACACTGCCGTGGGAAACGCGTCGGTCTCGAGACCACGACTGGCGAGGGCCTCATCCCTGCGGGACCGATCACTTTCCAGCGTCGTCATATCCACGGTCACGGTCAGATCGGTGACCGCAGAACCGGCGAAGGTCAGCGACGCATCAACATCACTTGTCCGACCAACGGCCTCCACCGTCCCGATACTGGCGAGCTCCTCCCCAATGCGGTAGCCGGCGAAGGAGTTCGACTGATCGACCGTCCAGGTGCCGTCGAGCCCATCGGCGCTGACTGGTGCACTGGTGGTGTCCGGAGCTGCAGTCGTGTCCGCCGACTCAGCAGTCGTGTCCGCCGACTCACTTGAGGATGGCGCTTCGGTGTCGTCAACGACAGATTCGATCGCGTCTTCGAGCGAGGCCGGCGGCGGGGCATCGCTGCGGAAGAAGAAGAACCACACTGCACCCGCCAGGACCAGCAGTCCGGCGACGACTGCAATCACTATGTTACGCCTGCTCATATTTGATCCCCTCCGGCCCGGTCATCGACGACGTCGAGCCCACTCGGTCATGAACACGTCAACATCAAGCGGCGGGAGAGCATTCCCGCCCGCTCTACCGTCGTTGTGCGTCGTGATCCTGGCGTTGAGCGATTCTAGGAGACTGTTGAGCAAAGGCGGTGAAGGCTCGACGGAACAACGAAGTGCCTGCTCACGGAGCAGTCGTCGAGTCAGAACTCGCATTGCTCAGCGGGCT
>CAMYKI010000040.1 GCA_947258985.1 uncultured Acidimicrobiaceae bacterium
TCATCAGAGCGTTGGTAGGTGATGATCAGGGCCAGAACCCGGCCGTGTTCATCCAGTTCACCTCCCTTGGCGATATCACAGGCAATGTCTTCATGGACGACATCATCTGGCTTGCAGAGGAGGGGATCACAAAGGGCTGCAACCCACCCGCCAACGACCTCTTCTGCCCTGCGGCCACGGTCACGCGAGGTCAGATGGCCGCCTTCCTGGTGCGGTTCCTCGGCCTTACCGCAATCGACCCGACCATTGAGTTCACCGACACCGGGAGCACCATCTTTGAACAGGACATCTTGCGCCTGGCGACCGCCGGCATCACCAAGGGATGCAACCCGCCAACCAACGACCGGTTCTGCCCGAACGACAGTGTGACACGTGGCCAGATGGCTGCCTTCCTGGTCAGGGCCCTGGCGTTGACCGACAACGGTGGCGGCGACTTGTTCACCGACGACAACACGTCGATATTCGAGAATGACATCGATCGCTTGGCGACCGCGGGCATCACCAAGGGATGCAACCCGCCGGCCAACACGCTCTACTGCCCGAATCTCACGGTGACGCGGGGCCAGATGGCTGCGTTCTTGCACCGAGCCGAAGGGCTACTCCCCTAGCCGCGGCGAGGTCAAAAGCGATATATTGGGGGTAGAAGCTTTTGTCGCGTCGCGAGCGGCGCGGGGACGCCGACTCATGGGGCACACAAGGGGATGATCGAAGTGGGAACTCGTTCAACGACACCGTGGCTTGTTTTGATGGCGGCGTTGGTCGTCGCGTTCGTGGCTCTGGCCGTGCCTGCAAGCGCCACCACCGCCACCGACGAATCGGCGGTCGTCTTCGATGATGACGACGACGATGACGACGATTGGATCCCTCCGGTTATCTATATCGATAACGTCGAGGTCGATGAGTCCTCTGAAACCATCACATTTACTATCTGGAAGGAAAGGAAGACGCCGATCGGTGTTCTGATAGGGGTAGAAACTGTCGGCATCGAGGCAACCCCCGACGTCGACTACGTGGACCAATCGACAACCATCGTTCTACCCCGCCGTAAGAACGTGGCCGAGAAGGTCACCTTCCAACTCATCGATGACAGCATCGCCGAAGGCACCGAACGTTTTGCGGTGCTGCTCACCGTCCCCTTCTGGGCGGTTGTTGTTGAAGTTGGCGGTATCGGGACCATCCTCGACAACGACAAACCACCCGGCGTTGAAGTTGACATTGGGGATGGCGTCGCCGTCGTCGAAGGCGGAGAACCCGACACCGTCACCGTCCGGCTCCTTTCCGAACCGACGGCGGAAGTAACCGTCAACGTGACCACCGATACGACCCAGCTCCAGACGACACCGGGGGCGCTCGTCTTCGACGCCGGCAACTGGGCGACACCGCAGAGACTAGAGATCAACGCCCTCGCAGATGGTCTTGTTGAGGAAGACCCGCACGAGGTCGCCATCGGGTTTGCCGTTCAGTCGGAGGATCCCTCCTACAGCAACTTTGCCGTCGAAGACATAGAGGCAACCATCGAAGACGAGGATTTGCCCACAGCCGCCATCAGCGGCCCAACTGCCGGATCCCCGGGACAGCCAACTGCCGGATCCCCGGGACAGCCCGCGACGTTCACAGCTGTGGTCGATATGGGTGGTACCTCTATCGAGGACTACTCCTGGGATGTCTTCCTCGACGGTGATCCCATCGGCGTCGGCGATACTGCGAGCTACGCTTTCACGCCGACAGCTTCAGGCAACTACGTGGTGAGGCTGGCCGTGACCGATGCCGACGGGCAGACACTCACTGCGTTCATCAACTACACAGTGTTCGGCGACATCGCCGACTCTCCATTCGCTGCGGACATCATCTGGCTGGCCACCGCCGGGATCACGAAGGGATGCAACCCGCCCGCAAACGACATGTTCTGTCCCGACGACAAGCTGACCCGGGGACAGATGGCTGCCTTTCTGGTCCGCTTCTTTGGTCTTACGGACAGCGGCGCTGGCGACATCTTCACCGACGACGACAACTCGGTATTCGAAAACGACATCGACAAACTGGCAACCGCCGGAATCACAACGGGCTGCAATCCTCCTGAGGGTACGCTTTACTGCCCGGACGAATTGATGAACCGTGGCCACATGGCCGGCTTTCTGTCGAGGGCACTCAGCTTGACCGACGACGGTGGCGGCGACCTCTTTGTTGACGACGACGTTTGGATCTTCGAGGCGGACATCGACAAATTGGCAACCGCCGGGATCACCAGAGGCTGCAACCCCCCGGTGAACGATCGGTATTGCCCGGGTGACTATGTGACCAGAGGCCAAATGGCCGCATTCCTCCACAGGGCAAGCACCCTCGTCGACCCGTAGACGCCGGAAGACCCCCGAAACCCCGAGCCAGCAGTTTCGCTGGGCGAAACTGCTACGCGAAATAGTCCGCTTTGCGGACTATTTCGCCCCGAACCCGCTCAGCACTGTCCACAGGGATCGACCCAGAATCGAAACGTCGAGCCACGGGGACATGTGCTTGACGTAGTAGAGATCGTAGGTCAGCTTGTCCACGGTCTCAGCCTCGCTGTCGGCGTAACCGAAGTTCACCTGGGCCCACCCGGTCACCCCGGGACGGACCAGGTGCCGATAGCTGTAAAAAGGGATGCTTCCCTCATACTGCTCGGTGAACACGGGACGCTCGGGACGGGGTCCGACCAAGCTCACATCACCCTTGAGCACGTTGTACAACTGAGGAACCTCATCAACCCGAAACCGGCGCAGGACCCGTCCCACACTGGTGAGCCGGCTGTCGTTCGCTGTAGCAAACTGGGGCCCGTCCTTCTCGGCGTTCTCGATCATGGTCCGAAATTTGTAGAGGACGAACTCCTCGCCGTCGAGCCCCATCCGCTGCTGGCGGTAGATAGCGGGCCCGCTCGAGTCAATCCGCACGGCAGCCCAGATAACCCCTCCCAACACGATCCACAATGGCGCCGTCAGGAGAACGAGAACGATATCGATGATTCGTTTCACAGCGGCATACTCATTGCGGCGAACCGGGGCGGACAGTTCCCACCCTTCAGCCAGATGCACCATGGGGAGTCTGCCGGTGTACTCCTCATAGACAGTCGACAGCGCCCGTACCGGGTATCCGGCCAGGTTCCACGACGAGACGAATTGCGCCATCCGATCAGACATCACCGGGCGCAGGTCCACAACCAGGGTTGCGTCGTCAACAGGCTCGGCCGGCGGCTCACCCGCTGGGTCATAGACTTCGCGGACATCGGTATGGTCGACATCGCGCAGGTCTTCGACCAGCCCTTTCTCCCCGGTGATAATCACGAGATTCTCCGCCCAGGGGCGCTGCCGCCGCACAACCCGGTGCAGCAGCGTTCCGGCAAGCCAGATCCCGATTGTCGTGATCAGGTAAGTCCGTGACCAGTACGAGGGACGACCAAATGCAATGCCCGTCGCGGTGAATGCCGCCGCGATCGATACGATTGCCAGAGCTCGGCCATAGGAGGGCCGGGGCGCTCCTTGTGCCCACATCCGTACGGAGGCGTATGAGCCGAGGAGCGCGCCACCTGCAAGCAGACCGAGCATGGGCCAGATGTTCTGATCAGAGCGGGTCGCCTGCCACGGCACCAGCTCGCCGAAGGTGAAAGCCGAACCGAGAAACATGGCGACGACGAGCGCTACCAGGTCGGACACCAGAACCGAGAGAAGGAACTTCCTACGCATTAGGCATAGAGACTACCCGTCCCGCCATATGTGGGGTCGCCGACCCGCGTGCCGACGGCCGCTATTGTCCCGGCATGCCGCGCGCAACCTTCAGCCACGAAGCCGTCACCGCAGCCCCAATCGACGCTGTCTGGCATCGACTCCAGCAGGCGGAGACATGGGCTGACATCGGCCCCGTCGAAGATGTCACAGAATCCCAACAAGATGAAAGCGGCCATCTGCAATCATTCACCTGGACGACGACTGTGGCCCGCAAGCACTACGAGGGCACCGCTGAGGTTTCCGATTCCGTCTACAGGGAGCGGATGACACTTGACCTCGACGCCGGTGAAGTAGCCGGGTCGCTCGAAGCTCATCTCGCCCCTAACGGCGACGACAGCACGGTCGTGACGGTGACCCTCGAGGTCATATCGCGCGGAACGCTATCCACCCTATTCTTCCCGGTCGTCAGCGAAGCGGTCGCCCGCGGTCTTCCCGACCAGGTCGAGCGATTCGTGGAGTCGCTCGACGCCTAGTTCGATCCGCTCGCCTCGACGGCGCGCTGCTGCGCCTCTTTGAGTTCCTCGGCGAGGCGAAGCGCTTCGTCGCGGCCTCCCTCGGTCATCTCCGCCCGATCGGTCAGCAAGGTGACACTATTGGCGTAGATCTGCAGGAACCCCCCGTGGATTCCGATGGTCGTGACATTGTCATCGGCATCGTGGATCTCCACCGGCCCGGTGGCGAGCGCGGCCATCGTGGCCTCGTGGTCGGCGAGAATGCCGATGTCGCCCTCGGTGGTCCGTGCCGAGATGAACTGGGCGTCACCGGAGTACACGATCGCCTCCGGGGCAACTACGTCAACACGAAAGAGCTTCCCGGCCACTATGCGTCCTCCATCTCCTTGGCCTTGCGCACAGCGTCTTCGGCGCCACCGACCATGTAGAACGCCTGCTCCGGCAGATGGTCGAGTTCACCTTCTATAAGCATGGTGAACGACTCGATCGTCTCATCGAGAGGTGTGTTGACACCCGGCTGGCCGGTGAATGCCTCGGCAACGAACATCGGCTGCGACAAGAACCGTTGGATGCGACGCGCCCTACCGACGATCAGCTTGTCCTCCTCAGAAAGCTCATCGATGCCGAGGATGGCAATGATGTCCTGGAGGTCCTGGTATCGCTGCAATATCTGCTGCACCTGAGTAGCGACGTTGTAGTGCTTCTCACCGACGATCTGGGGATCGAGCGCTCTGCTACCCGAGTCGAGCGGGTCGACCGCCGGATAGATCCCAAGGGCCGTCAGCGGTCGAGAGAGCACGGTCGTGGCGTCGAGGTGAGCAAACGCGGTGTGCGGAGCCGGGTCGGTGATGTCGTCTGCGGGCACGTAAATGGCCTGCAACGAGGTGATCGAGCGGCCCTTGAGCGACGTGATCCGTTCCTGCAGGACACCCATCTCCCCTGCCAGGGTCGGCTGATAGCCAACTGCAGACGGCATGCGGCCGAGCAGGGTCGAGACCTCGGAGCCGGCCTGCGTGAAGCGAAAGATATTGTCGATGAACAGCAGCACGTCCTGGCGCTGTACGTCGCGGAAGTACTCGGCCATTGTCAGAGCCGAAAGCGCCACACGGAGCCGCACTCCCGGGGGCTCATCCATCTGCCCGAACACGAGAGCGGCCTTTTCCAGCACACCCGACTCTGTCATCTCGAGGAAGAGGTCGTTGCCTTCTCGGGTGCGTTCGCCCACCCCGGCAAACACGGATACACCACCGTGCTGTGTGGCGACACGGTTGATCATCTCCTGGATCAGCACCGTCTTGCCAACACCCGCACCACCGAACAGGCCGATCTTGCCGCCCTCGAGGTATGGGCTGATCAGATCAAGAACCTTGATCCCGGTTTCGAAGACCTTCTTCTGCGGCTCGACATCTTCGAACGGTGGCGCCTCACGGTGAATCGGCCACCAGTCACCGGTGAACTCCAAGTCGGGAGCATCAAGTGCATCGCCCCACAAGTTGAAGATGTGGCCAAGCGTCTGATCGCCGACCGGCACAGTTATCTCGACACCGGTATTGCGGACTACAGCACCGCGCACCAGGCCATCGGTCGGGGCCAGGGCTACGGCGCGAACCTTGTTATGACCGACATGCTGCGCCACCTCGAACTTGACATTCTTAGATTCGCCTGCGATCTCGAAATCGACCTCGAGGGCGTACAGGATCTCCGGCATGGCGTCGCTGGGGAACTCCACGTCTACGACCGGGCCGGCCACCTTGACGATCCGCCCCGTTGGAAGTGCGGTGGTTGTGGTCACTTGTCTCTCCGTCCTTTACCTATCCGCCGGACAGCGCCTCGGCGCCACCGACGATTTCAGATATCTCAGTTGTGATCTCCGCCTGTCGGGCCTGGTTGGCCTCGCGGGTGAGGAGACGCACGAGTTCCTCGGCGTTCTCCGTCGCAGCCTTCATGGCGCGGCGCCGGGCCGCGTGCTCCGATGCTGAGGCCTCGAGCAGAATTCCGAAAACGGTCCCTTCGAGGTAACGCGGCAACAAGCGCGCCAGAATCGCTTCAGGCGACGGCTCGAATGTGTAGCCGACCGCAGCTTCGTCTTCTGTGGCTTCGGGAGGCTCGATCGGCAGCACCGGCCAAAGCACCGGCTTCTGTGTCAGCGCCGAGACATACCGGGTAGTGAACACCTCTACCGAATCCACTACCTCGGTCTCGTACGCCTCGAGGATGCTGTTGCCAATCATCCTGGCATCACCGTATCCCGGGGTGTCGGTGACTCCGAGCCAAGCCTGCTCGATCTCGAAATTGCGGTAGGAAAAGTAGGCCCTGGCCTTCTCCCCGACCGTGAAAAGACGGATCTGCTTGCCGGCATTGCGGAGATCGTTGATCCGATGCTCCGCCATGCGAATGATGTTGCTGTTGTAGCCACCGGCTAGACCACGGTCGGAACTGACCACCACGACTCCCGACGTCACAACTTCGCGGCGTTCTAGCAGCGGGTGGCTGAGCCCGGCCGAACCTGCACCAAGGTTGCGTATGACCTCGTTCATCTTGTCCGTGTAGGGCTGGGACCGTGCAACCCGGACCCTGGCTTTGGCAATCCGCGACGTGGCGATGAGCTCCATCGCCCGCGTGATCTTCATCGTCGATTGGACCGACTTGATCCGTCGCCGAATCTGCCGTACTTCAGCAGAAGCCATCGAGTGTTACTCCTCCCGAGAAGCCTTGAACTCGTTGATCGCTGCCACGAGGCCGTCGGCCGGCAGCTCGCCCGTGTCCCGGATCTCGTTGAGCAATCCGGAGTACCTCGCCCGAACAAACTCCAGCAAGCCGGACTCAAAATCGTGGATTTCGTCGGCGGGCACATCATCCATGTGGCCCTCGGTAACAGCAAAGATCGACACGACCTGCTGCTGTACCGAAAGCGGGGCAAACTGTCCCTGTTTGAGGACCTCGACCACCCGGCGGCCACGATCGAGTTGCGCCAAGGATGCAGCATCGAGTTCGGAGCCGAACTCGGCAAAGGCCTCGAGTTCGCGGAACTGCGCAAGATTGAGGCGCAGCGGTCCTGCAACCTTCTTCATTGCCTTCACCTGGGCTGCACCGCCCACTCGGGATACCGAGATACCGGCATTGATGGCCGGCCGAATGCCCGAATAGAACAGATCGGACTCGAGGAAGATCTGCCCGTCGGTGATCGAAATCACGTTGGTCGGAATGTACGCAGAAACATCGTTGGCCTTGGTCTCGATAACCGGTAGACCGGTGAGCGAGCCGGCGCCGAGTTCATCGCTCAGCTTCGCGCAACGCTCGAGCAACCGGCTGTGAAGATAGAAGACGTCGCCCGGATACGCCTCACGGCCCGGAGGACGGCGCAGCAGAAGCGAGATCTCCCGATAGGCAACCGCCTGCTTGGAGAGGTCGTCGAAGATGACGAGAGCGTGCTCACCGTTGTACATCCAGTACTGCCCGATTGCCGAGCCAGAATAAGGAGCGTACATCTGGAGAGCGGCAGCAGTCGAGGCAGGGGCAGCCACGATCACTGTGTAGTCCATTGCCCCGCCCTGCTCCAAAGCATCCGCAACCTCAGCAACGGTCGAAGCCTTCTGACCGATGGCAACGTAGATGCACTTAACACCGAGACCCTTCTGGTTGAGGATCGTGTCGATGAGAATCGCCGTTTTGCCGGTCTGTCGATCGCCGATGAGCAACTGCCGCTGCCCGCGGCCGATGGGCGTCATGGCGTCAATCGCCTTGATACCAGTTTGCAGTGGTTCAGCCACTGGCTGGCGCTCGACAACAGATGGTGCTTGAGTTTCGAGCAAGCGAGTTTCGGTGTACTCGAGCGGGCCCTTGCCGTCGATTGGGTTGCCTAATGGATCAATGACCCGGCCGAGCAGGCCGTCGCCGACCGGAATCGAGAGAACCCGGCCCGTGGATCGGACCTCGGAGCCTTCCTCGATCTTTGAAACATCACCCAGGATGACCGCACCAATCGAGTCCTCATCGAGGTTGAGAGCAACGCCGATTAGGCCACCGGGGAATTCCAGCAACTCAGACGTCATTGCGTGGGGAAGACCAACCACACGAGCAACGCCGTCACCAACAGACTCGACGTAGCCGACCGTTTCGGCCTCGACCGACGGAGACCAGTCCGCAAGGTTGCGGCGCAACGCACCGGTGATGTCTTCGGGAGTCAGGGTTAGATCAGCCATTCGCTATGCCCAAGCCTCTCGCAATTCCAGGAGCCGGCTGCGCACCGACCCGTCAAACAAAGTGTCTTCAACTTGGGCAACCAGCCCTCCAACCACAGATGGATCAATGACGACGTTCAGCGTTACTGCCTTGCCCGTCACCTGCGCCAATTTCGCTGCCAATCGGTCACGCGTCGCATCGTCCAGCTCGATTGCGCTCCGCACCTCGGCAACGACATGACCCTCAGCCTCGGCGGCGAGACCCATCATGCGCCGCGTGATCGCTTCGAAGTCTTTGACACGGTTGACGCCGATCAGCATGTTCACCAGCGCGACAGTCACCGACGAGGCTCGCTCACCGATCAAATCGCCAATGATGCTCTGCTTCCTCTCGAAGGGAATCAGGGGATCGCCTAGCGCACCCTTCAGCTCCTCCGATTCTCCGAAGGCTTGAGCGACGCGAAACAGCTCGTCCGACAGCCGATCCGCGTCTCCCTCTGCGCCGACGACATCGAGCAGAGCCCGGGCGTAGCCGTCGATGTGGTTGGTGGTTTCCATCATCAGCCCTCGGAACCTCCGAGCTCATCGATGAACTGGTCGACGAGCGCCTGCTGACCGCTCCGGTCGAGATTTTGACCGACGATCTTCTCGGCGACGTCGAGTGAGAGACCGGCGACTTCGCCGCGCATGGCCGTCATCGCCCGCTCCTTCTCGGATTCGAGCTCTTGATTGGCTCGAGTCTTGATCGCTTCGGCCTCGCCCTCTGCACGGGAGACAATGTCGGCCCGTGCCGACTCGCCCGCCTGCCGGGCTTCCTCCACGATCCGAGTCGCTTCTTCACGAGCGCCCGATAGCTGTGCCGCGTAGTCCTCTTTGAGGGCGGCAGCTTCGGCCTTCTCGGCCTGAGCGGCTTCGAGGTCGTCTTTGATCCTCTTCTGGCGGTTTTCGAGCATCTCGTTTAGCGCCGGAGAGGCCACCTTCCAGATGAAGCCGAACACGATCACGAATGCGATGACACCGACGATGATCTCGTTGACGTCACGAGGAAGCAACAGGTCGATACCTGATGTTTCGTCGGCGTGTTCGCCGTCCTCAGCCGCAAGGATCAACGTTGTGAACAGGTTCACGTTGGCTCCTTACGCCAGGAAGAAGAGCACGAACCCGATGAGGGCAAGTGCCTCGGTAAAGGCGATGCCCAGGAACATCGTGGTGCGCACCATACCGGCGGCTTCGGGTTGGCGGGCCATGGCTTGGACCGCGTTGCCAGCGACGATGCCGATACCGACACCGGGTCCGATTGCGGCGAGACCGTAACCCACGAGGGCCAGGGAGCCACCGATGTCACCGGTCAGCTCTGCCACCACAACCTGCACTGCGAGGAGTGCTTCCATTTCGCTGTTTCCTTTCTATGTCGGACGATTAACTGAGAACTAGTGCTCGGGATGAACGGCCGTCTGGACGTACACCGCCGAAAGAAGTGTGAAGATGTAGGCCTGGAGGATGGCGACGATGATCTCGAACGCGTAGATCGCAAGGCCGACGACCAGCCATCCGAGACCAATGGGAATCTTGGCCAAACCGCCCTGGCCGGAGAGGAATACCCAACCGGAAACCAGAAGCAGGGTCAGCATGACGTGGCCCGCAACGAGATTGGCAAAAAGTCGAACCGCCAGGCTGAACGGCCGCACGAGGAACGTTGACACCAGTTCGATGATTCCAACGAGCGGCTTCAGCGCCACAGGGACACCCGGGGGCCAGGCAATGTCCTTTAGATAGGAGAAGCCCTGCTCCTTGAAACCGGATATCACAAAGATGAACCACGTGAGTATCGAGAGGGTGGCCGGCACCACCCACATCCTGGACGAGACCGGGAAGTTGATGAACGGGGCAACCTCGAAGAGGTTGCTGACGAGTATGACCAGGAAGATCGAAAGAAGCCAGGGGAAGTACTTGAGCCCATGCTGCGGACCGATGATCCCGATAGCGATCTCGTCCCGGACGAAGGTAACCAGAGCTTCGACCGCGGCACCGAACTTCGACGGCACCAGGCGCTTCTTGTGCCTGACAATGCCAAAGTAGAGCAGGCCGATGACGATGAGCGCAGCGAGAACTGCGAGCACCATCGTGCGGTTGACGCCGCCGAGGAACGGATTCTCGAACAGTTCGTTTACCCGCTCAGGTACACAAATGATCTCGTCTTCGGCGTTGCATTCGCCGGACGCGAGGATCAGCTCCACTCCAACTCCTTTGTTTCACCCCGTGCCACCGCCACAGTCTCCCATGAAAGCAGCAACAGATAACTCACGACAGCCGAGATTCCCATTGCCAGCCGGTCTACGTCAATTACCTGTGCGATAACCAGCATCACCAGCATGATGAGGCCCAAGCGAAGGAAGAACCCAACCAGCGCGGCGGCATGATAGAGCCTCAGAGATATCGCCGCAGCTTTTGACAGAAGCAACCCGGCTAGAGCGAAGTTTGCGGCGACTACCACCACTCCGATCGCCGCGGCAAACGCCCCTTCGGCGCCGCCGAGAATTCCGAAGAGAATCACGAGCGGCGGACCAACCCATACGGCACGACGAGCCGTAGCCAGGCCGACAACCGCTTCGATGTTCGCCGGCCCGGGAGCCGGCTGGAACTCTATGCCGTTCTTGACTTCAGCTTCCACGCCTTCGTTCCTTTGCCTGCTCTTCCAGCTTCGCCGAGAAACGCCACAGCCTGTAGAAGCCGCTTCCGAAACCAGCCAGCGTCCCGATGATGATGAACACCGGCCGAGTGCCCAGCCACCAGTCCAGACCGAGACCCATCAGCAGTCCGGCAACGACCGAGGATATGAGATCACCACCGGATGAGAGCCCGCCCACTATGGCCTGGCGCTCGGGAACAAGCTCGCTTCGCCTGCTTCCATCTCTATCCCGGGCACGAGACACGCTTGTGAAGTGATTCACAAGCCGCCGCCACTGTACCCGGTGCGCTTTCTTACTCGCAAGCCTAACGCCGCCCAGAACGCCAAGTTCCCCCGGACCGAAGGCGGACCGAAGGCGGCATCCTAGGCGTGGCCTGGGAAGTCGCCGGGATAGGCGGGAAACGCTTCGGCTAGCTCCCGGACCTGGTCCGTGTAGAGGTTCACAGAGAACGGGTCTATACGCTTGCGAAGCAGCTCTACGATCAGCTTGCCCAGGAGAACCATCTGCTCCTGCATCATCCCTGCCGAGGTGACGGACGGGGTCCCTAAACGAAGCCCGCTGGTGATGAAGGGCGATCGCGGATCGAAGGGTATCGAGTTCCGGTTGAGGGTCACACCGTGGGCATCGAGGAACTGTGAGGCTTCCTTCCCGGTGAGCTCGGAGTCGATCGAGCGTAGGTCCACAAGGAACATGTGGTTCTCGGTTCCGCCGCTGATGACCCGCAGGCCTTCGTCGTCCATCGCACCGGCCAGCACCTTGGCGTTGCGCACGATTTGGTTGGCGTACGTCTTGAACTCGGCTCGCCCGGCTTGCTCAAAGCACAGAGCTTTGGCCGCAATCTGATTGTTGATCGGACCTCCCTGAGCAAAGGGAAACACCGCTTTGTCTATCGCCTTGGCGAAATCCTCTTTGCACAGGATGAGTCCACCGCGCGGCCCCCGCAGCGCCTTGTGCGTTGTCGCCGTCACGATATGGGCGTGGGGCACCGGGTTGGGATGGGCGCTCCCGGCGATGAGCCCGATGATGTGGGCGACATCGACCAGGAAGATGGCCCCCACCTCATCCGCGATCTCGCGGAAGGCCGCCCAATCGATGAAACGAGAGTAAGCGGAATAGCCCGCAACGATCATCTTGGGACGGTGCTCGTGGGCAAGTCGTCGCACTTCGTCCAATTCGATTTGCTCGGTCTCCTGGTTCACACCGTAGGCAACGAAGTTGAACAGCTTGCCGGAGAAGTTGACCGGCGAACCGTGAGTCAGGTGGCCCCCCTGATCGAGCGCCATGCCCAGGATGGTGTCCCCCGGCTCCAGTACTGCCAGGTAGGCGGCGAGATTGGCTTGCGAGCCGCTGTGAGCTTGCACGTTGGCGTGCTCCGCTCCGAAGAGGCGCTTGGCACGATCGCGAGCCAGATTCTCGACCTCGTCGATGATCTCGCAACCCTCGTAATAGCGCCGACCCGGATATCCCTCCGAGTACTTGTTGGTGAGCACAGAGCCTGAGGCCTGCATCATGGCGTACGAGATGTAGTTCTCCGACGCGATGAGGTGGATCTGAGCCCGTTGCCGGGCAACTTCCTTCTGAATCAGCTCGGCGAGCTGTGGATCAACCTCTTCAATTGGCCTCATATCCGACATGGATGGGTCCTCCACCTGGCGTACTCTCCAGCGAGGCTAGCAGCGCGAATCCGCCAACCTCCGGCCATGCCGTCCGTCGGATTCAGACGTCGCGAACCGGGCCGTCGCGCAGCACAAGCGGAGAGGGCTCCGTGAGGTCGATGATCGTCGACGCCTGGCCTCCTTTGGCCCGTCCCTCGAGGTAAACCGAGACAGCGTCGCCGAACAGGTCGCGTGCGTCGAGATCGTTGAGCACGGACTCGTTGCCGGCCAGATTGGCGCTGGTCACAGCCAGCGGTCCGTAGGCTTCCAGAAGCTCTAGGGCCACGGGATGATCCGGACAACGAAGGCCAACCGTCCTTCTCCCGGCATGACCCAGCCACTTCGGTGCCGAAGGAAGCCGCGGTAGAACGAGCGTCAGCGCCCCCGGCCAGTGCAGGTCGGCGAGATCGAGAGCTCGATCCGACAGTTCGGCAATTGTCATGCCTTGTTCCAGCGAAGCAACCAGGATCGCCAGCGGCTTGCCGGCGGGTCGTCCTTTCAGCTCGAAGATGGCGTTGAGCGCGTCCTCCCGAAAGGGATCCGTTGCCAGACCGTAGAGCGTGTCCGTAGGGACCCCAACGATCTCACCCTGCCTGAGTGCGGCAACCGCTTGCTCGATCGACATTCTGTTCCCCTTCTTGCCGTTCAGTCTCAAGTTAGTGGACATTCGAGCGCTCTGGTGCGCGTCCCAAAACGTAGCGCGGTCTGCCCGCAAGATCATTCTCTATCCGAGGTCCAAATTCGGAGAACATTTCCAGGCATGCAGTCGCCTGAGTTTCCCCGATCTCGCATGCAACCATCCCTCCGGGTCGGAGCCAGTGCCCGACTTCCCCGGCGATTCGAGCCAGGACCTCCAGGCCGGTGAGCCCCGCTTCGAGCGCCTCGATCGGCTCATGATCCCGAATCTCGCCGGGCAAGTCGGCCATCTCGCCGCTGGCGACATAGGGCGGGTTGGAAACCACGAGGTCCACGATGCCGCGCATCGAGGACGGCACCGGGGCAAACAGGTCGCCTTCAACAAAGCGAGTCTCCAGCTGTGTCTTCGAAGCGTTCTCCCTGGCGAGGGCGATAGAGGCGGGCGATAAATCTACGCCGACAACCCGCGCTTTCGGGAACGCATGCTGTAATGCCAGCGCCAGGTTGCCGCTCCCGGTGCAGAGATCAACAACGACCTGCGGTTGCGGCTGCAGGGCGGCGACAAGCATCTCCCACAGCCGCTCGGTTTCGGGTCGCGGTATTAGCGCCCGTTCGTCGATGAGCAGTTCCAATGGACCGAATTGCACGGTTCCCTCGATGTACTGCAGCGGCTCGCCGGAAAGGCGACGCTCGGCGAACGCAACAAATCGAGCAGCGACGTCTTCCGGGATGCGAGGATCGCCAACCATCCATGCAGGATCCCGGCCGGCAGCAAGAAGCAACAATCTCCGAGCCTCATGGTCCGCGACATCAGGGACTTCCGCCAGTAGTTGTGAAAGGGCCGACGTCATATCTTGTAGAACATAGAGGCTTTGGTGTGTGAGACCGGGCGATTTCGCCCGGTTTTGCCGTTAACGGCCGACCGCGGTGCCGCTATGGTGCGCCCCCTGTGTGAGTGCGGGCCGCTTGTAGACAACTTGAGGAAGGCAAGGGATGTCATCGAGACGCGAGCGGATGCTCGACCTCACACAACGCACGATCGCACATGGTGTGCACATGAGAATCGGTCGTCTCCAGACCGAGGACGACCGACTGAATGGGTCAACCCTGCTGCTGGACGGGAAGCGACTCATCGACTTCGGGTCGTGCTCGTACCTCGCCCTGAATCGAGACTCGCGTTTGAAGCAAGCTGCACAGCTGGCGATCGAACGCTACGGAACCAGCCACTCCTCATCTCCCATGTACACGTCGGTGGGACTCTACGGCGACCTCGAAGAGCAGTTAGAGCGGATCCTTGGCGGTCCCGTCGCGGTTGCGCCGACAACGACGCTGGCCCATCTCGCCGCTCTGCCCGCCCTAGTCGGATCCGACGACCTCGTACTTCTGGACCACTCATCTCACGCTTCTCTTCGCCTTGCTGCAGACGTTCTTCGCGGCCAAGGAATCCAGGTGGAGATGATCCGCCACAACGATGTGGCTGCCCTGCGCAAGCGTCTCGAGGAATGCTCTGCCGAGTTTGACAAGATCTGGTACGCGGCTGATGGCCTCTACTCGATGTTCGGGGATTATGCCCCGGTTGCGGAAATCGCACCGCTGCTCGATGAGTTCCCGGGACTCCACGTGTATTACGACGAAGCACATTCCTTCGGATGGGCGGGAGATAGCGGCAGGGGCTATGTGCTCGAGCACGTTCCCTGGCATCCCCGAATGGTGATCGTGGCAGGTCTCTCGAAATCATTCGCCGCCAATGGAGCGGTGCTCGCCTTTGGGACCGAAGAGCTGCGCCAGCGCGTGGTCTACTGCGGCTCCAGCTTTACCTTCTCGGGGCCGGTGCAAATCGGGTCGCTTGGAGCCGCAATTGCCTCCGCGTCGATCCACCTCACCGGAGAGCACCAGAAGCTGCAGCAACAACTGCATCAACGAATCGACCTCTCACGCGATCTACTACTCGAGAACGGTCTTCCGCTGATGCGGCAGGACCAAAGCCCAATCTGGTTTGTCAAGGTCGGTCGTGTCAACGATGCGATTCAGCTTGTGCGCGACCTCATGGAGGCCGGCTTCTACACCAACCCGGCCGGGTACCCGGCCGTCCCCTTGGGTTCTGCGGGCGTTCGGTTCACCCAGACGCTCCACCACACAGAGGAAGATTTGCGCGGTCTGATCGCGGCAATCACCCGGCTGATGCCGACCCCGGAGCCCGAGGTCGTTATCGATCTGAGAGACACGGCGGTCGACAAGATGGCCGCGGACCCCGCAGCGTCCGCCGAATTGGGCACTTAACGTAGCGGCATCCCCTACCGATAGTGGTAGGAGATGACTTGGACAAGATCTGGGAGAGCTTCGGCCCCCGCGTCGCTGATTGCCGATCGGCGGCTACGTGCCGTTTTTGGCTTTCTTCTGTTCGCCATGGTCACCACCCCGTTCCTGGAAAAGGAGCTCGCCTCAGCACTCCTGGCCCTCAGCGCGTTCGTGGGCCTCAGCACCGGCAGCTATCTCTTCTTGCGCCGGTCGGGATCGCTGCCGCACAATGAACGGAATGCCTGGCGTTGGTTCGGGGCGGGGATCGGCGTCGCAGCATTGGGGATCGTGGTCCACGGCATCACGTGGCTCGTGGCGTCCGACGTAGCGGTTTTTGGCCCCATCGACCTCACCTGGATCACCGGGTACTTCATTGGCATCGCCGCCCTCGCTCGACTACCCCACGCCACCGGCAGTAGCTGGCAACGGATACGGCTGCTGCTCGACGGACTAATCGGGGCGGTTGCCGTCGGTGCCATCCTCTGGGCGACAACGCTGCGCCACCTGACCTCAGAGCTTGGTGCCGAGGGACTCTGGGGCCAAGTTGTCGGTTCCGCCTACATCATCATGGACGCTCTGGTACTCGTGGTGCTGATGATCGTCGTGGTGCGACGCAGCACATACCGGTTCGACCTCCGCCTGGTGTTCATCGCCATCGCCGCCGTAGCCCAAGGGCTAGGCGATCTGGCCTTCCTCACCTCCGGTGTCGGCAGGAGTTTCACCGAGGCCGAGCCCATCTACCCGCTCAACATCCTTGCGGTGACCATGTTTGCCGCAACCGGGGCAATTGTCGCCCACCAGCCCGCTACTCGGGAATACGCAGCCCGCGTCAAGACACCAGCTTGGGCCGTCGTGCTCCCGTATAGCTTTGCGACGATCATGGTGGCGTTGCTCATCTTCAGAGTTCCCACTGGAAGCTTCAGCGCCGACAGCATCGGCCTCTTTTACGCCACGCTCACAATCGGAGCCCTGGTAATCGTCCGACAGGCGGTCGCCATCCGGGAGAACCGCAGGCTGGTTGAAGACCAGCAGACGGCGCTGGTCTCTTCCATTTCGCACGAGCTGCGGACTCCATTGACCGCCATGGTCGGGTTCCTCGAGCTCCTCGACACCGGCGAAATCGCCGACGAAGAAGAGAAGAACGAGATGATGACCATCGTCAACCAGCAGGCCACCTATCTGTCGAGAGTGGTTTCCGATCTGGTCATGCTGGCATCAGAGAGCATCACCAAGATGGATCTGGATATCGAGCCGGTGGCGGTTGATGAGCTCGCCTGGAGTTCCGTCGACGTCGCCACAGTCGACTCGAGCGGAGTGACGGTGGACGCCGAGAAGGGCACAGTCGCCTACCTCGACCGGGGTCGGATGCAACAGGCCTTGTCCAACCTGCTTGCCAACGCGGTCCGCTACGGAGGAGATCGCATTCTCGTCGTTGCTCATGCCGAGGGCGGTGATCTCGTTGTCGAGATTCACGATGACGGCCCGGGAGTACCCCGCAAGTACGAATTGCTCATCTGGGAGAAATTTGAGCGCGGCCCGAACCGGTTGAATGCAACGGTGCCCGGTTCCGGCATTGGTCTAGCGGTAACGAAGGCCATTGCCACGGCGCACGGCGGTGCGGCCGGCTACCGCCGTTCCACGCGACTCGGTGGCGCCTGTTTCTGGATGAGGTTGCCGGGGAGGGTGCAGCTTGCTCCAACGCTGCCCGCCGACCAACCCATGCGCCTCAGAGTTGTCGATGATCCCGGCGCCCGCAGCGCATAGGAACCCGCCGAACAATGCCAGTTTGGCCTCGCAACGGCGTTTGTGACCGGGCGTTCTTCGTGGCCGAGCGAGTCCGCACGCCATTTGCTCAGCAGTCTCCTAGCCGCTACCCGCTTTCGGCCGCCAGGCTTTCCGCAGCGTCGTGAGCAATTAGGGCGGTGTGGAAGGCATCGAGACTTCCGTCGAGGATCTCCGGCAGTGAGTGCAGCGTCAGACCGACGCGGTGGTCCGTTACCCGGTTCTCCTTGAAGTTGTACGTGCGGATCTTCTCGGAGCGCTCTCCAGTCCCTACCTGGGAGCGGCGCGCCGATGCTTGCTCGCCCTGCTGCTCGGCGATCTGCTGCTGGTAGAGCCGGGCTCGGAGCACTCGCATAGCCTTCAGCTTGTTCTGCAGCTGAGATTTCTCATCCTGACAGGTGACGACTAGTCCCGTCGGTATGTGAGTGAGCCTCACCGCCGAGTCCGTGGTGTTCACGGACTGGCCGCCGGGTCCGGTGGACCGGAAGGTATCAACGGTGATGTCGTTCTCGTGGAGTTCGATCTCCACATCCTCAGCCTCGGGAAGAACAGCCACCGTAGCTATTGAGGTGTGAATCCTGCCCTGGGATTCGGTTTTGGGAACGCGCTGCACGCGGTGTGGACCCGCCTCATATTTGAGCCGGGAGTAGGCACCTTTCCCCTTCACCGAGAAGGTGGCGTCTTTGAGTCCTCCGCCACCAGTGATCGACGTATTGATCGACTCGGTCTTCCATCCGTGACGCTCGGCAAAACGCTCGTACATCCGATATAGATCGGCGCCCCACAGCGCCGCTTCGTCTCCCCCGGCAGCAGCCCGGATCTCGAGGATCACATCTTTGTCGTCGTTGGGATCCTTGGGAACGAGCATCACTCGCAAGCGGTCCTCCAATGGATCGAGCTTGCTGCGCTGTTCAGCTGCCACGTTCTCGAAGTACGACCTCATTTCCGCGTCATCCTCGGATGCCGCCATCTCGGCTGCCTCGGCCATCTCTACCGATGCCGCCTGATACTCGCGGAAGGCCTCGATGACCGGCTTGAGCTCGGCATGGAGAATCGAGACCTCGCGGTAGCAATCCTGATTGCTCAGAACTTCCGGATCCGCAAGATCGTCGATTGTCTTGGCGTGCTTTCCTTCCAGTTCTTCGAGTTTGCCCAGCAGACGGTCATCCATCGCTCGGTTCCTCCCGCTCGGCGGCAAGGGCCGCAGCCACAATCGGGCCTCGTTCGACCACTGTGGTGACTTCCTCCTCCGAAAGAGCGGCCAGCAAGCTGGCGACGGCCACCTCAACCATGTCGTCGGTGGGTTCCTGAGTCGTGATCCGTTGCAGCCAGATGCCCGGCCGGTTGGCCCATGACATCCACGATTGGTTGGCGCCGAGTTTCAACACCTCATACGACAACCCGGCAATCACCGGGATGAGCACGATGCGGGCCAACACCTGCCACACGAAGGGCAGGGGCGCCAACGCGAGGAAGACGACAAATGCCACCATCGCAACTATCAGGATGAAGGAGGTGCCGCAACGCGGGTGGCGCGGACTGTAGACCTGAATCGCCTCGATCGCTAGCGGATCCCCGTTCTCGTAGGCGTGGATGGTCTTGTGCTCTGCGCCGTGATACTGGAAGACCCGGCGAATTTCCTTCGACCGTGATATCGCCCAGATATACAGAACGATCAGGGCAATACGAATGACCCCGTCAAGTACGACAAACCCGAGCGACGAATCTGAGAGAAACCCCTTGAGATAGTCCGCGGCGAATGCCGGGAGGAGAATGAAGAGCGCAACGGCGACGATGACGGCGACCACCATCGTGCCCACCACCTGGGTACGGCTCAGTTCGCCCTCTTCCTCCGCCCCCGACTGAACAGCCGACCATGACAACGCCCGAAAGCCGAGGGAAAGCGACTCGATTAGGACCAGGATCCCGCGCAGAAACGGCACTTTCCGCATCGGCGACTTCCCGCTCAGCGGCAGCTCGTTGCGCTGGGCGATGATGCTTCCGTCGGGGCGGCGGCAAGCCACGGCCCACGAGGACGGGGCGCGCATCATGACGCCTTCCATGACGGCCTGACCGCCTACGGTCGCTCCCGGAGAGCGGCTCAAAAGAGGTGTCCCGAAGACAACACTGCTACTTGTCGGAGGCTTTCGCCTTCCCGGCCTTGCTCTCGGTATCGACGCCAACCTTGGCATAGCGGCGACGGAAGCGCTCGACCCGGCCGCCAGAGTCCACGAGGATCTGCTTGCCGGTGTAGAACGGGTGGCTTGCGCTCGAGATCTCGAGCTTGGCCAGCGGGTAGGTGTTGCCGTCTTCCCACTCGATCGTCTCATCGGTTTCGATGGTGGATCGGGTCAGGAAAGCGAAATCGGACGACGTGTCCTGGTACACCACTTCCCGGTACTTGGGGTGTAGATCGGGTTTCACAGATTCAGCTCCTGGTTCTCATGCAGCAAGGGACTCTACTACTGCCCGCTCTTGGCGACCTCGGCGAGGAAGGCCGCGTTGGACTTGGTGCTCTTGAGCCGGTCGATGAGCAGCTCGAGAGCCGCTCCCGGTTCCAGGGCCATCAGCACCCGGCGCAGCTTCCAAACCTCGGTCAACTCGTCCGGATGGAACAACAGTTCCTCACGACGGGTCCCGGAGGCCTCGATGTCGATTGCCGGATAAATCCGCTTGTCGGCAAGCTTGCGGTCAAGTCGCAGTTCCATGTTGCCGGTGCCCTTGAACTCCTCGAAGATGACCTCGTCCATGCGGGATCCGGTCTCAACGAGTGCCGTTCCCAGAATGGTGAGGCTGCCGCCCTCTTCGATGTTGCGAGCCGCACCAAAGAAGCGCTTCGGCGGGTAGAGCGCCGTCGAATCGACGCCACCCGACAGAATCCGGCCCGATGCCGGCGTCGCCAGGTTGTGAGCGCGGGCCAGACGAGTGATCGAGTCGAGCAGGACCACGACGTCCATTCCGGTTTCGACCAGGCGCTTGGCTCGCTCGATGGCGAGTTCAGAAACCTGAGTGTGTTCTTCTGCGGGCCGATCGAAGGTCGAGTAGATGACCTCGCCCTTGACGGAACGTTGCATGTCGGTGACTTCTTCGGGCCGCTCGTCGACCAAGACCACCATTAGGTGACACTCGGGGTTGTTGGCGGTGATCGAGTTGGCAAGCTCCTTGAGGACCGTGGTCTTTCCCGCCTTTGGCGGTGAGACGATCAACCCACGCTGACCCTTGCCGATCGGGGCGATGAGGTCAACGATCCGTTGCAGGATATTGCTGCTCTGCCCATCGACCTCTAGAGGAAGCCGAACATCCGGGAACAGCGGGGTCAGGCTGGCGAACTTGGTCCGCTCCTGAGCCGCCGCGGGTTCCAGGTCGTTGACCTTGATCGGACGGACCAGGGCAGGGAACTTCTCCTGCGCCCGCGCGGGGCGGATCGGCCCTTCACAGATGTCACCCTTGCGCAGCTTGTTCTTGCGGATCTGGTTGGCCGGGACATATACATCCTGGTCACCGGGCAAGTAGCCGCCACAGCGGAGGAACCCATAGCCCTCGGGGAGGATGTCGAGGATTCCGGTCCTGACTTCCAGCTCCGATTCGTCGATCGGCTCCTGGGGACGACGCTTGTTGCGGCGGCGCCGGTTGCGGCCACCTTCCTGGCCGTCGCGGCCGCCCTGACGCTCCCGACCGTCGCCGTTCTGACGGTTGGTCTTCTCAGATTTCTTGTCGTCGACGTTATCGGTCTTCTCTTCGGTCTTGGTAGCGACCGATGCGATCTCCGGCTCGGGCGGGGCTTCGGGGAGCATCTTCTCGTCGAACTTTTCCGACCCGATGATTGCAGTGATCAGCTTGGTCTTCTGCAGTCCATCGTGCTCTACGTCGATCGACCCCGCCATTTCGCGTAGCGCGTCGAGTCCCAGCTCCTGGAGTCTGGCTCGGGTGGTTGTCATGGGCAGTTAGGTCCCTTCCAACGAGGATGTGGCATGTTGCCTGTGATATCTCCGTCCCGAAGAAGCGGTGGTCCCCTCAAGAGAATCAGAACACGCTTTCGGCGCAGCACGGCCGCACGGAGAAAGGTGGAAACGGATATCGATCCGGGGGTTAGTTTACCGTCGCTTCACGACGACGCAAGCGATAGTCGGTTTTCCCTACCACCCGAGGCGTTCGAGAACAGCATCGAGGTGCGGGGGAACCGGCTCCATCTCATCGAACTCATCGGCCGCTGTGTCGGGATCCTTGAGCCCGTGGCCGGTGAGAGTGCAGACGATGACACCGTCCGGAAGCTCGTCACGGAATTTGAGAATTCCGGCCACGGATGCGGCCGACGCCGGCTCGCAGAACAGGCCCTCCTTGTTTGCCAGCAGCCTGTAGGCGTCGAGGATTTCGGCATCCGTGACGGCCTCGATCCGCCCATCCGACTCGTCACGGGCGGCGACGGCGCTGTTCCATGATGCCGGATTCCCGATCCTGATTGCGGTGGCAATCGTCTCCGGCTCGTCGATGATCTCCCCCGATACGATCGGTGCAGCTCCGGCTGCCTGGAAACCCCACATCCGCGGCGCTCTGCCGTCGGCGACGTAACCGCTCCAGTAAGCCGTGATGTTGCCGGCGTTGCCCACCGGAAGGGCATGCACCGCCGGAGCATCGCCGAGGACACCGATGATTTCCCATGCTGCCGACTGCTGACCCTCTATGCGGAACGGGTTGATTGAGTTCACGAGGGCGACGTCGTGGGTGGATGTCAATTCCAGCACGAGCGCCAGAGCATCGTCGAAGTTGCCGTTGATCGCCACGATTTCTGCGCCGTGGATGACGGCCTGGGCCAGTTTGCCGCGGGCAATCTTGCCGGCCGGCAGGACGACTATCGCTCTCATCCCCGCTCTCGCCGCATACGCCGCTGCCGAGGCCGATGTGTTCCCGGTAGAGGCACAGGCAACGGCCTTGGCCCCCGACTCGAGGGCCTTCGAGACCGCCATTGTCATGCCGCGGTCCTTGAATGAGCCCGTCGGGTTGGTGCCGTCGTACTTGAGAAACACCTGGCAACCGACCATTTTCGAGATGAACGGAGCTTCGATCAACGGGGTGTTGCCTTCGAGCAACGTTACAACGGGGGTACGCTCGGTGACACTGAGCCGATCCCGGTATTGGTTGATGACGCCCGGCCAGGTCACGATTCGTCGCTTTCTACGCGGATAGCAGCGGCAACACGATTGACACAGTCGAGGTTGCGTACTCTTTCCAACGCTTCCTGTTGCTGCGTCTCCTTCGCCCGGTGAGTGACGATGAGAAGAGTCGCTTCGTCGTCGGTGCCCTCTTGCCACACAGACTTGATACTGACCGCGGCCTCGCCAAACGCCGCGGCGATCTGGGCAAGCACTCCCGGTTCGTCTGCAACCTCCAGCCGCACGTACCACTTGGTGGGAACAGAACCGAAATCGGCCAACTCCGACGGCGCAAAGCGGATCCGCGGAGCCACCTGGGCACCGGCCAGGATCTCGCGGGCAGCGTCGATGACGTCGCCGAGCACTGCGGTGGCGGTGGGGTCGCCACCGGCACCGGGGCCGGCAAACAGCAACTCGTCGATAGCAGGGCCCTCGATGAAGATGGCATTCGTTGCTCCTCGAATTGCCGCCAGAGGGTGGTCTGTTGGCAGCAATACGGGATGGACCCGGGCAGATACGCCGGCCGAGGTGTCCTCGGCGATTCCGAGGAGCTTGATCGAGTAGCCCAGGTTGGCGGCATATCGAATGTCCGTTGCGGTGATATCCGTGATCCCGGTGTGCGGCACGTGGTCGAGACCCACCCAGGTTCCAAAACCAAGGCTCGCAAGGATGGCTGCTTTGGCCGCCGCATCGGCGCCGCTCACGTCGGCCGTCGGATCGGGTTCGGCATATCCCAGGTCCTGCGCTTGCTGAAGCGCGTCTTCGTAGGCGGTTCCCTCCTCCGACATCCGGCTGAGAATGAAGTTGGTCGTGCCGTTCACAATGCCCATCACGCGAGTGATTCGCTCGCCGGCAAGCGTCTCCGATAGCGGCCGAATGATCGGAATGCCCCCTCCGACGGCAGCTTCGAATAGCAGCGCAACCCCCGAGCGCTCGGCGGCGGCGATCAACTCCGAGCCCTGAGCGGCGATCAACTCCTTGTTGGCCGTGACGACCGGTTTTCCGGCCTCCAGAGCCCGCAGCACGAGTTCACCGGCGGGGTCCTGGCCGCCCATCACCTCTACAACGAGGTCGACGGCGGGATCATCTACGAGGCTCTTCGCATCGGTTGTGATGGCGATGCCGGGTGCTTCAAATGGGCGTTTCTTCGAGGGATCGCGCACCGCAATGGAGCGCACTTGCAAGTCCAGCCCTGTCTTTGCCGCGATGGCGGCGTGTTCCTCAACGAGTCTGTGAATCAGGGTGCCGCCTACGGTGCCGGCGCCAAGCAGTCCAATGCCGATGGTATTCATGACCGGCGACGATAGCCGCAGCTGCCAACCCAGGGTTCACAACCCTCAAAAAGACAGCCACCAACCCAGGGTTCACAACCCCCAAAAAGACAGCTACCAACCCAGGGTTCACAACCCCAGGAAGACCGCGTCCATTCTCAGCTCGAGGGCCTGGTCCAACGCCTCGCCACCGTCTGCGGGAAGGGTCGTCACCTGGAGGGTGCACACGGTCCCGAGGCTGAAACTCATACACGCTTGTTGGTTCTGGGGTATCTCATACGAGTCGTCATGCTGGCTCCATACGACTCGTAGCTCGCCGGGGGCGAGCGGTTCGCGAAACGCGGGATCGTCACACCTTGTTGCCTGCGCAGCGGCCGCGGTGGTCGTCACACGTATTCCCGCGTTCGCGGAAAGACGTTGGATCTCTCGACTGGCGAACGCCGGGTTCCCGGTACCCACGACGCAGGAATGTGGGGTCATTCGCACCAACGTGTGCCTTTCGATGAGGGTCGTCCAGTTGGCCGTGTTGAGGACCTGAGCTTCGACCTTGCCGAGACCTTGGCGGGCCGAACTGACGGTGTCGGCCATGTCGACGGCTTGGAGAGCGAGAACCACCGCCATGAGAATCGTCACTGTCTTGAGGTCGAATCGGCGCCAGACGACGACAATCACCGTGGCCACCAGGGCATAAACCAATGGCCAAACGAACCTCCCGCTGGAACGGAAGCGTTCCCCCACCCACTCGACGAGGCCGATCTCGGGCAGGGCAAGGAGCAGCCGATCGCCAAGGTAGATGTCCGTGGACAGGGCGTAGACCGCCATGAGCAGCACCGCGATCACCGGTATCCGGTAGGTCCGGAAGATACTGCGGATCTGTGGTCGCCCCGCATACAGCGCCACAGCCAGAAGAACGATGACGCCCAACCCCAGATAGGCTCTTCCTTCGTACTGTCCTCCCGTGCCGTTTGGATCTGCCACGAACAGAGAAAGCAGGTTCGAGGAGTACGTTCCGAAGCCCCCAGAGGGCGCAGTTGACGTCTGGGTCAGGCCGCTTGCAACCGCAAGCCCAAGGGTCGTGAAGCCCACAGCCCCCATCCAAGACAGCACCGATCGCCACCCGATAATGCGATGACCGTAGAGACCGAGAACAAATGCGGCAGCAAGGACAACGACCATGACGAACAGGTAGATCTGCACGACAAATGCGACCGCAGCAAGAAGGCCCAGATACGTCATCTCACGGGCGGGCCGCTTGCTCCTCGTGGCCGCGACGCCAGCGACAAGGGTGAGCGTGATGAGGAATTGGCCCATGAGGGAGGCGTGGACATAGCGGGCTAGGAAAACCGTTTGCAGCATCGCAAGACCCGATCCGACGAACACCGCGGCGTAGCTTCGCCGGCCCAGGAGCCTCAGCAGTGCCGTCATGGCCACGGCCTGCATCATGAAACAGAAAGCTATCCAGTATCCAAAGTAGTGAAATCCCGCGGGGAGAATCCCGCTCATCGCCTTGGCGAGCACTGCCAGCAGCGGGATACTCCCGGTCAACGCCAGATTGGTGCCTTCGGGATAGCCATAGCTCCGAACCTCGAACAACGGCCAGGCCCATCCTTCATCCATGTAGTAGCGAAGGGCTGCGATGCTCTGCACGCTGTCATCGTGCGTGGTAGACCAGTACTCGCTCGAGCCGGTAATCCCCTCCCACCCGAGGACATAGAGACCAAATGCAAACCCGATGAGGGCGGCAACGGCAAGGAGAGGGGTCGCTCGACGCTCGGCAAAGAGCCAGGTTTGGAATTGCTCGGCCAAGTCTGCCCCTCGCACCTCTTGGGAATCCCTTGGGCGTTCGCGTGTCTATCGGCCCCCGCCTCGTGCCTATTGAGTATCCCGTCTCGTGAGATCGTCGTAGGTCTCTCTGCGGACGACAAGGCGAGCTTCGCCATCGGCAACGAACACGACAGGCGGGCGAAGCACCATGTTGTAGTTGGAGCCCATCGAGTGACCGTATGCACCTGTTACCGGGGTGCACAGAATATCCCCCACCCGGGTGTCGCCAGGGATGGCCGCCTCACCGACAATGACATCGCCTGCTTCGCAGTGCTTGCCGACGATGCGGACCACGCGGTCCCGATCGGCGCTAACGGCTCGCGGGAGGAAGGCCTCATAGCCGCTGCCATAGAGCACGGGGCGAGGGTTATCGCTCATGCCGCCGTCCACGGCGACGTACGTCCTGATCGCATCGATCGGCTTGATCGTCCCCACCGTGTACAGCGTTATGGCAGCACCGGCAACGATGGCACGGCCGGGCTCGGCAAGAATCTTGGCTTCGATCCCCTGACTCCGACACGCCCCCTTGATCGTTTCTGCCCACTCGGTGATCGTCGGAGCCGTCTCCCCGGTCACGTAGGCCACCCCGAGGCCGCCACCCACAGAGATCTCTTCAAGGGAGTGTTCGGCCAGGAAGGGTGCGAGCACTTCGATTGCTCTGCGAAACGATTCGACGGCGAACACCTGACTGCCGATGTGGGCGTGCACACCGACCAATGACATCGTCGGGGAGGTGCGGGCCCTCGCCATTGCAGCAGCGGCGTCTCCGCTCGAAATACCAAATCCGAATTTGGAATCAGTCACGCCGGTCTGGAGATACTCGTGGGTGTGCGCCTCCACTCCCGGGTTCACCCTGATCAGGATCCTGGGAACCGCGTCGGTCTGTGCAGCAAGCGCTTCGATCCTGTCGAGTTCGTCGAATGAGTCGACAACGATTCGACCCACATCGGCCGTGAGCGCGATACGTAGCTCATCCTCCGACTTGTTGTTGCCATGCATGATCAGCCGGTCCGCGGGCACCCCGGCCGACTGAGCGACATGGAGCTCTCCGCCCGTGGCCACATCGAGATGCAACCCTTCCTCCCACGCCAGGCGAGCCATCGCTTGGGACAGGAAAGCCTTGGTGGCGTAGGCGACTCCATCGCCGAACGCGGCCACCGCCTCTCGACACCGCGCTCGCAGATGCGCTTCGTCATACACAAACAGCGGCGTTCCGAACTCCTCGGCAAGTTCGATCACGTCGCGGCCGCCTATGTGAAGCCGACCCCGAACCGTCTGGGATGTGTCCGGGAGCAGGTGAGCGGGTATCGGACCGAACGTCACATCCGCTCCGGAATCTCGATTCCGAGCAGATCAAGCAGCAGGGTGAGCTCGGCGAGGGTGATCTCGACGAGTGCCAGCCATGAGGACTGCACTGCGGTGTCTTCTTCTCGCAAGATGTGACACGCCTCGTAGAACCGGCTGAACTCGGCGACCAGTTCGTAGGCGTGTTCGGCAATGTGGTTGGGAGCCCGGTGTTGCGCGGCTCGCTCGACGACCTCGGGCAGCCTGGTCAACTGGAGCATCAGGTTGCGGTCCTGGTCACGGACTGGAGCGACCACCTCGCCCGACTCGATTCCCCGCTCCGCTGCTTCCCGCAGCACAGACTTCATCCGAACCGCGCCGTAGAGGAGGTACGGGCCGGTCTTGCCGTCGAACGACGTGAATCTGTCGATGTCGAATGTGTAGTTGGAAGAACGGTGGTTCTGCAGGTCACCGTACTTGAGCGCAGCCAGCCCTACCTTCTCCGCGATTTCGACCTTTTCCGCTTCGTCGAATTCCGTTGCCAGCTCGTTCTCTTCGAGACGCTGCGCCGCACGATCGACAACCATGTCGATCAGTTCCCGAAGGGTGAGCAGACCGCCGTCGCGGGTTTTGAAGGGCCGACCATCTGGCCCGTTGACTGTCCCGTTTCCCGAGTGATCGAGAACGACATCAGGAGAGGCTATGCCGGTCTTATAGGCAGCTCGAAAGACCTGTTCGAAATGCAGCGCCTGACGCACGTCAACGATGTAGATGATCTCCGTTGCGCCGAGGTCTTCGACCCTGTCCTCGATGGTTGCCAGATCCCATGTCGTGTATAGAGAGGCCCCATCGGACTTGAGCAGGATGAACGGCGGGACTTCCTTTGTGTCGTCATCGGTCATCACCTCGATGACGAGAGCGCCCCCGCTCTCAACTGCGTAGCCGTCGGCGATGAGTCCTTTGACCATCGGCTCCAGCCGATGGTTGATCGTGCTTTCCCCATGCCACAGGTCGAACTCGACATTGAGGCGGTCGTAGACCTTCTTGATGGCGGCAACCGACACGTTGCGCATGTGCTGCCACAGCGCTCGATAACCGGGCCGTCCGCTCTGAAGATCCACAACCGCAGCGCGCGCTTGCGCCGCAAACGCTTCATCCTCTTTGGCGTGAGTAGCGGCGATTGGATACAGCTCCTGCAGATCCTCGATGGTTACCGGCGATGCTGCCGGGTACCCGTCGACCCGGTCCGGATCGAAGAAGGGCAACTCCGGCCGCCGATCACCGATCTCCACGATCAGTTGCCCGTAGGGGATCCCCCAATCTCCAAGGTGAACGTCTCCGACCACGTCGTGTCCGAGGAATCGGAATGTGCGCTTGACGCTCTCTCCGATGATGGCCGGCCGGAGGTGACCGACGTGGAGTTCCTTGGCCACATTGGGGCCGCCGTAGTCGATGACCATCTTTCGGGGAGTCTGCGGATCCGATCCGAAACGCAACGACCCCGACAGCGAATCGACGTAGGAGGCGAGAAAGTCGTCGGTCAGCGTGATGTTGATGAAGCCCGGGCCGGCAATGCCGACATCGGAGAACGGCGTCGTATCGCTTAGAGCGTCAGTGACCGCTTGCGCCAACTCTCGCGGGTTCCCGCCCGCCTTCTTGGCGGCGGGCATCGCACCGTTGCACTGGAATTGGGCGAGGTCGGGCCGGGCTGAAGGAACGACCTCACCATAGGAAGCGTCGTAGCCCTGGGACGCAAAGGCGTCACCGAAAATCCGTGACAGAGTTGTGGAAAGGGACATTGCGGTTCCTCAGCTTGGCGCGGGGCAAGGATAGGCCCTTGCCGCATCGCTCATACGCCTTGGTACACTCCGCCGAGCGCCCCAGTAGCTCAGGGGATAGAGCACCGGCCTCCGGAGCCGGGAGCGCAGGTTCGAATCCTGCCTGGGGCACGCCTCTACAAGATGTTGCCGAGAGCGCCGAGACGCCACAGGACCAGCAGGTCCATGGTGATGGCAACCCCCACGTGGAGAAAGATCCCCGGCACGAAACTCTTCGACCGCAACGCCAGATAGCCGAGCGCCAGCCCGGCGATGATCGCCGCAAACGCCTCCGGGGCCGGTTTGCCGAAGTGAATCATGGTGTAGGGCACGGTCATGATGACAATCCCCAGAAGCCCGAACCGTTTGGCGAGCCCGAAGGTAAGGAAGCCGCGAAAGAATGCCTCGACGCCGACGAACTGGAACCAGTAGCCGATTTCATACAGCCAAAAGGCAGCCCCACCTTCCGCCGCCCGGTCATAGAACGGGTAGTAACTGAGAAAGCTGTCGAAGCTCGAAACCCAGAACAAGACGGGGAACATCACGGCGTACATCGCGGCGTATGCCGGAACATGTTTGAGAGTCCCCCGGATCCGGTAGCCGTACTCCCGGGGCGAATCGCGGATGATCCATACGATGATCGCAGCCGGAATCATGGTGCGTAGCACCAGCGAAGACGCCCCCCAGTAGACGTAGGCGCCGACACCGGGATGGCCGGCGAGAACACCACCAAGAGTGTCTGCGAACCAGTCGATCATCCCCGACCTCACGTAGAAGTCAGGTCTCCCCCAGTAGTGGAAGACGTACAGGAGAAGGGTCGCGCTCATCAGCACAACGAAGGCATCGCGATCGGCCTTGGCGTCGTCGCGTATGTCGAGGTCGAGCGACATGCCCGGCACTCTGTTCAAGAATCCAACCTCCGTCGGGTGCCGGGAGTGTACGGCGCTGCGTCTACCAGCAGGAGGCAAGGATCGAGATTTCGTAGCCCGACCCACATTCGAGAGACTATGGTTTTTCGCGTACTTGGGAGGTCTTCATGCGCCCGATCTGGAAAGGCGCCATATCTTTTGGCTTGGTCACAATCCCGGTCGGCTTGTATTCGGCGACTGAGAGCAAGCGGCCGAGCTTTCGGCAGCTCCGCGAATCCGATCACTCGCGGATCCGCTACAAGAAGGTCGCCGAAGCCGATGGTGTAGAGGTACCAAACGAGGACATCGTCAAGGGCTACGAGGTCGACAAAGAGCGGTTCGTCGTATTCACCTCCGCCGAGCTCCAGGACATCATGAAGGGGATCACCGGCGGAATCGTGGATGTCGTCCAGTTCGTCGACAGGGCCGAGATCGACCCTATCTACTTTCGCAGTACCTACTACCTGGCTCCCGAGAAGACCGGAGTCAAGGCCTACCGGATTCTCCTTGCCGGGCTCGAGGACAGAGACATGGTCGGGATTGCCAAGGTCGCCATCCGCGAACGCGAGTATCTAGCGACGCTCAGAGCGGAAGAGGGCGTGCTCATCATGGAAACCATGTACTGGCCGGACGAGATTCGCGAACCGTTGTTCGACACGCTCGAAGATGAGATCGAGATTCGCGACGAGGAAGTCACGATGGCCAACATGATCATCGACAACCTCGCAGGGACTTTTGATCCTTCTGCGTGGCACGACGAGTCTCGCGAGGCCGTTGAGGCAGCTGCGGCGAAGAAGATCGAGGGCGAAGAGATCGTGGCACCGGATGTCCCGGAAGCGACCGGCGTGGTCGACCTGATGGAGGCGCTGCGGGCCAGCGTCGAAGCGACCAAGGGCAAGAAGGCGGTCTAGAAGCCCGCTCACTCCCGGTCGAGCACGTCGAGGGCCTCGAGTTCGAGCGTCAGACGTACGGCAAGAAGCACCAGCGTCAACGTGATTGCGGTGATCACTGCCTGGATTGCGATCATGCATTTCCTATCGCCTGACAGCGCCGCTTTCTTAATGTTCGGTTTTCGCGAACTACTCGGCGTGGGCGGGACCCTCGGTATTCCAGGTCGCCGACCGCGTTGGGTGGTCGGAGAAGCCTTTGAAGGACGGGGCGCGCAGCCGGCCCGCGGCCGTCCACTGCTTGAAGCGCACGACGGCGACGAGCTGCGGGGCTACCCAGGTTGCCGCCGTTGGAAGCTCCGGATCGCCGATGAACGGTGACGCAGGAATCGCCATCTCGTCTAGAGCCGATCTGATCGCCCGGAGCGCATCGTCGTCGAATCCGGAACCGACCGAGCCTATCCAACGCAATCCGCCGTCAGTCCACAGACCAAGCAACAACGCCCCGAACGTCGAGTTACGTCCCCCGGTACCCGCGGTAAATCCGCCGACAACCGCCCGCACCTGCTGGAAGTTGCTGATCTTCCTCCAATCGGGTGAGCGCATCCCGGGGAAGTACCTCGACCCACGACGTTTGGCGACCATGCCTTCCAGCCGGCGTTCGGTGACGAACTCCCACACCTTCGCTCCGCCCGCTTCAAATCGCTCGCCGGCAAAGCAGGGGGCGGGGAGATCCAGGTCATCGAGGTGAGCCAGCCGCTCTTCCAGGGGAAGACCAATCAACGGCTCGCCGGCGTGCAGTACGTCGAAGACCACGAGGGAAACAGGAACGGACCGGGAACCCCGGCCCAGGTTCATCCGACCCTGCAGAAGCTCAAACGACGGGTTGCCTCGGTCATCCAGGGCCACAATCTCGCCGTCGAGCACAAGGCCGCCGGGAAAGGCTGCAGATGCGATCTCCGGATAGCGTGAAGTCATGTCGTTGCCACGCCGGCTGTGGAGACGCACACCTTCGGCCTCGACGCTGAGCAGACACCTAATGCCGTCCCACTTCAACTCGAAGACCCATTCGTCGTCGACAAATGGGCGTTGCCAGGGTGACGCCAGCATCGGCTCGTAGAGGCCGGCGAGTCGCCCCGCTATGCGCCGAGCTCCTCACGCACCAGCCGACTGACGAGCCCACCGTCGACCTCAGCCCCCGACTTCATGACGTGCCCGGTGACCCGGCCCGCCATCTTGGGATCATCGACACCGAGTTCCTCGATGGCAGCCCTAACGATCTCTCTGGTCTCATCCTCACCGGCAAGTTGCGGCGTCCAGCGGGAGAGGTATTCGACCTCGTAGCCGAGTTTCGCTGCTTGTTCTGTTCCACGTTCGCCGAGGGCCTCAAACTCCTTGCGAGCCTTTTCCATTTTCTTCACGTACGAAACGATGATGCGTTGGTATAGGGCGTCATCGACGTCGCCGCGAAACCCGGGTGCGGACTTCGCGACGGCTACCTCGGTTTCGACCTGTCGAATGACGGCACGACGTGCAGAATCGCCTGATTTCATTGCTTCTTTCAGCTCGGCGGCGAGCTCTTCGTGAATCGTCATCAAGACTCCTATTCAGACCAGACAAGCGTAGCGGCACCGGTCCTAGCACACGAGAGCCAGGGACACAATCCTCTTTTTTCGGGGACGGAATACCCCCTTGAATCGCGCCCCGGCACTCCTATAGACTGCGCATTCGGGGCCACATATATGTGCCCCTTTTGTTGGACAAATGCTTGTGAATGAGTTCACTTTCACAAGATCTGAGGAGAACGAGACAGCATGCTCACATTGACCGACTGGCGAGAACTCTCCGCCTGTAGGGACAGCGACCCGGAAGTGTTCTTCCCAATTGGTACAACTGGACCGGCCGTAAACCACATCGAGAGAGCTCGCGCTATCTGCTCGGCTTGCTCCGTACGTGAAGAGTGCCTCCAGTATGCCCTCGAAACCAACCAGGAATCGGGTGTGTGGGGTAGCTACCCCGAAGAAGACCGCCGCCGCCTCCGCAAGCGCTGGCTTGCCGATCGCCGCCGCCGCCGCCAGGAAGCCGAGCGTCAGGCCTCCTAGGACCTACAGTCCAAATCCAACCGAACGGTCGCTTGTCACTTCCACTTCGACAAACGCAAGTCTGTTGCTGACGATGCCGTGACGATCACCCTTGCTGTCGGTGATCCAAACCATCGAACCGCTACCGACGCTGCCTTCCAGTTCTGCTGCAGCCGCGTCGAGGTCATCGACTTCGATTTCGATCTCACGCGCACCTTCGATTCCGATGCGCATCTTTCCACCGTTACTCATAGTGATCCCGTTCTCGTGTTGAATCGATCGTAGCTAGCTGATGACTAGCTGCGGATGGCTGCGGAGTCGCGGCTTGCGGTTCTCGACTTCTTCGGCGATGCGAGCGAACGCCGCGGCCGCCTCCCCTTCCGGATCGGCCACCGCCGCCGGCTCCCCGATGTCGGCTCCAGACCGGAGCTCGGGCACCAACGGTATGCGACCCAGCAGCGGAACCTCGAGATCTGCAGCGAGAGCCTCGCCGCCACCCTCTCCGAAGATCGGGTACCGCTTGCCATCATCACCGGTGAACCATGACATGTTCTCGACGACACCGAGGATGGTCTGATTCACCTTGAGAGCCATCAGGCCGGCTCTCTTGGCGACCCGCTGTGCGGTTATCTGGGGTGTGGTGATTATGAGCGCCTGCGCCTCGGGCAAGAACTGTGAGATGGATATGGAGACGTCGCCGGTTCCGGGGGGCATATCGACCAGTAGGTAATCGGGATCTCCCCAGTACACATCGGCGAGGAATTGCTCGAGCGCCTTGTGCAACATGGGACCACGCCATATCACTGCCTGATCGTCGCCGACGAAGAAGTCCATCGACATAGCTTTGACCCCATGGGCTTCGGGAGGAAACAGCGTTTCGTCCACGACAGTCGGCGGCCGGTCGATACCGAGCATCCTCGGTATCGAAAAACCCCAGACGTCGGCGTCGATGACACCAACGGTCTTGCCCCGCTGTGCGAGGGCAACAGCAAGGTTGGTTGTGACCGACGACTTTCCTACGCCTCCCTTGCCCGACGACACGGCGATGATGCGGGTGTTGCTGCCGGGGCGGGCGACGGCGATTTCGCGTGCTTCCCCACCCTGTAGGTCCGTCACCAGGGCAGCCCTTTCCTCTTCGGTCATCGAAGTGAAATTGACCTCCACCGCGCCAACGCCCGCTACCGTCTGCGCCGCCGCGGTCACGTCGTCGGTGAGCTTGTCCTTCAAAGGGCAACCGGGGATCGTTAGCGCCACGAGAACACGGACCGAGCCATCTTCAGCGACGTCGACCTCCCGCAACATGTTCAGCTCTTCCAGAGACCTATGGATCTCCGGATCTTCTACTTTGCCGATGGCGGCACGTAGATCTGCAAGATCGACCACCTGTAACTTCTCCTATCCGCGTAGTAGATAGAAACTATAGTTGTGCCCGGAACGTTGGATTTCTCGCCCACATCGGGAGCCGAACTTGGACGCAGCACATCTCGACGAACAACTGGGAGATCTGGCCGCCACTCTCGGAGACGCGACCCGGCGAGGCATCTACATCACGGTTCGAGAGTCGGTCGAGCCGGTCACGGCCGGTCAGATTGCCGAACTCTTCGAGATCCACACCAACGTCGCCCGCCACCACCTGGATCGTCTCGTAACCGACGGTTATCTCCAGGTGACCCGCCGCCGCCGGGCGGAACGCAGCGGTCCCGGTGCCGGTAGGCCCGCTAAACACTACGAGACCACGGCGAAAGAGATCTCCGTCCAGTTCCCGGCGCGCCGCTATGACCTGCTTGCGGAGCTCCTGGCGAGGGTCGTTGAGCGGGTTGCCCCGGACTCCGCGGCGGAGATTGCTGAAGAGATCGGGCGAGAATACGGGAGAGAACTCGCTGCTGAGGTTGGGCTCTCCAGGGACGAGGGTTTCGACACGGCAGTCACCGCCGTTGCCAAGGTCTTGATGGGTGTCGGATTCGAAACGGAAGCGAACACGCAGGATCGGGTCATCGTCACGCGCTTCTGCCCCTTTGGGGAGACCGCCTCGAAGCATCCCGAGATCGTGTGCAAGCTCGATCAGGGAATGGTCGCCGGCTTGCTCGAATCGGCGAATGCCTCGAGTGTGCCCATCGTCAATCCGCACGCAGACCACGCCGACGACTGCGTCACCGAGGTTTAGCGCTGCTCAATATCGGCCGAGATGGACCGATATATCTCAACGAACGGTCGTTTGAGGACATTTGCACAGCACGCCCCGACTTCATCGCGGATTGTTGATTTCAACAATCGCGGCCGCCGCCGGCGGTCTACTTCTTGCTGTGGTCGGCGCCCCGGGGATCGCCACCGCAGCTATGAACATCCTTGTTGTGGCAGCGGCGGTAGGTTCTTGGTACACCAGACCAAGCACCGACGATCAGTCGGTCATGGTCGCTGAGGTCTCGCATGAGTTGCGGACCCCGCTTACGGGCATTCTCGGAACACTCGAGCTGTTGACGGATTCCACTGTGCCGTTGGAGGAGTCCGAGGTAGACGAACTGCTGGTGGCCGCGCATGGCGATGCGAACCATCTGCTGCACGTCGTCGGCAACCTCCATGCCCGATCGCGCATCGAGCGGTCCATCCTCCATCCCGAGGCGGTCACCACCGACCTGCGGGCGATTGTCGAGCGATCCGTTTCGCACTTCCCCACCGTGGCGCGGCGCTGCTACCTCAGCCCCGGCAACCAGGCCGCGGTCGTGGGCGACCCGCAGCTGATCATGCAGGTGGTGACGAACCTGATCCAGAACATCGAGCGGTATGCCCCGGACGGGGCGGTGCATATCTCCTTCGCCGAGGAGGACGGCAACCTCACCGTCAGTTTCACGGACTCCGGGCCCGGTGTCCCCTCCTACCGAGCGTCAGAGATCTTCACCGATGGTGGAAGCTCCGAGGGCCTCGGTCTGGGCCTCAGCCTCAGCCGGCAACTCGCACGCGCGATGGGCGGTGATCTCACCCTGGTGAATGCAGGCGACCCGGGCGCAACGCTTCAACTCCGTGTGCCGGCGTCGAACGAGACCCTGCCATCCGCCGACGCCGGCGACGTCTTGCAGGACGCAACCACAATGGCCTTCTCCCCTCGCTCGCGACTACTCATCGACCTGGCTGCGGCGCTGTCGGAGAGAACGCTCGACAATGTTGTTGGCGGCATCCAGAAGCTGTATTCCGAATTGGTCGGCGCTACGGGCACTCTGCTGCTCGTCGCTCGCGCCGACGGATCGTTCGTCAGCGCCGGGCCATACGGCGCGGGGCGGACGGTGCCGGCTTCGGACTCGTCGCGGCTGGCCGGCGTCGTCACTGGAAGAGCAGCCATTCGAGTGCTGGACACCGACGACCTCGACTGGGCTGCAGATGGCATCCTCGGCGGGACCGCTGCAATGCTGCTCCCCGTTCACGACGGGGAAGTTGTCGCCGGCGTGCTCGCCGTTGGCTGGAAGTCCCCGGAAGCGCTGCCGACCGGTGCCGCCGCCAGAGTCACGACCGCCCTGGCCGATCTAACGGCGCCGGCGATCGCAAGGGCCTCGCTATCCCAAGATGTGATGTTCGAACGACGGTTGCGCTCGTCCGTTATGAACGAGTTGCCGATCGCAGTCTCGATCTTTGCCGGGGACCCCCCGGAGGTGATCGACATGAACCGCAAAGAGCGGGAGATGCTGAATCTCGACGACGAACACGGCCGTCCCCGCGACCTCGCGACAAGCCAGGCGCAGTTTGCGGTTCGGTTCGCCGACGGCACACCGCTGACCGTCGACAATGCGCCGGTCACTACAGCAATCAGGACCGGAAAGGCCACCGGTCCTTTCATGTTGAGCGTGCGGCGCGCCGACGGCAGCCACATCCACACGCGCACCTACTGCGCCCCGTTCTTCGACGACGACGGCGCGGTTGCGGGTGCCGTTGTCACTTCCGAACCGCTCGATATCTCAGTCGCCCCCCACTCCAGCGACTAGGCCCCGACACACTGGTCTAGCGTTGGATCCTCCAGACGCGAAAGGATCGGCAATGGCCTGGATTGACACGATCGCAGTCGACCGTTGGGACGGCGATCTGGCTGCCATCAGGACTTCGGTTGCCGACAGTGCGACTGGTCGGGTTGACCACATCATGGCAATCCACTCCTTGAACCCTCGGGCTATGGCCGCCCACGATGCGCTGTACCGGTCCGCCATGGCCGGGACTCGATCCCTGCGGAAGGTGGAACGGGAACTGATTGCCTATGTGGTCTCGTCGGCGAACGATTGTCACTACTGACTGACCCACCATCGGCGCGGTCTGCGCCGGCTGCTGCAGGATGATGCCCTGCTGGGTCGCATTGACGAGGACTGGCGGACGGCAGATCTGGGAGGCCGCCGTGTCGCCATGCTCGAGTATGCAACCAAACTCACCCTCAACCCTGGTGACATGAACCGAGACGACGTGGCGGCATTGCGTGACGCCGGCTTCGATGACCGTGACATCCTCGATATCTGTGAGGTGGTCGCCTACTACGCCTACGTCAACCGGATCGCAGATGGTCTCGGAGTCACTGTCGAGGAATGGTTCGTGGATGAGTGACCCGTACCTGGCGCAGGCACGGGCGATCCACCAGGACCTACCGGTGATCGATGGCCACAACGACCTGCCCTGGGCGATTCGCACCAGAGCGGCTGGGTCTCTGACGGCGGCAGATCCTGCGGGCCACCTCGCCGGATACCACACGGACATTCCCCGTCTGATCGAAGGTGGGGTCGGCGCTCAGTTCTGGTCGGTGTACGTGCCCGCATCGTCGAACAATCCATTCCAGGAGACGGTGCGCCAAATCGATCTCGTTGAGCGAATGGTTGCAGCCAATCCCGATCGGCTCGCTCTCGCCACGACGGCGAGCGAAATCGCCGGGGCTCGCAATCGGGGACGGGTCGCCTGCTTGCTCGGTGCCGAGGGTGGTCACAGTATCGAGGAGTCGTTCGACAATCTGCGCACCCTCCACGAGCGCGGCGTGCGCTACATGACCCTGACCCACGTTGACACGCTGACCTGGGCAGACTCCGCTACCGACGAGCCGCGTCACGCAGGTCTCACTGAATTTGGACGCGAGGTCGTTCGGGAGATGAACCGCATCGGAATGATGGTCGATATCTCCCATGTGTCGCCGGACACAATGCGGGCTGCGCTCGACTCAACCCGGGCTCCGCTGATCGCATCCCATTCGAGCGCCTATGCGCTGGCGGCCCATCCTCGCAACATCCCCGACGATGTCATCGCCGGTGTTGCCGACAACGGAGGGCTGATCATGGTCAATTTCTATCCCCCGTTCATCGTGCCCGAACTCGTTGAAAGGTCGATCGGTCTCTACGACGAGGCTCGCCGGTTGCTCGATGAGACCGGCGATGAGCAGGCCGTCGAGGACGCAATGGCTGCACGCTGGGAGGGCGTGGATACCCGGGGCAGCGTCGCCACCGTTGCCGATCACATCGAGCACATTGCACGTTTTGCCGGGGTCGAACACGTCGGCTTAGGCAGTGACTTCGACGGTGTCGATCTTTTGCCCGCGGGCCTGGAGGATGTTTCGTGCTACCCCAACATCACCGCGGAGCTGTTGCGGCGCGGCTGGGGAGAAATCGAGATCCGCAAGGTTCTCGGCGAGAACATGCTCCGGGTGATGGGCGCCGTCGAGGCTATTGCCGGGTGAGGGGTTCTGCCTAACATCCGCGGATGCCCCTGATCTCCGAACCGTTCGCCGACGAGAATCTCGACGAGATCGTTCAGTTCGTGCGGGATGCCAACCCGTTCAGTCAGGCCACCTGGGGTTGGGACACCGGCAGGTTTGTCGACTGGCGGTGGGGTGGGAATACTGTGCGCGAGGCGGCCGACCCGGGATGGTGCTCGAGGGCCGCCCGGGTGTTTCGTGACGACGGTGCGATCCAGGCTCTGGCAGTTCGAGAATACGGTGATGATGCGACCTGCATCATCACCCCGGATGAGGACCCCGATACGTTTCGTCATGTCCTCGATTGGCTGACCACCGACGAGAAGTCTGGCGAGGCCGGTCTTGTGTTCGAGATCTCCGACCAGGCGGAATGGCTGCGGGAGCTCCTTGCAGATGCCGGGCTCTCGGAGAAACCCGCAACGGGCCACGAATGGGAGTACGACCTCTCTCGGGTCCCCGATGAATCCCGCGTGCCCGATGGCTTCACCATCGAGGGGCTCGGCACCAACCGAGCCGATGACCATGCCGGCATCGCGGCATGCATCGGAGCCGCCTTTGACATCGATAGGGACCTGACAGTCACGCTGCGGAGCATTGAGGGCAACCCGCTCTTTCGACCGGAGTTGAGCGTCTTCGCCCGCAGCCCGCAAGGCCTTGTGGCGGCCTACTGCCGCGGAACGGTTGACCCGGTAAACGGCGTGTGCGGCATCGATCCGATCTGCACCCACCCCGACTTTCAGAAACTCGGTTTGGGCAGGGCCGTCGTTGAGGAATGCTTCCGACGGCAGCGAGCTCTCGGTGGCCGCTTCAGCTACATCGGATCGGCACCTGAGCCGGCTGCCGGTACCTTCCTTTATCGATCTCTCGGCCCCAACGACGTCAGCACCTACTGCGAGTGGAGAATCGCCGACGTCACCCCACTCGGCTGAGGCGGGAGCCGCTCCAAAACCTACAGTTCGACGGTTGACATATGGCACCCGCGATGAAACGATGGCCGCGGCGGTAAAGCAGGGAAATGGACCGTGCGGGAGTTTCGGGAGGCGCTTATGCGTGTGGCAAGGCTCGGTGTCGTGCTGGTGGCAGGTTTGCTGATGGGGTCGGTGGTTACCTCGGCTGTGGCAGAGACGGCGGAGGTGACGGAGTTTGAGATTCCATCGGCCGGGAGGGTTGAATCCGTGGCGGTGGCATTCGGCTCGGTGTGGACGCTGAGTGACGGCGCTGAGCCCGGATCCGGGGGTCCCCCCGGTATGGCTGTCGGACCACCGGTGATCTATGAGTTGGATCCGCAGACGGGAGCGGTGGTGGATTCCCACACCGTACCGACGGAAGGTTCGAGCCTGTATCGGGACATCGCTTTGCTGGATACTCAGTTCGAATTCTTAACTACTGAGTCGTATGATTCGACATAACATTCCGATGCACGCGAAGCCGCCGACAGCGCGTGTTTTGAAGTTTAGATCACCCCGGCGGCTCGGTGATCGTTGTCGTTGAACTAAGCCGCTTCGCGGGGAGTGTTGGTCGGCGATTCTCTTGATCAATCCGTGCTTGTTGCGTCAGTCTTCTGAGTTGTAACTCTTCTCTGCGCTGTGACACTTTTCTGCGCTGTAACACGTGTCT
>CAMYKI010000041.1 GCA_947258985.1 uncultured Acidimicrobiaceae bacterium
CGGGGTCCACCTGGTACAGAACGAAGACGTCGACCTGCTCGACACGGTGACCGTCGGCGAGGTTATGACGCATATCGACGAGACACTCCACCCCTCCATGACTATCGCCGAGGCCGCCCGATTCCTCGACGAGTCACGGCACCACGGAATGCCGGTGGTCAAAAAGAACGGCGATCTTGCAGGGGTGCTGACCTTGCTCGATGTGGCCCTCGCCGAAGGCGATCCCGACGAGGTTCTCGTGGCCGATGCTATGACCTCGCGCCCGATAACAGTCACCCCCACAATGCCGGTGTCGTCTGCACTGGCACGAATGGCGGCCCTCGGCGTAGGCCGAATCCCAGTCGTCGATGACATCGATCCGCGCCGCGTGGTCGGGATGTTCCGGCGGAACAGCGTCGTCGCCGCATACCACCACGCTCTCGGGGCGACCACAGATCGCCATCTGTATCGGCAGCGGCTTCGACAGCGCGTCCAGCCGGGAGCCACGTTCTACGAGGTGCCGGTGCCCCATTCGTCCGCGGCAGCCGGGAAAACGGTTCGAGATCTCGATTGGCCGGACGAGGCGGTACTCGTTTCGATCCGTCGCGACGACGGCGTGATCATCCCGCACGGTGACACGATCATCCGCGTGGGCGACACAATCACGGCGTTCGGTCACGGCGATACCCGGGTTGAGCTCTCTCACGTGCTGCAGAGAAAGCCCGACATCGACTCCCGGAACTAGCCCACATTGCTGCAGTATGTTTGGAGTCGATGCCCGGACGGGATACATTCTTCTCCGTGAGCCAAAGCCCCGCAGTAGTACCAGTTCTAATGTCCGGCGGAGCCGGCACGCGACTATGGCCGTCTTCCCGATCCGATCGACCGAAGCAGTTCCTCGCCTTGGTAGACGACCACACCATGCTGCGGGAGACCTTTGATCGCCTGGAGGGTCTCGACATCGAATCGCCCCTCGTGGTCGGCAACGCCGACCACCACGAGTTGATCGCAGCCGAATTGGTAGCCGCCGGATACGACTCCGATCGGATGATTCTCGAGCCATTTGGGCGCAATACGGCACCTGCGGCGGCGGTGGCAGCGCTCCATCTCACATCGTCAGGGGATGATCCTCTGATGCTCTTGCTGCCCGCGGACCATGTGATCCACGACGTCGACTCTTTCCATGAGGCCACGCGACACGCTTGCGAACTGGCTGCCGCCGGCAACCTGGTGACCTTTGGGATCGTGCCGACTCATCCGGAAACCGGATACGGCTACATACGAACCGGTGACAAAGTCGACACCCGAGCTCACCGTGTGGATCAGTTTGTCGAGAAGCCCGATATCGCCAAGGCGCAGGAGTACCTGAGGTCGGGCGACTACCTATGGAACAGCGGAATGTTCGTTTTCCGCTGCTCCGACTACCTGGCGGCTCTTCGTAGCTTGTCCCCCAAAATCCTCGAGGGATGCGAACAGACTATGGCTGCAGCAAGAGTGAGTAACGGAATCTGGCTCGACTCAGCCGAGTTCGCCAGGATTCCCGCCGACTCCATCGACTACGCGGTGATGGAACACACTCGTGCGGCTGTCGTGGTTCCGCTCGATGTCGGCTGGAACGATGTTGGCTCCTGGGCAGCCCTCTGGAACATCGCGGACCGCGACCCGGATGGCAACGCCCTTGTCGGCGACGTCGTCGCAACAGACACCCGGGGCTCCTACATCCGTTCAGAGCACCGACTTGTCACCGTCGCCGGCCTCGACGACGTAGTCGTGGTCTCGACACCCGACGCCGTGCTGGTAACGACAAGAGAAAAGTGTCAAAACGTGAAAGAAATCGTCGATATTCTGAAGGATCGGGACCGGCCGGAATCCACGAGAACGACGGACTAACCGGATCGTGGTCCAAGTGGAGCGGACACCAAGGAGATCGCTGTGGCCATCGCAATAGTCGCTCTGGTGCTGTCGGTTGTCCTCGTCGCAGTGATGCTGACGCGGCAGCGGGAGCGACATCGCCCTGAGCTCCAGCCGGGGGAAGAACCACCGCAGCGCAAAAAGCCGACCCGCCAGGAAAAGATCCTGCAGAAGCTCGATCCCCTTCCTGAGATCCCCACCTTGATGGACCTCGTGCGCGAGGAGATCGCCGACGCCGGGATCGAGGAGATCCCGGGACATGAGGGTCTCTCGGACCCTGTGAAACTCAAGGTCTTCCGCAGGGACCACCGCGTCGTCGAACAGTGCCCGCACAAGGGGTATGAATACGTCGTTGCCGACGGAGTCGAACCCACCGACGCCGCTGACGACGATGTGACTCTGTACTGCGAGCAGTGTGGTCACATCTCAGCCGATGACGACATCCCGGGAACCAACTCCGAAGAAGAGACGTTGCCTGAGTAGAGCCAACCCTCTCTCACCCGGCTCCTCCCGGAGAACCGCCCCGAAACCCGGGGCGGTTTCTCTATGGCAGGCCGATACCGGTTCCGACGGTACCCGGCAGATAGAGGACGACGGTGGCGATGACCGTGATGGTTCCGAGCACGGCCACGGTGGCGAAAAGAACCGCCAGGAGCCGGTCGAACCAATCAATTTCCTCATTGTGAACCCTCATTGATCGGGATCGTATCACCGCAATCGCTGCCGGCCGCGGATCACCGCCACTCACCCTTCCGGTGCGTCGAAAAGCGGGGACACCCGAGTAACGTGGGCCGGCAATCTCATGGATTTTTGTAACAAATGTGGTAGCGAAACCGACCCCGATTGGGTGTTCTGCAGATCCTGTGGAAACTCATTCGACGATCGTGAAGCCGCAGCCACTTCCTCGCCCCAATCGACGCCTGTACCAACGGTTCCCAAGGTCGAACTGATCAGCAGGGGATGGGATGTCGTCGATGTCGACCCGGTCGATGTCGACCCGGTCGGTGTCGACCCGGTCGGTGTCGACGCGGTCGATATCGAGGCAGTCGACATCCAGGCGGTCGACATCGACACAGCCACTGCCCCAGCCGATCCGCTGGAAGATGACGATCTAGCAACACCGCTCGTGCCGGGGACCGTCGAGATTTCCGTGGATGATGTGACGGTGGTCGAACATCCCCTGGAGGACACAGAGGAGGAGCCACCTGCCGCGGCTGCTCCAACGGTCCCGACGGATCGCTGGGACCATCTTCGCCCCCACGGGCAGATCCCAGGAGTCAGAGAACCGTCCCGCACCGCCGCCCGGGTCGGGCAGATATTCGCCCTGATTGCTGCAGTTGCGGCGTTGGTTTCCTCGGTGCTCTATCTGGTTCTCAACATACAACTCGAGAGGTACGCCGATGGCACGGTATCGGAACAGGCCGTTTCCGATATCCGTAACACTGCAGAAGCGAGCCTGCTCGTATTGGCCGGGTTGGCCGCCGTCGCCCTGCTCAGCCTGGGCTGGTGGATGGTCAAGGCTTTTCCCTCCGCCAGGTTCCGACCGGGTCCCGCAGGGATGATCACCCTGCCCGCTTTCTTCGGTGGAACAGCGTTGGTTGCCTTCTTTGCCCTTCAGGAGTCGTCGACGGTCGCCGACGATCTCACCGCCAACAGCCTCGTGGTCCTCGGCCTCGGATTGATCATGGTGGCCGGGCTTTCTGCGGTCAGAACCGTGGGGCGGATCGAGGGCCGGGTTCGGCGATGAACCCGTCCGATCAATTGATCATCTCGGTATTCGGCGCCTCGAGGGCGCGCCCCGGGGACGCCGAGTATGCGATCGGAGTCGAAACCGGGCGTCTGCTTGCCGGCCAAGGGTTGGCCGTGGCGACAGGCGGGTACGGAGGCATCATGGAAGCGGTGTGCCGGGGAGCCGCTGAAGCCGGAGGCACCACAATCGGCGTCACCGTACCGTCCGTTTTCCCCGGGAGGACCGGGGCAAACGAATGGGTCCAGATCGAGCGGACTGCAAAGAGCCTCGTGCACCGCCTCGAAACGCTCACCGAGATAGCGTCGGGGTTCATCGCCCTCCCCGGCAGCCTGGGAACCCTTGCGGAATTGCTTCTTGCGTGGAACCTTGCGTTCGTCGCCCCTTTTGCCGAGGCCGACCCCCCACCGGTCGTTGCGGTGGGTGAGCCCTGGGACACGGTGGTTCCGGAGCTGACAGTGCGACTGGACACCGATGGGAGCTTCATCAAGATCGTCGAGACCGCAAACGAAGCCGTAGAACACATTTCCACGACGCTGCAGCGAGTCAATCCGGACAACTCACATCTCGAATAGGGGTAGCACCAGGCGTCGCACTACTGCGTAGGAGAAGTTCGAGTCGGGATGGACATGTGACTAGGTCGGCCGCGGCGTAGGCGTCCGCCAGCGACGGCTGGCCCGGTCCACCAACAGCGGCCAGCCGGTAGTCGACACCCAGATCGGCCGCGGAATCCTCAACCAGAAGACCGATTCGACGCAATTCGGAGCCCAATCACCGTCGACCGTTCGCCGCCCTCTAGTCTCTCGCCTAGGACAACGTGGAGGATGGTTCTGACATGGCAACCGAAGGTTTCTACCTCGGAGGAGTTGTCGATGGGGCTACCGGGGAACGAACCGGCGACGTCGTCGACTACGACCCGGGCGATCTGACAACGCACGGCGTCATCGTCGGTATGACCGGTTCCGGTAAAACCGGACTCGGCATCATCTATCTCGAGGAAGCGCTGCTGGCCGGTTTGCCGACACTGATCCTCGATCCCAAGGGCGACATGACAAATCTCATGCTCACCTTCCCGGATCTGCAGCCTTCCGATTTCGAACCATGGGTCGACGAGGGCGAGGCGCGCAAAGAGGACAAGACCACCACCGAGCTGGCCACCGAGAAGGCCGAGCTGTGGGAGAAGGGGCTTGGCTGGTGGGACCAGGATGGGACCCGGATCCAGGAACTGCGGGATAGTGCCGGGTTCACCATTTACACGCCCGGTTCTACCGCAGGTGTTCCCCTCAACATCATCGGCTCGCTGTCTGCCCCGGACGCCGATTGGGATGCAGAGGCGGAGACGCTGCGTGACGAGATCGAGGGCTTCGTCTCCGGTCTCCTCGGACTGGTTGAGATCGACGCCGATCCGATCTCCTCGCGTGAGCACATCCTGATCGCCAATCTCGTGGAGAACGCCTGGCGTGAGGGGCGAAGCCTCGACATGGAGACGCTACTCGCCGAGATCCAACGCCCCCCGCTGCGGAAGCTTGGTGTATTCGAACTCGACACGTTCTTCCCGGAGAAGGATCGTCTCGCGCTGGCCATGAAGCTCAACGGCCTCGTGGCATCACCCGCCTTCTCGAGCTGGGTCGACGGCCCCGATCTCGACATCGAGTCACTGCTCTGGAACGACGGCAATCCGCAGGCTGCAATCGTCTACCTCGCCCACCTCAGCGAGGAAGAGCGTCAATTCATCGTGACCCTGATCCTCTCGAAGGTGATCACCTGGATGCGTACGCAGGCAGGGACCGGCGATCTGCGAGCGCTCGTCTACATGGACGAGGTCTTCGGCTTTGTCCCGCCAACGGCTGAACCGCCGGCGAAGAAGCCGATCCTCACCCTGCTGAAACAGGCGAGGGCGTTCGGCGTCGGCCTACTTCTCTCGACACAGAATCCCGTCGACCTCGACTACAAGGCCATGTCGAATGCCGGTACTTGGTGCATCGGTCGGTTGCAGACCGAGCGAGACAAGGCCAGGATTCTCGAGGCACTGCAATCGGCTCGTGGCGATACCGATGTCGACCATCTCGACAGGACGATCTCCGGACTGGAGAAGAGGCAGTTTCTCCTCCACAACACCCACGAGCCGGAACCGGTCCTGTTCACCACCCGTTGGGCGCTCTCCTACCTGCGGGGCCCGCTGACCAGGGAACAGATCACAACCCTCACTGATTACTCACCTCCGGTGCGAGACGAGACTCCTCCACCCACCGCCGGCACAGAAGCGGCGCCCGAACCGGCTCTTGACGCAGACGAGACCCCGGTGATGCCGCGCATCGCAGAGGGCATTCCCGTCTACCACCTAGCAGCGGGTACACCATGGGCGGAACGGTTCGAGGTCGACCTGAGGTCGACGCGCTTCACGGCGGCGATCGCCGCCCGGGTGAACCTGACCTACGACGAGAGGGCTGCGGACCTGATGCACCAGGAGGAGTGGGAGGCGATCATCACCCCGTTGGATCTCCGGCTCGACGCAAGTAACGCCGTCTATGTGGACTACGACGATCGGGACTTTGAATCGGCTGCTCCCGATGGAGCCGTCTATGTGATCCCGGAGGGTCCAATCGACAAGTCGACCTACTGGAAGAGAGCGGAATCCGCCATCAAGGACTTCCTCTACCGCGGTCGGAAGATCACGATCTTCAAGAATGCCGCGCTGAAGATGTACTCCCGAGCCGGGGAGCCCCACGAGGAGTTCCTCGGTCGGTGTGACATCGATGCCCAGGAGAAGGCAGACGCCGTTGCCGCCAAACTCCGCGACAAGTACGAGCGCCGGTTCACCACCATCCGCAACCAACTCGCGGCCGCAGAGCGTCGTGCTGAGGAGTTGGAGGTAGATCTGCAGGGATCGCGTCAGAAGGAAATCATCGATGGCGCCGGCTCTGTGATCAACATCCTCTTGGGACGGCGCAGCACTCGATCAGTGACGGGTTCCGCCCGAAACCGCAGCGCCACCAGGTCCAAGGAATCCCGGCTGCGAACAGCGGAGGCGAAAGCGGACGACAAGTACGCCGAGCTGCAGGCGCTCGAAACCGAGCTTGTCGAGGAACTCGAGGAGATAAACGACCTTTGGGAGGCAAAGGGCGAGCAGATAGACGAGATCGAGGTGGGTCTCGAGAAGGCCGACATCCAGATCAACGAAATCGCCCTGGTATGGCTTCCTACGCCGTGACCCGACATGACTGCGACAAAGCCGCCCAGCGCCGTACACTGCTCGTCAGCTTGAGAACAAGGCAGAAACATGAATAACCGCCCCGCAATCGTTCAAATCGACGAACACACAACCGATGAAGAAACCACCGTCACGATCTCGCTCAGCTGGCGAGACGAGCACTTCTTTGGCACCGCTTCGGGAAGCCCCGACGAATCATCCCGAGCTCGCCTGGTAGGAGAGGCGACCCTGCGTGCGGTCGAGGAAGTCACCGAGCAGGCCATTTCGCTGCAGCTAGAGGCTGTGGCGACGACGGAGTTGGGCGAGACGCAGATCGCAATGGCCCAGGTCCTCATGGATGGCGTTCCGGTGCCGTTGGTGGGAAGTGCCCTTCTCACCGAGCACGACGCAACTGCTGCGACGGTTCGCGCCGTTTTGGACGCGCTCAACCGCCGCCTGGAACAGGTTCTGTAGTCGCCTCGCCTGCGGCGAGGCGGAGGCGCTAATCCTGCTGCGTCTGTGCCCACATGAGATCGCGGATCGTTACGACGCCAAGAAGCTCTCCGTCGGCCATGACAGGGAGATGGCGGTAGCCGGTCTCTAGCAGCCAGGCGACCCCTTCGCCGATGGTGACGTCGGGTGCAAAGGTATCCGGGGCCTCGCTCATCCACTCTTCAGCAAGGGCAGCTCCGAGGTCGACATCGTCGGCTATCGCCATGACGAGGTCACGCTCAGTGAGTATCCCGACCAATTCACGATTGTTGATCACGACGACGTAATCCGTCTCGCCATCTGCCATCGCCTGGGCGGCATCGCTCAGCGTGCCTTCCGGCCCAATTATCTCGGTAGTTCCACCTACCAGCGAATGTAGGCGCATCTTCCCTCCGGCTTGTGCGACATAGCCGACACTAACCGATCAGACGGGTAGTAGGCGAAGCGAGATCCTGCCTGCTGAAGCAGATCCTGTCCGCTAGAGCAGGTCTTGCTCGCGGATTCCGAAGGACGGGTGGCGCAAGCGGCACAGGGCCAGCTTCTCCAGCTGCCGGATACGTTCCCGAGTCAGCTGGAACTCGTCACCGATCTCCTCGAGAGTGCGGGGCACGCCGTCGTAGAACCCGTAACGCAATGCCAGGATGCGGCCCTCCCGTTCGGGAAGACGCTCAATGGACTTGCGCAGGCTGTTGGCGATGTCCAATTCTTCGGTGACGCGCATCGGGTCGATGGCGTCCTCATCTTCGATGAAGTCGCCCAGTTGGGCCCCGTCTTCTCCGACCGGTTGTTCGAGAGAGACCGTGTCGGCAACGCTGAGCGCAAGCTCCACCTTGTCGACGTTGACCCCGGCTTCCTCTGCGATCTCCTCCGGACGAGGCTCACGACCCAGCTCGGCTTTCAAGCTGGCCTGGGCGGCGCGTACCGCCGCCAGAGTGTCGTGAAGATGGACCGGGATCCGAACGGTGCGTGACTTGTCGGCGATGGCACGTGTGATCGCCTGACGGATCCACCATGTGGCGTACGTGGAGAACTTGAAGCCCTTGCGCCAATCGAACTTCTCGACCGCCCTGATCAACCCCAGGTTGCCTTCCTGGATGAGATCGAGGAAGTCAATGCCGGAGGTGTTGGCGTAGCGACGGGCGTTAGCAACAACCAGCCGGAGGTTGGCGGTGAGAAAGGCGTCCTTGGCCTCGCGCCCTCGCCGGATGTGGCGCCGCAGCACCATCTCGTCCGACTTGGTCTTGAAGTCACCCTTGTCGAACTTCTCTTGAGCATTCTGACCGGCTTCGATCTTCTGGGCGTACTCAACCTCTTTTTCGGCGGTGAGTAGCTCGTACTCACCGATGGCCGTCAGGTACTGGCTAACCAGATCGGTCGTCAAGCGGCCCCGGTCATCGGTCAGCTTGTTCTTGTCCAGATCCTTGCGCGAGCGTGAGAGCGTATCGCGGTCGATCCGCTCTTTGGCTTCCTCGCGCTCGTACTTCGCACGATCGAGGAGCTTTTCACGCGTTTTGCTGGTCTTTGCCATTAAGGAGGTCCTCCGAGACCGTCTAGCCCTCTTCCAACCCGCGCAGCAGCGGTGGAAGTCCTTCTTCGGGAGTCACTCACTATCACATACGTATGCAGATTTGTGAACCCCTTAATTCGGGTTTTCTTCTCCGCTTTTTGACCCATTGGTGGCCAATGAGTTCCGCGGAGACGCTCACCAGCGACCGTATCTCTGTTGCCGGGTCGAGTAAAGACCTCAATATTTGTCACGGTGCGTCGGATTGTTGCGGTTGCTATCAAGTACAACGTCAAAATCCGGCTCTCTGTTCCCCGCCATCCGCTGATAGGAAGACCGAAACGTCCCAGAACCTTCCTAGAATCCCAGCGCATTGCAGTGTCTGTGGCCAGGGGAGAACATGCGCAAGCTCATCATTGTCGTCGCCGTTGCGGCGGTCATCGGCATTGCCCCGGCAGCTGCCGGACCGCCCGACCTCATAGTGGACGAGTCTTTCGAGGATGGTGTCGACGGTGTTTTTGACACCGGTGCCTGGGGTATCACCAACCTGCCGGCCGGTCACGTGGGCCCCGGGCTCAATTCGATAATCCCTGTAGGCGACCACTGGGGAAGCGGCGGGCACTGGGGGTTTGAGGAGCGCGGCCTCGCCGAACCGGAGGAACTGTATTGGCGCTATTGGGTCAAGTTCCCCAACGGGTTCTACATCGAGCCGCCCAACCGGGGGAAGCTGCCGGGCATCGGCGGCCTCTACTCCTTGAACTGTCGCGGAAACCGGGTCTCCACCCCGGAGGAGCCCTGCTACTCGGCGCGGATGCTGTTCTCGAGACAGTACGGCGAACCGGAGAACCCGCTCGGCCCCGACGACCAGACCCTGATCGGGTTCTACACCTATCACGTCGACGGCCCTCCCAACCGGGGGGATATCTGGACCTGGGACCCAACTGTGGCGATGCTCGACCACGGGAAGTGGTACTGCGTCGAGGGTCACATCGAGATGAACACGCCGGGCTCCAATGATGGCGTTCTAGAGGGATGGGTCGATGGGAAGGAGGCATTCGAGAAGACAGATATTGCCTTCCGCCGCGCCAACGAGGACTGGATAAAGGTCAAGAGCTTCTGGTTCGACGTCTACTACGGCGGCACCGAATCCATCGTTGAGAACGAAATCCATTTCGACTCGCTGGCCTTCGGGCCGTCACGGGTGGGATGTGACGACAGCGAGGGGTTCACCCCACCCTTCCGCGATGACGACTCGTCGGTCTTCGAGCCGGACATCGTCTGGCTCGCCGACACCGGCATAACGTTCGGATGCAACCCGCCCGCCAACGACATGTTCTGCCCAGACGATGCGGTCACCCGGGGTCAGATGGCGGCATTCCTCACGAGGGCACTCGATCTGACCACTCCGAACGGCGCAGATACCTTTGTAGACGACAACGCCTCCGTATTCGAGCAAGCCATCGAGGCTCTTGCCGCCGCCGGAATCACCAGAGGCTGCAACCCGCCCGCCAACGACATGTTCTGCCCGGAGCAGCGTCTTACCAGAGACCAGATGGCGGCGTTCCTCACCCGCGCCTACGGATACGGGCCGGCGGATGGTGACCCGTTCGTTGACGACGATGGCTCGATCTTCGAAGACGCCATCGAGGCTCTTGCCGCGGCCGGAGTCACCCGGGGCTGTAATCCGCCTGTCAACGACATGTTCTGCCCGACACAAACCCTGAGCCGCGGTCAAATGGCCGCCTTCCTCCACAGGGCAAACCCCTAGCCGAGCCGCGACAAAGGCAAGAACCCCCGGGGACGTCGCGTGACGGTCGCCTACACCCGTAGGCTCGGGGTCATGGGCAAACTCAGAGACAAGCCGCCATCCGAGATCACGTCGCCGTATCTCGCTTCGCACAGAGACAACCCAGTCGACTGGTTCGAGTGGGGAGCCGATGCGTTCGAACTGGCGCTATCCGAAGACAAGCCGATCCTGCTGTCGGTCGGGTATTCAGCATGCCACTGGTGCCATGTGATGGCGCACGAATCGTTCGAGGACGAATCGACCGCCCGCTACATGAACGAGCACTTCATCAACGTCAAGGTAGATCGCGAGGAGCGGCCCGACGTCGATCGCATCTACATGGATGCCCTCCAGGCCATGAACGGACACGGCGGATGGCCGATGACGGTGTTCTTGACCCCTGATCGAGAACCGTTTTTTGCAGGCACCTACTACCCAAAAGAGCCTCGGGGCCACATGCCGTCGTTCCTTCAGCTCATGGCGAGCGTGGTCAACGCATGGGACACGAAACGAGAGCAATTGACCGATCAAGCCCAGCGCCTGACCACAGCGGTGCGCTCGGGGATGCCGGCCGAGGCCGCCCCGGCCGCCCGGCAAGCAGCGCAGGCAGCCGTCGAATTGCTCTCCGATTCATTCGATCCGGAGTGGGGCGGCTTTGGCAATGCCCCCAAGTTCCCGCAGGCTCCCGTTCTGGAACTAATGCTGCGGATTCACGTTCTCGACCCGGACCTCCGGCCGGCAGTCGAGCCCATGCTGCGCAAGACCCTCGATGCAATGCGTGCCGGCGGCATCTACGACCAAATCGCAGGAGGCTTCGCCCGGTATTCCGTCGATCGAGAGTGGCTCGTCCCCCACTTCGAGAAGATGCTGTACGACAACGCTCTGCTGGCCCGGATCTACCTGCGGGCCGGCCAAGCTCTGCGCGATCCGGACTACACCACAACCGCCGTCGAAATCCTCGACTACCTGGCGAGCGAGATGCGTGACGAGACCGGCGGCATTCACGCCGCCGAGGACGCCGACTCCGAGGGTGTCGAGGGCAAGTACTACGTGTGGTCCTACGAGGATTTCCACTCGATCTCCGGCGAAGATGGAGAACTCATCGGACGGCTGTACGGGGTCACGCCAGAAGGCAATTTTGAAGGGGCCAATAATCTCTACCTGGCCCACTCCGCGACGGCCCTTGCCGAAGTGACGGGACGCGCTCCCGGCGAAATCAGAGCCGCAAAGTCCCGGGTGGACGCGGCATTGCTGGCTGTTCGTCACACCAGAATTCGGCCCGGTCGCGACGACAAGGTGATTGCGGCGTGGAACGGCCTCGCACTGCGAGCGTTCGCCGAAGCCGCGGCCATCCTGGAAGCAGATGACTATCTCGACGTAGCGGTTGGCATCGCGGACTTCGTGACCACCGAGATGGTGGATGCGGATGGCAGGTTGCAGCGCGCTTGGCGTCGGGGGCGCTCGTCAGGTCCCGGCTTCTGCGACGACTATGCGGCCATGGCTGTCGGCCTATACACGCTGTTCTCCGTCACCGGGGACACCCGCTGGTACGAGGAAGCAGAGACCCTGGCAGCAGCCATGATCGAGCTCTTCGCCGACACGGACGGCTTCTTCTCCCCCGGCTCCGACACGGTCGATCTGATCGCCCGGCCGAAGGACTTTGCCGACAATCCGCTTCCGTCGGCCAACTCCCTTGCTGCCGAAGCCCTGCTGATCAGATCTGCGTACCGCGGCCGACATGACGAGTATCCGGCGGAGATAGCCAAAGGTGCCGGACGTCTCCTCGAGAGGTATCCGAGCGCTGTCGGCCATCTCCTAGCCGTCTTGCTCAGTTGGGAGTCTGGAGTCAAGGAGTTGGGCATCGTCGGCGACGGATCGGCACGCCGAGAACTGGAGAAGGTGGCGTGGGAGCAGTTCCGTCCCGACTGCGTCATCGCCGTCGGCACAGACGATTCCCCGGTGCCGCTGTTGCACGGCCGCGGGACCGCGGGTTCGTCTGCAGCAGCCCACGTCTGCCGTGACTTCGTATGTGATCTTCCCGTCACGTCGTCCGACGATCTGCGGAAGCAACTCGATGGTTGATCGTCAAAAGTCACTCGGATTTCCAGTCGGATCGTAAGCTGAGTCCTCGTGAGTGAAGAAACCCCACAAAGAGAAGGCCTCTGCGTCTATTGCGGCACCGCCCGGCCGGTAGCGAAGGCTATCTGTCCCGAGTGCGGTCGCACCTGGATCGACACGAAGATCGGCGAGGATTTGCCCCCGCTGACACCGGGCGCCGGAGGCGACTCCCCCGAGGATCGCGAGCGATCGACGGCAGCTGCTGCCGCAGTCGCGGCCGCTGCAGCCAGAGCAGCAGACACACCGGATGAAGATGCTACGGAGACAGATTCCGACGAGGTCGAGGAAAGCGAGTTCGCAGCGGCCGGCGCCGATTCGGCCGATACCGAGCCGATTGGCGCTGTCGCCGCGTCCGCAGGAGCCGGCGATGATGGGGAAAGGCAACGACCCTGGGGTTTGCTCATCGGAGCCGCCATCGGTATCGCCGCGGTTGCTCTGCTTTTTTTCTCCGTCCTGGCGGGCGACGATGAGGGAGATACTGCGGCGCCACCGACCGGGTCCACCGATCCATCGACCACCGAAGCCCCCAGCACCACGGAGCCGACCACCACGGCTGCGCCGACAACAACAACGGTTGCCACGACAACAACAACGAGCACCACCACGACGACCGTGCCCCCTATCGAGCCGGAAGGCGACCCGATACCGGTCGAGGATCTAACGCTCGGCGCATTCGCTCTCGGGCCGTTTGGTTTCGACGCCGCGACGTCGTACCTGGGTCGCCTGGTCGCCAGCCTGGGCCAACCGGACGCCATGACCGAGGCCGATGTCCAGCTGGGTCTGTGCCCGGAGGAGGAAGGGACTGCATACAGCTGGGACGGATTGACCGCCATCTTCCGAATCGACGACAACACCGAGATCCTGGTTGGGTACCGGCTCGACGAAACGGGCTCTGATCACCCGACTCAGGAGATCACAAGCCGGTCGGGTCTGGAGCTCGGGGACACCATCGAAGATCTCGACAACATATACCTCCAATCCGGCATCGCCCTTCAAGAGATCGATGACACCCCGCACTTCCTACTTCTGCGTTCGAGCGATTCCGCCACGTTGCTCTGGGGCCCCACCACCAACCTGGAGCGGACCGGCGTAATCGAGGGCATCTACTCCCCGGAATCGTGCGACCGCGGGCCCCGCCCGGATGCATAGCCGATGATGTTTCTCGGGGGGATTCGCCGGCGCCTCCTCCGCTACGACTTCATCCATCTAACATTGCTGTCCACGCCCGAGGTTGCCGACGATGTCTAGCGACGCACAACCGAAGAAATCAAGTCGCATTGCTCGTGTCCTCACCGCGCCCAATTTGGTTTCGGTCGGCGTTGGGCTGATCGTTTTCTGGCTGCTCGCCGGGCAATGGCGGTCTTCGGGCGGCACCATCGCGGCTGCGGTCATTGGAGCGGTGCTGGCGGCCGCGGTGTGGATGCTGTGGATGCGTTTCGGCCACGGTTCCGACATCACCAAGGTGGTCGAGGAGCCCATACTTGCATCCGTGCCCACTACAGAGGGACGGCCGACGCCGACCCTCGGGGATCCCGACTCCGAAGCAGCCCAGATCTACCTCGATGCCGTTGCCGGGCTCGAGGGAGCCACCAACGGCCAGGTCATCCTCGTATCAAGCAGTAATCCCGGATTGGGTGCTACGACCGTTGCCATCAATCTGGCGACGGCGGCGACTCGAATGGGCAGACGGGTCGTGCTCATCGACGCAGATCCATCAGGAGGCGTCTCCAAGTACGGCAGAAGCGACCCGGTACCGGGCTGGACCGACCTCGCGGCCGGCACGGCCAATCTCGAGGAAGCCTCTCGCATGTGGAAGGTGGACGAAGACAACACCCTTCCCGTCATCCCCGTCGGTTCAGATATTGCGGACCGCGGCGACGTGCTGGGCGGCATGCAACTGGCCAACATCATCGACGAACTCACCGAACACGCCGACCTGCTCGTCGTGAATTCGGCACCGATCAACTGGGACGCAACCCTGCCCCAGCTGGGGACTCACGCCGATGGGACCGTGTTGGTGGTCACGCCCGAGGTCGACTCGAAGCAACTAACGAGTATCTCCGAGCAGTTGGCAGATATCGGGGCGCCGATCATCGGGTACATCGTCAACAGGGCCGATCGGCTCATCGACGGCAGACCTCTTTGGCGACGTTCGCTGAAGCGAACTCTGAGCACCTTCCTCATCCTGATCGTCGTCTATTCCGGCTGGAACTTCTACAGCGCCTGGGACAGCTGGCAGGGTGTCGAACGGCACACGTTTGATGAGGTCGCCCTGGATGAACTCCCCGAAGTGCCTCCGCCTGTTGAGGCCGGTGAAGTGCTCACTGAAGAGGCAGCGATAGCCGTAACCGCAGCGCCCACCGAGAAAGGCACCTACGACACCTACATGGTTGTGGGCTCGGACATCGGAGAAGCCAGGGCCGACGTGATCATCCTGGTGATGCTCCCCAGCGACGGCGAACCGCCGGTGATGGTCTCATTACCTCGTGATCTGTACCTGCCAAACCGGTGCACTCAGGGTTACACACGCCTGAATGCCAATTTCAACGGTTGTGGACAGGAGATCAACGGGGCAACACTGCTTTCGGGAGCCGTCGAAGACTTCACCGGTGTCGAGGTTGACCACTTCGCCTTGTTCACGTTCGATGGTTTCGAGGAGATCATCGACGAGGTGGGCGGTGTCGAAATATGTGTCGAACACGCGGTTAGGGACCGCAAGGCCGAGCTAAGTCTGCCAGCAGGCTGTACCAACGCTTCCGGCGCTCAAGCTCTGGCCTGGGTGCGATCCCGATCGACGCTCGAATACGTCAATGGCGTATGGCGCACCATGGATGACGTCAGCGACCTGACCAGAAACGAACGACAGCAGGACATGATCCTGTCCATGCTGGAGAAGGCGTCCGATTTCGACTCACCCCAGGAGATGGCGGGAATGGTCCGCTCACTCTCCAACGCATTCACGCTCGATGACCAACTCGGACTAGGCGAAGCGGTGGGCGTTGCCTGGGATCTCCGCGGGCTGAGCCCTTCCGCCATAGTTCGGATCACAATCCCCGTCGACCCTCACGAGACCGTAGACGGTGCTCAGGTTCTCGTTGCCACGGTTCCATTCGACGAATTGCTGTCCGAGTACTTCGCAGCGCCGGCGGAAGACGCACCCAAGTAACACCGTGTTATCCGGATGCCGCAATATGATGCACCCATACCTACCCCTGGGATGACGTGAGCGACAGTTTCGAACCCCCCGAAGACCAAAAGGGATCCGACCCCTACGAGGGCCTGATGGATCTAACCGGCGAAGAGCCTCTTCCTCCGCTGGAGGACCCGGGTCTTCCCCCGGCCAGTCCACCGCGCAGCCCGCTGCTGACAGGTCTCATCCTCGGCCTGCTGCTGGTCGTTCTCAGCATCGCGATATTCAACCTCACCCGTGACGATGAGACACCGGCGGCATCGCCCGAGACCACCGTCACCACCGAACCGGGGTCAGAAACCACAGCTCCCGGGGAAACCGAGGCACCCGGTGAGGAGACGCCGGACGAAGAGACTACGACCACCACGACGACAACCCTCCCGAGCGCGTTTGATCCATATGTCGCGGTGGGCAATCCCATCCCACTCTCGGACCTGAAGCTCGAGGTCGGAGGCATCGGACCTGTCAAGCTCGGCGAGTCGGCAGCCACCTCCGTCGGTCAGCTAATCGCCAGCCTCGGAGAACCAACCTCCGACACCGGCCCCATCACGCCAACTGGTGAGTACGGGGCCGACTGCGAAGGTCGCCTGACCCGAATCGTCAAATTCGGAGCACTCGCCGCGATCATCATCATCGACCCCGATGGAACCGAGGTGTTCGGCGGATACCGGCTCGATCTCACCTACGACGGTGCGGCGACATCGGCGGCTGCTGAGTTGGAGACTCTGAGTGGCCTCAAGCTCGGCTATTCGGTCGTTGACCTGCGGCGAATCTACGACGGTTTTGATATCCGGCTGGTCAGCGATCCCGAGATCGGCCGGATCTTCGAGCTCCGCAGCGCAAATACCGGCAACCTTTTGCTGTGGGGACCGGTCACAGATAGCGGCAACGAGGGAACCGATCAGATCATGGGGATCTACTCGGTGAACGCCTCGTCCGCTTTCTGTTGAGGGCAGAACCGAACCGCTACACTCTCGTCAATCGCTGAACCCGGAGTTGAGCTTTTGAGACATCGTTCCACAGTCGTATTAGCAGGATCGCTCGCCGGCGGCCTACTCGCCGTCGCTCTCTTGGCTCTCTTCACCGGCCGCTTCGCAATCGGGTCCGTTGGTCTGTCATCTGGAGGTGACGCCGAATTCGTCGTGCGGGGTGGAGCCCTCTACCTGGGCGGCGTTGTAGTTGCCCTGCTGGCCGGAGCTGTGGTGTCGACAATCGCCTACGGAGCCACAGCCGGCTCTCAGGACGACGAGGCAACACAGTTCGAGTTGGCGCACATCCTGCCCTTTGGCTTGATCATCGCCATCGTCGCCGGTTACAGCATCCTCAGAGCAGGTGTCGGCCTCGCCGGCGATGCCGCTGATGGCAACGTGACCGTCACGGCGGCTGCCCTTGCATTGACGACCCTGCTGGCCGGAGTCGTCGCCGGGGGTGCTACGGCATGGGTCGTTTCGATCCTGGCCGCAAAGAGCATTGTCGGTCTTGAAGGTGAAGCCGCTCCGACCAGTACCGCCGCGATGATGCGTGCCGCCGCGCAGGCGGTGATGGGCCCCATGCTGGCCATTGTGGTCATTGCCGTGTTGGCCATCGCTCTGGCGCAGCTGCTTCTGGCAGCTGAGGGCGTCGCCGCAATCGCAATCTTCAGCGGTGTGGCAGCACTCGTACTGCTGGGCGCTGCCGCAACGGCGTATCTGGGCGGCGGCAGCAACGACGCCACCAGCTGAGCGCCTACCGAGAATCTGAAGTACTGATCCGCGGCGTTGGATTGGTGTAGCGCTGCTCATCGTTCCACCACGAGAACCAGATCCATGCAATGTATCCCCACAGCAGGATGCCTGCCCCAAGCTTCATGATGAGCCCGGCCAGTATCTGATCGTCGAGCGCTGAGATACCCCACAGCCGGGGGAGGGTCTCGTAGACCGGGTACAGGGGGCTCTCGCCGAACGTCAGGAACGTCGCCGGAATCGTTGGTACCAGCGATTGCAGGAACACGTAACCCATTCGCAGGAAGGGCGGCAGCTGCGGGATGTCCGGGATCGGGCCGAGGACCGGCCACCACATGAGGATGCCGGTCACAAACAGGATTGCGTGCAGGCCGAAGTGGGCGAACTCGTTTTCGAGCATGAGGTTGAGGACGGCAGGAACGTGGATCAATCCGAGCATGCCGTTGAACAGCGCCAGAGCAACAAGGGGCTTGGTCAGGATCTTGAGGACCGGCAGAATCGGTCGAACCACCAGCCGAATCAGCCACCACGGCGTCCCCACGAGCAGCAGCGGCGGGGCGATCAGCCCGAAAACCAGGTGCTCCACCATGTGGAACATGAAAAGACTGCTCTCGCCGATGTCGTGGATCGGCCACGAGGAAACCAGGTAGAGGAACACGATGCCCGAGTAGAAGGCAATCCGCTGCCGCGAAGTAACCACGATCTCGCCGCGGGGGGCGTAGGTCGCCGCCAGCCGGCGGATCCCGTACTCGTAGAAGATCACAAGGGCTCCGAGTACGCCGAGCACATCGAAGTGTGTGTGGAACGGGGCGACGTCGAGGATCGAGTCGGTTGAGGCAGCGACGAGCACGCCGGCCGCAACCATCAGCGTGAGGTGCGCAGGATCATCACAGTGCGTCCATCGACAGCAACACGACGATGAACAGCGGGAAAACACCGAAGACGCCGAAGAGGAAGAGCGTCTTGTAGAGACGCTTCTCGTAGCGCAGGTGCATGAAGAACCCGACAACTGTGAAGAACTTGACCGCAGCCAACATCCACAGCAGGGGGACCTTGATCGGATCGAGAGCCGAGATACTCGGGACTGCGATCTCGATGGCGGTCACAACACCGAGGAATAGGGCGATCCCCCAGTACATCGCCGGGGTGGGATGGGATCTATGTGCGGCTGCTTCTGCCATGGGTCACACCTGAAGGAGATAGACGACGGTGAAGATGACAATCCAGACGATATCGACAAAGTGCCAGTAGAGACCGACCAGCTCGACGTTGAGCCCTCTGTCGTCGTACAGCCTCCCGTCGAGCGACAGGTAGAACATCGCCATCAGCATCATCACACCGATGGCGACGTGGGCACCGTGGAAACCGGTAAGCATGTAGAACGCCGACCCGAAGGAGCTGGTCGAGAGAGTCAAGCCTTCGTGCACAAACTCGGCGAACTCGAAGATCTGGCCGGCGAGGAATATCGTGCCCAGCAGCGCGGTGGCTCCCAGCCAGATGCGGGTGGTCCGGGCATCGCGCTTTTCGAACGCGTTATGTGCCAGCACCATTGTCAGCGAGCTCATCAACAGTACGAAGGAGCTGGCCGAGGTGAACGGGATGTTGAAGATTTCCGATCCGGGTCCGTCGCCGGTCTCGTTGCGGTAGAGCAGGAACGTGGCGATCATCGACCCGAAGAACATGCACTCCGAGCCGAGGAAGACCCACATCGCCGCTTTGCGAATCGGCCGGATGTCGTGGTGGTCGTGAGTCTCGACGGGCGCAGCCTGGCTACTCATGGTCGCCTCCCCTCGTTACCGGCTCGAGTGACCATCCGAAGACGCCCCACAACGAAATCAGCGCACCGATTCCGACAACAACCCAGCCGCCCGGTACGTAGACAAGCCCGTATCCCATTGTGACGATGCCTCCGGCAGCCACGATCGGGTAGTACGACGGGGAAGGCATGTGCATGTCTTCCTCTTCGTGCGAGCCGTCGTCGCCGGTCGCCGTTTCGGCGGAGATGGTGCCGCCGCTGACGTCGGGCATGCGCACTGCTCTGCCGTCGTCGTCGGTGGCGTACTTGCGGTGCCAGAAGTCGTCGACGTGCTCGACAACGGGAATCTCGTCGAAGTTGTGCACCGGCGGAGGTGAGGAGATCGACCATTCGAGTGTCCTGCCGTCCCAGGGGTCGCTACCGGCGGGGAGCCCGCGCTTGTGGCTCCTGATGAGATTCCAGGCGAAGAGCAGGAAGGAGATACCGATGATGAACGACCCGACCGTCGCCACCTGGTTCCAGAACTCCCAGCCGAGGTCCTCTCCGTAACGATAGGTGCGTCGTGGCATCCCGTTGAGCCCGAGGATGTGCATCGGGGCGAACGTCATGTTGAAGCCGAGGAGCATCAGCCAGAAGTGCCACAGCCCAAGCTTCTTGTCGAGGAAGCGCCCGGTCCACTTGGGATACCAGTAGTAGGCGCCTGCGACGTACCCGAACACGCCTCCCCCGAACAGCACGTAGTGGAAGTGAGCAACCACGAAGTAGCTGTCGTGCTGCTGGTAATCGGACGGCACCACCGAGTGGAGCACACCGGACAAGCCACCGATGACGAACAACGAAACGAACCCGATGGCGAACAGCATGGGCAGTTCGAAGCTGACCTTGCCGCCCCACATCGTGCCGATCCAGTTGAAGATCTTCACGCCGGTCGGCACCGCGATCATCATCGTGGCAAGACCGAAACCCGCCTCGGCGACCGGTCCCAAGCCTGCGGTGTACATGTGGTGCGCCCACACGCCGAAGCCCATGAACCCGATGGCGATGCCGGAGAAAACGACGAATGGATAGCCGAACAGCGGCTTCCTGCTGAACACGGGGAAGATCTCGGAGACGATGCCCATCGCCGGCAGAATCAGCACATAGACCTCGGGATGGCCGAACAGCCAGAAGAGGTGCTGCCAGAGCAGCGGGTCACCCCCACCGCTGAAGAACTGGGTCCCAAAGTTGCGGTCGAAGAACATCTGGAACAGACCGACGCCGAAGATCGGCAGTGAGAAGATGAGCAAGAACGAAACTACGACTGCCATCCAGGTGAACACCGGGATCCGCATGAGTGTCATTCCCGGCGCCCTCATGGTGAACACGGTCGCGATGAAGTTGGCCGACGCCATGATCGAGGCGATACCCAGAAGCTGGGCGCCGATGGCGTAGTAGTCCATTCGGACGTACTCCTCGAGCTGCGTCGAGAGCGGGGCGTAGCCGAACCAGCCGCCGTCGGGTGCGCCGCCGAGAACAAATGAGGACAGCAGCATGACCGTGCTGAACAGGAACAACCAGTAGCTGAACGCGTTAGCCCGCGGGAAGGCGACGTCGCGGGCTCCGATGTGGAGGGGGATGAAGTAGTTCATGAAGGCGGCGCCGACCGGCATGACGACGACCAGCAGCATGGTGAGACCGTGCATCGTGAACAGCTGGTTGTAGGCGTCGGCGCTCAGCACGGTGCCGTTGGCAGTCGTCAGCTGGAGCCGGATGAGGAGGGCTTCGAGCCCGGCCACGAAGAAGGCAACCAGAGCGGTGAAGCCGTACATGAGGCCAATCCGCTTGTGGTCGACGGTGGTGATCCAGCTCCAGATCCCGGTGGGCTCAGCCGGTGCTAGGTCCTTGCTGGTGTCGAGCACCATTTCACTTCCACCCTTCCAACAACGTAATCAGGCTGTCGATGTCTTCATCTGAGAGGTTGAAATTCGGCATGCCGAGAATGCGGCCCTCTGCGATGTTGTTGAGTTCGGGTCGCATCGGCTTGAGATTCGATGGGTTGGCCAGCCACTGCGCGAGATGCTCTCGATTGTTCTCGAACGTGCCGGCGCCAAACGTACCGCGACTTCCGAAGTGGGCGAGGTTGGGGGCAAGCGACGACGTGAAAGTGACGCCGTCTACCTGGATGGTCGGCACCGGGCCAATATCCTCGACGCCATCGGGCCCCGCAACCGTTGCGTTGTGACAGGCGACGCACGTGTTGAAGGCCTCGAATCCGTCGGCGGCGGTTCCTTCGGTGGGTACCGCAGCCGGGGTGAGTTGGCCTTCCACCCACGTATCGAAGTCGGCCGCGGTGCGAACGTGGACTTTGAAACGCATATCCGCGTGCGCCAGACCGCAGTACTCGGCACATTGGCCGGGATGCGGCTCATCGGCGGGAGTGGCGTCATCGGCGTGGATTCTCAGGTTGGTGACACGGTTGGGGACGACATCACGTTTGCCGGCAAGAACGGGAATCCAGAAGCTGTGGATCACATCGGCCGACGTCATGATGAGGTTCACGTCGGTGTCTTCGGGGATGTAGAGCTCGTTGGCAGTCACCAGGGTGCGGCCGTCCTCACCGACGAGGTCGATGTACTCGAACTCCCACCACCATTGGTGACCGGTCACCTGCACCTGTAATGCCTCAGGACCGTCGGCGACGGCTCGCACATCAAAGATGCCCTTGACGATGGGATAGGCGATGGCGGCGAGGATGACGACCGGGATGATCGTCCACATGATCTCGAGTCTCGTGTTGCCGTGGAGCTGCACCGGCTCGGTGTCGTCGCCCTTGCGCGCCCGGAAGCGGACGATCGCATAGATGATGGCGGCCTGGACGATCACAAAGACCACCGTGGCCATTACGAAGACAAGTTTCCACAGGTCGTTGATGGTTCTCGCGACAGGGCCTTCGGGGTTCAGGGCAGTCTGTGGTCCGGACCCGGAACAGGCTGCAAGGCCGATTGCGAGCACAGCCACGAGGGCTACAACGCGCAACGAGCGGGGCGCAGAGGATGAGTTGTTATTGCGCTGAAATGGTTTCACAGTTGCGATCACGCGTAGAGTGCCCTGGCGAGCGGCATCGTAATCACTGAAGTTTGCGAATCGCAACACCTTCTTGATGCAATCTTGTACAGGTTTCCCTCTGAGGCGATTGCGGTCCGCTCTGAGGCCGGTGCCATACTCGGTCGATCCGTTGGAGCATCTATGCCTGTGTCCCCAATCGAATTGCTGCTTGCAGTGATCGTCGTCGCAGCCGGATCCTTGGTTCAGGGATCGATTGGAATCGGCTTGGGAATCCTCACCGTCCCCATCCTTTCCCTCATCGATCCGATCATGGCTCCGGTCCCGACGCTGCTTCTGGCGATACCGCTGACGGTATCGATGGCACTGCGGGAACGCTCTCACATCGAGGGCAAGGGCGTCATCTGGCTTCTTCTCGGCCGGTTCCCGGGAGCACTCCTCGGCCTCGGACTTCTGGCCATCGCCACCCAACGCACACTCGACATCTGGATTGCGTTGTCCGTGATCGTGGCGGTTCTGATCCTGAGCACCGGGCTGAAGGTGCCCCGCAACAGCGCCACTGAATTCGGAACCGGCCTCATGGCCGGAGTGATGGGCATGGTGGCATCAATGGGTGGCCCGCCGGCGGCGCTGCTGTTCAAGGATGCCAAGGGACCGACCGTCCGGTCGACGCTGGCGCTCTTCTTCACGTTTGGCCTCACCCTGACTCTGATCGCCCGAATCGTTGCAGGCAAGATCACCGGCGATGATGTGCTGTTGGCTGCGTGGATGCTCCCGGGGCTGGCCATTGGATACGTCGCCAGCTCCAGGCTGCGAGGGAGGATCGATACCATGGCGTTGCGGCCGGCGATTCTGGTTGTGTCATCGATCGCAGCGGCGGGGCTGCTGGTACGCGCCTTCCAGGGTTAGGTCAAGACCTGTCCGACGATGCCTCGCGCGTCGAGATCGTCCGGAGAGGGAGCGGACGGTTCGATGGTATCGAGAAGCTGGCTGACCGCATCGAGCAGGCTTCCCAGCATCCGGAAGAAGAGCACGGCGAGGATCATCATCACAACCACCGTGAGCGCTGCCCTGATCCAGTAGAGGTAGCGGCTGTTCGGGTCGTAAACCAGCTTCAACGGCTCCAGGTAGCGGAGAAGCCCGGGGTCGGCATCCGGGGCAGCCTCAACCATGGGGAGCGGCGGTGGCGGCTCTTCCAGGACTGCGGCGGCGCGTTGCGCTCTGGCTGCGGCCGCGGTATTGGTTATCACGGGAACCGGGACCGCCTCGGTTGGTGCGTCGAGGAGGGCCGCGTCGATCTCGTCGACGGGAGGCGGGGTAAAGGGGTCTTCGACAACAAAGCCGGGGAGTACGTCTTCTTCGACGTCTCCTGTGACGGCCTCGGCGACTACGCCTGCTGCAACAGCCTCTTCCCGCACCGGCTGTGACTCCGTCGCTTCTTCTGGCTCCGGTGTCGAATCCGCCGTTTCCTTCGACTCGGCAGCCTTCTTCGCCTCGGCTCCGGTGGGTGTCTTCGCCGTGGCCGCAGGCTTCTTCTTGGCCGCGGGCTTCTTGCCCGTAGGCTCCTTGCCCGTTGATACTGCAGCCGCGGTACCGGCAGCTGTGCCTGCCGCTCCGGCGGCATCACTTGCGACCTTGGCTGCGGTCACGGCGGCTGCACCCGCAGCAGCCTTCTTCGCAGCACCACCAGCAGGCTTCTTCACCGGCTTCTTCGCCGCAGGCTTCTTCTTCGCCGCAGGCTTCTTCTTCGCCGCAGGCTTTTTGGTCGCCGCAGGCTTCTTCGCCGTTGCGTCAGGCGTATCACCCTCGGCCTCATCGACTACATCAGCTACCGCTTTGGCAGCCGCCGCACCCGCAGCAGCCTCTTTGACAGCACCACCAGCAGGCTTCTTCACAGGCTTCTTCTTGGCCGCAGGCTTTTTCGCCGCAGGCTTCTTCGCCTTTGCGCCAGGCGCATCACCCTCGGCCTCATCGACTACACCATCTACCGCTTTGGCAGCCGCCGCACCCGCAGCAGCCTTCTTCGCAGCACCACCAGCAGGCTTCTTTCCCTTTGCGGTCGTGGTCGTCTTTGCGGTAGATGGCTTCTTGGCCTTGGCGCCTTTAGCGGCGGCGCTCTTTGTGACGCTCGACTGTGCGCTCGTAACCTTCTTCTGAATTTCGGCGAGATCCAATTCCAGGGTTTCGGCGAGGCGCTCGAGGATGCCGTGTTCCGGCAATTCGTTGTCACGCTCCCAGGAGCGCACCTCGGCCGCGGTCTTACCGACCTTGGACGCCAGTTGGCCCAGGGAGTATCCAGATTCGAGACGACGGCGTCTTACAAGGCCGCCGAGGGTGTTCGGGTCGCTCATCAGTGCCGCAGCTTATCCCATGGCCGGACCAAGACAGGGAATGTGGCAAGCTGGTAGTTAGTCAGCAGGTGAAGGAGCCGAAGAATGAGCGCTGTTGAGAGAATCCACAAGGCAGAGGACCAAGTCGCGACGATGCAGTCATACCTAGTCGACGCCCAACAGATCCTGGGGGTGGCCGAAGAGGTCGCCATGGCCGGTAGCAAGGCGAAGCGCTGTTCTCGTCGGCTCATCTTGGTTCCGATCGCCCTGCTCGGCGTCGCTGCAGTCCTCATCATCTGGCGCAGGTCAAAAAGGAGCGGAAGCCAGAGCGATACCGCAGCTCAGGAGCAAGGACCGACTTGAACGAGCTTCCGCGACGCTCGTCGGAGACGCCGGCGCTCGACCGGTAGGCCCGGGGCAACCGCCGAGGTGCTGCGCAGTCAGCCTGACGGGTCTCGGAAGTTCATCATCGACAATCCGGACGGCCCTGCCCTCATCGGTCACGGCCGACAGCGAGCGACCGCCGCGTTCGTCGAGCGCTTCTTCCTCGGCTCACCGTCAGGACCAATACGCCGGCCGATCGGATAGAGCCCTTCCGGCAGCTTGACTTTCGGCGGGCAGGATGCTCGACCGCCAGGAAGCCCATTTCCCATTCGTCATCGATAGGCACGAGACCAACGAATTGGACCGAACCTCTGTCTTCATGGAGAAAGGCGAGAAAATCCTCGCCGGCGGTCTCGTCGAGGATCTGCCTCCCGTGCTGCGGCCAGTATTGGCCTTCCTCCTCATCGAGGAACAGCTGGAGCGTCGAGGCCTTTCACGTTCGCGACCCACCGGGCAGCCGCAACTACGGGAGTCGATACGGGTGATGTGCTGGAAGCGGCTCGCCTCGAGCAAGCGCTTGCGTTCACAACCTGTCCGCGTCGAACCGTCGGCGGAGCGCAAGGTCCTTCTTCTCATGATCGCTATGGAACATCTGCCGGTACGAAGCCGACGGCGGCAAGGGCGTCGGCGACCATAGCCGATCCGATGTCGTTCAGTTTTCGCACGCCGAGTGTCGGTTGCCGTTCTGAGGGACCGGTCCAGCCCATCTCAGGCGGCGCGATGTCGTGGCTGGGGCCGTTGAGCAGGTCATAGATCGACACCCACTTCGCTCCGTGCTCGTCGGCGGCTTCTCGTGCCACATCGCTCCAGGCTTCGAACCAGGCTCGACACTCGTTCTCGATGCTCGCGCTCCGCTGATTCGCTATGAAGCCGTCATAGACGTCGCCTGCCACCAGCACCGTCGGTGTTCCCTCGCGCAGTCGCCAGATCTCGGTGTATATCTGGTCCAGGAGCACTCGATAGGGCTCCCAGAACTCCGCGGTGGCAACCACACCGGGATCCGGAGGCTCGGGGTTCTGGCCCGGGCGCTTGCATTTGTCTCGTGCCTCATCGATGTGGGTTGGCGCTCCTTCATCCGAACCCTGCGGGTACGCGACCACAATGATGATCTCCGACTCGGCGACCTCCTCGGCCATCCCCGGGAACCCCACGTCGCGGACCTGCTGCAGTATTTCCCAGGCCGTCTCTGGCTGGCCGGTGAGGTCCTGAAACGTCACGTCGACACCCAGGAATTCTTCGGCACGTTGTTCATACTGCGCAACGACGTCAGCAGTCGCAACTTCAAATCGCGAGGCAAGGAAGAGCAAATCCCACCCTTCTCCCGGCGGAGGCAACCCCGCTCCCGCTTCAGTTTCGAGCTGACTGCTCGTAGTGGCCGCCGTGCTGGAGGGCCCCGGCTCTGACGAGCCGCACCCGGTCATGGCTGCGAATACCACCAGCGCAACAGGTATCGGCAACCTTCCGGCGATCAGTGATTTGACTCGCATGACAGCGTCCCCTCTAGTCGCTCCCAGTCTCACCAAGGGCTCCAACACGCTCATGGTCCGCACAAAGCGCAAACGTTGACAAGGGGATTTCGTCCCTATTTGGCCGATAACTCCGGTTTGGCGCCCAAAGCAAATCGGCCATCCGCAGGCCACGTCCATAGGACACGCAGGCAGAGACACAGTTCGATTCCACCTCTGGACTCGGCGAGGCCCCCGCCAACAGTGACGGGGGCCTCGACGATCTCGCGGAGGCGGACAGGAATCGAACCCTCGCCCCCCTTCGGCACACCAAAGAACAAATCGGCCACCCGCAAACCCCACCCACACAACCCGCAGGCAAAAAGAACGCTCGATTCCTCCGTACGGTCATGACGAAGGGCACCCCACAACTTGGGGTGCCCTCTCGTCATCTAGCGGAGGCGGACGGGAATCGAACCCGCCAGGCAGCTTTCGCCGCCTCAACGGTTTTGAGGACCGGTAGGGGCGTTCTTCGGAAGTCAGGGACTAGCTGGGGAATCGAAAACTATTGTGGCACAGTGGTTCACGACCGTTCACTATCTTTGGTCATCTCCCAGTGATTTGCATCACTTTTCGTTCTCCCGCGCCCCCAGCGCGCCCCGAGATGCGGAAGACTGCTCACCGCGATCCCGAGCACCCGGCGAAGTGTGCGTTGTTGCTCGTGATTTGGTGTGATCGGTGCGCTCAGTTGAGACCGAGGACGGTGAGCAGGGCGGCATCGACACCCCATAGTTCTTCCGGACTGAGGTGGCCGGCTAGATCACCGAGGCGTTGCCCATCGACAGCACCGACCTGCTCTACAAGCACCCGAGTCGCTGTTCCGTCGATTTCGATTTCGGGTCGGAACGAAGCGGGTTTGGCACTGGTCGATGTCGGTGCCACCAGCACCACCGACCGCGGTAGAAACGCGTCAGATTGAACAACAACGCCGAAACGACGTCCCTTCTGTTCGTGTCCCAGCCCTTTGGGGAGTCGCAGGGCGAAGATGTCACCGCGCCGCACGAAGGCTCTCCATCAGATCGGCAACTGCCAGCATCTCGGCGCGGTCGTCGTCGTCGGCTTCGAGCGCGGCGACTTCTGCGGCAAGGGCGGCCTTCTCGTGGAGTCGAGACGCTGCCTCAACGAGAGCGGCACGGATCGCTTCGGAGCGGGTCATACCGGTTGCCTCTAGTTGGCCGAGCGCACGAAGCGCACGATCGTCGAGGCGGACTGAGAATGCTTGTGCCATACAACGACCGTATCACGTATCGTGATACGTCTCAAGGGTTCCGTCCGTGACTGAGGAGTTCGACCGCCGAAGCCGCCGCGGCGTGGCTCGCCGGGTTGGACATCAAACCCAAAACCCGCGCCGGATACGAGTCGCTGCTCCGCTCACGCGTGCTACCGACGTTCGGTGATCTGCCGGTCAACCGCATCTCACCGGCCATGGTGCGGGAACGGATCGCCGAGATGTCTGCCGAGGGGCTCTCTGCGTCACGGGTCAAGCAAGCCAAGCAGGTCCTGTCAGCTCCGCTGAAGCTGGCCGTCGACGACGGGATCTTGGCTCGCGACGCCACGTCCGGGGGAAAGATTCCGACGGTGCGGCGACGCGAGCAGCGGTTCCTCACCGCCGAACAGGTCACAGCCCTCGCCACGGCCGCCGAGAATGCTCAAACCGGAGCCGGGCTCATCGTTGAGACCCTGGCGTGGGTCGGTATGCGTTGGGGCGAACTCGTCGCTCTGAGACGACCTCGTGTCCACCTACTGCGCCGCCGTATCGAGGTCGCCGAATCAGCAACCGAACTCGGGTCGGGTCTGTCGTGGGGAGCGCCCAAGACCCACGAGCGGCGTCTCGTGACGATGCCGGCGTTCCTCGCCGATCGTCTC
>CAMYKI010000042.1 GCA_947258985.1 uncultured Acidimicrobiaceae bacterium
TGACCGTGACATTGCTGAGATCCACATCACCGGTGTTGGCGACCGTAATCGTGAAGGTCGCATCGCCGCCACCGAGAATCTGCTGCGTGTCCGGTGCCTTCTGAATCTCGACGGACGGGGCGACCACATCAACGTCGGCATCATCGGAACCTGTGACCTGGCCACCAGCCGGATGATCAGCCACTACGTCGGCAACATTGGTGAAGTCCGCCGTCACATTGCTGACGGTGCAGGAGTACGACTCGGAGGCACCGACCGCCAGAGAGGCAAACGTTGCATCACAAGCCGGTGCGAGAGCATCAGTCACCGTGACGTCGGTCAGGTCCACATCGCCGGTGTTGGTCACGGTAATCGTGAAATCAGCGGTGCCGCCGGTCAAGATCTGCCGGTTGTCCGGTGCCTTCTGAATCTCGACGGACGGGGCGACCACATCGACGTCGGCATCATCGGAATCTGTGACCTGGCCGCCAGCCGGATGATCAGCCACTACGTCGGCAACATTGGTGAAATCCGCAGTCACTCCAGAAACAGTGCAGGAGTACGACTCGGAGGCGCCCACCGCCAGGGAGGCGAAGGTGGCGTCGCAAGCTGGTGCTAGGGCATCGGTCACTGTGACGTCGGTAAGGTCGACATCGCCGGTGTTGGTCACGGTGATGGTGAAGGTCGCATCGCCGCCACCGAGAATCTGCTGGTTGTCCGGTGTCTTCTGAATCTCGAGGGACGGGGCGACCACGTCGACGTCGGCATCGTCGGAATCTGTGACCTGGCCGCCGACCGGATGATCAGCCGTCACGTCGGCGACATTGGTGAAATCCGCCGTCACATTGCTGACGGTGCAGGAGTACGACTCGGAGGCACCAATAGCAAGCGATGCGAAGGTGGCGTCACAAGCCGGTGCTTGAGCATCGGTCACTGTGACGTCGGTCAGGTCGACATCGCCGGTGTTGGTCACTGTGATCGTGAAGGTCGCATCGCCGCCACCGAGAATCTGCTGGTTGTCCGGCGTCTTCTCAACGGTGACGGCCGGGCCCACAACGTCGACATCGGCATCGTCCGAATCGGTCACCTGGCCGCCGGCCGGATGATCAGCCGTCACGCCGGCGACATTGGTGAAGTCGGCAGTAACACTGGCGAGCGAGCAGTTGAAGGTCTGGGAAGCGCCGATGGCCAACGAGGCGAAGGTGGCGTCGCAGTCCGGGGCCAGGGCATCGGTCACGGTGACAGCCGTGAGGGCGGCGTCACCGGTGTTGGTGACGGTGATGGTGAAGTCGGCGGTGTCGCCGGCCAGGATCTGCTGGGTGTCGGGCGTCTTCTGAATCTCGACGGCCGGGGCAATCACATCAACATCTGCGTCATCAGAGTCGGTCACCTGGCCACCGGCCGGATGATCAGCCGTCACATCGGCAACATTGGTGAAGTCCGCAGTCACATTGGCGAAGGTGCACGAGTACGACTCGGTCGCACCCACGCCGAGTGAAACGAACGTTGTGTCACAAGCCGGTGCGAGAGCATCGGTCACCGTGACATCCGTGAGGTCGGCATCACCGGTATTGCTCACCGTGATAGTGAACGTCGCATCGTCACCAGAGAGGATCGTCTGCAATTCAGGAGACTTCTGAATCTCGATCGAAGGGGCAATTACATCGACTGCTGCATCGTCGGAGTCGGTGACCTGACCACCGGCAGCGTGGTCGGCGACCACATCGGCGACGTTGGTGAAGTCCGCAGTCACATTGGCGAAGGTGCACGAGTATGTCTCGGTCGCACCGACAGCAAGCGAGGCAAACGTTGTGTCACAAGCCGGGGCCAGCGGATCGCTCACCGTCACGTTGGTGAGGTCGGCATCACCCGTGTTGACGACGGTGATGGTGAAGTCGGCGTCGTCACCGGACAGAACCGTCTGCAGGTCCGGCGTCTTATCGATCGAGATCGCCGGGGCAATCACATCAACGACGGCATCATCGGAATCGGTCACCTGGCCACCGGCCGGATGATCAGCCACCACATCGGCAACATTGGTGAAGTCCGCAGTCACATTGGCGACGGTGCACGAGTATGTCTCGGTCGCACCGACAGCAAGCGAGGCAAACGTTGTGTCACAAGCCGGGGCCAGCGGATCACTGACCGTCACGTTGGTGAGGTCGGCATCACCCGTGTTGACGACGGTGATGGTGAAGTCGGCGTCGTCACCCGACAGGATGTACTGCAGGTCCGGCGTCTTATCGATCGAGATCGAAGGGGCAATTACGTCAACGAAGGCATCGTCGGAATCGGTGACCTGGCCGCCGGCATCGTGGTCGGCAACCACGTCAGCCACGTTTGTCGTATCGGCCGCGACATTGGTCATCGAGCAGAGGTATGAAGTGGAGTCGCCGGCGGCAAGGTCGCCGAGGTCGGCTCCGCATGCCGGGGCCAGAGCATCTGAGACCGTCACATTGGTCAGGTCGGCATCACCGGTATTGATGACGGTGATGGTGAACGTTGCATCGTCACCGGCAAGGATCGTCTGCAAATCGGGAGACTTCTGGATAGTGATCGCGGGGACAATCACATCGACCACGGCATCATCGGAATCGGTCACCTGGCCACCCGCCGGGTGATCAGCCGTCACATCGGCAACATTGGTGAAGTCCGCAGTCACGTTGGCGACGGTGCACGAGTAGCTCTCGGTGGCGCCGGCGGCAAGGGTGACGAACGTTGTGCCACAAGCCGGAGCCAGGGCATCACTCACCGTCACATTGGTCAGGTTGGCATCTCCGGTATTGACAACCGTGATAGTGAACGTCGCATCGTCCCCCGACAGGATCGTCTGCAAGTCGGGAGTCTTCTCGATGGAGATCGAAGGGGCAATCACATCGACTGCCGCATCGTCGGAATCTGTGACCTGGCCACCCGCAGGATGATCCCCGATGATGGAGGCGGTGTTGGTGAAGTCCGCAGTCACATTGCTGACGTTGCACGAGTACGACTCCGACGCGCCGACAGCAAGCGAAGCGAACGTCGCATCGCAATCCGGAGCGAGCGCATCCGTCACGGTCACATCAGTCAGGTCGGCGTCACCCGTGTTGGTCACCGTGATGGTGAAGGTGGCTTCATCGCCGGCAAGGATCGTCTGCAAGTCGGGCGTCTTATCGATCGAGATCGCAGGGGCAATCACATCAACATCGGCGGTGTCAGTGCCACTCACCGGAGCACCCGCCGGTGGCTGAGCGCTGACGTCCGCCGTGTTCGTGAAATCGGAGGTAATGCTGGTTGCGGTGCAGGAGTAAGTCTCGGATGCACCGATGCCCAGGGTGGCAAAGGTCGCATCGCAATCCGGCGCCAACACATCTGTGACAGCAACATCGCTGAGGGGAACGTCGCCCGTATTAGTGACCGTGATGGTGAACGTCGCATCGTCACCGGACAGGATGTACTGCAGGTCCGGGGTCTTATCGATATTGACGGCCGGAGTGATGGCGTCTACGTCGGCGGTGTCGGAGTCGGTCACTGCCGGCCCGACAGGCGGCTGCGCAGTGACGTCGGCCACGTTGGTGAAGTCCGCAGTCACATTGGCGACCGTGCAGGCGTAGCTCTCGGTGGCGCCGGCGGCCAGGGTGACGAACGTCGCATCGCAATCCGGAGCGAGCGGGTCGGTCACGGTGACGTTGGCCAACGCCACATCACCGGTGTTGGTGACGGTGATGGTGAACGTCGCGCCATCTCCCATGGCAACCTGCTGGGTGTCGGGCGTCTTGCTAATGGCGACGCTCGGATCGATCACGTCGACATCGGCAGTATCGGCATCACCCACGCTGCCACCGGCAGGATGATCCCCGGTGACGGAGGCGGTGTTGGTGAAGTCCGCAGTCACATTGGCGACGGTGCAGGAGTAGCTCTCGGTGGCGCCGGCGGCCAGGGTGACGAACGTCGCATCGCAGTCCGGAGCGAGCGGGTCGGTGACGGCAGCGTCGCTCAGTGCGATGTCGCCGGTGTTGGTAACGGTGATGGTGAACGTCGCTGCGTTACCGGTGACGATCTGCTGGTTGTCGGGAGTCTTCTCGATCGAGATCGCCGGGACGATGAGGTCGGTCGAATGCGAGTCGCTGTCCTCGACGGGGTCACCGTCTTCGTCGGTTCCGCTTGCGGTTCCGGTGTTGACCAGGGGGTCGGGGTCGCCGGCGAGGATCGTGTAGTCGGCGGTGAAGGTCCAGGTCTCCCCTGCTTCGAGGAGGCCGTCACCATCGTCACCCGATACGTAGGTGGCGGATCCCGCATAATCGTCGGTGACGGCGAGGCTGCCGACCGGCGTGTTGTCGGAAGCAGCGTCGTGCGAGACGACGAAGGTGAACGTGACTGTGTCGCCGACCAGCGCGTATGCGGGTCCGCTCTTGGCAACGGCAAGCACGGGGAGGTGCTCGACGTCAGTCGTGTGATCGTCCGTGGCGTCGGGAAGGTCGTCGCCATCTTCGTCTGTCGAGGCAACCGTGACGGTATTGAAGATCGGGTCGGGATCGCTGGCGGTGACGGCGTGTGTGGCCGTGTAGATCCAGACCTCGCCACCGTCGAGCAACGAGTTGGTGTTCGTATCTCCCGACACATAGGACGCTGATCCGGCAACGTCATCGACGACTGACCCGATGGTTACGGGAGAACCGTCAGAAGCCACGGTATGAGAAACGGTGAAGGTATAGGTGACGGTTTCGCCGATCTCGGCGGAGAGAGGACCGTCCTTGACCACCTGAATGGCCGGGTTGTGTTGCACGCCGACCCGGGCGGAGTCGGAGTCGTTGGTTGGGTCGCTGTCGGTCTGGTCGACGGTGTCGATACTTGCGGTGTTGACGATCGTCGTGCCGTAGGTCCCGGCGTCGACGGTGGCCGTAAGAGTCAGAGTCTCTGTGACGCCCGCGGCGAGCGAACCGAGGGCCCACAGCCCCGATATTGCGGCGTACGAACCCTGGGTTGCAGAGTCGGACACGTAGGTGAGGCCTGCCGGGAGTAGGTCGGAGAGCGTTACACCGGTCGCTCCGTCGGGACCGTTGTTGGTGGCGGTGACCGTGAACGTGACTGTGTCGCCCTCGTTGGGTGTCGCGATGTCGACCGTCTTGTCAACGGCGAGATCCACAACCGGGACCACGATGTCTGCCGAGTCCTCGTCGTTCGTCGGGTCCGGGTCGGGACGATCGGTCTGGGTGATCGTCGCGGTGTTGGTGATCGTCGTCCCCTCGGTGCCGGAGTCGACCGTCGCGGTGAGCGTCAAGGTCGCCGACCCGCCCGGAGGCAGCGAACCCAGGGCCCACAGCCCCGATATTGCCGCGTACGAACCCTGGGTTGCAGAGTCCGACACGTAGGTGACGCCTGCGGGGAGGACATCGGTCAGTTCGATCTTCGTTGCCGCCGTCGGTCCGTTGTTGGTGACGGTGATTGTGTAATTGATCGTGTCGCCGGGGTTCGGCGTACCGTTGTCGACCGTCTTGTCGACGGCAAGGTCGGCGCGGGCAACCCGGTCGCTCACGGAATCGGTGGCGGGGATGGCTCCTGTGGCATCGGCAGTCGCGTCGTTGTCGATGGTGCCCTGGGTGAGCACATCGTCGGCCAAAACCTGAAATGTCGCCTGCATGGTGGTGCCGGCGGGGAGGATGTACCCGTCTCCGGGATCGACCAGGAGACCGGGGTCGTTGCCGGCGGCCGAGGTCGGCACCGCAAAGCCGATGCGGAAGTTGTCGATCCATACCCCGTCGCCGTTGCTCATCCCTCCGGACGGTGTCCGGAAACGGAACGTGCTCGTCGGCGTGAGCTCGCCGGGAAGCAGAGCGAGAAGGCCGGTGTTGCTATAGCTCGAATCGTTGGCCGGTCCACGGAAGTCCGCAACCTGACGCCATGGCCCGCTCGGGCTTGAGGCCACCTCGAAGTAAACGACCTCAGACGAGTTGTCGAGGCTGAAGCGACGGAAGTCGAAACTGACGACGGCAGCTGCTGCACCGCTGAGGTCGGCGGAGCGCTGGATGCTGTTGGCGTCATCGCGTACACGGAGCTGGTAGTTGGAAACATCGTTGCGAATCTGGATATCGCCGCCTGTGGCGCTCGTGCTCTCGCCGGTCTCCGACCACGAGGTGGTCCAGTTGGCGGTCCCGTCGCTGTTGTTGTAGCTGCGACTGTTGAAGCGGTCGAGATAGGAGCTGCCGGTGAGGCCGGCGATCGTCGCGGACCCGGGGACGTAGGTGGTGCCCGCGGGAACCAGATCCTCGACCGACAGGCCGTCGAGCCACGCCGTGCCCACGTTGCTGATGTCGAGGGTGTAGGTGATGGTCTGGCCGGGCTCGACCAGGCCACCTGCATCGGACGTCTTGACGATCTCGAGGCCCGCAAGCGACACGGTGAGTGAGGCGGAGCTCGAATCGTTGCCCGAGTCGGGATCGGTCACGTCGGTATTGCCCACCGCAGCCGTATTGGTGATAGTGGTCAATGCCGTGCCGGCGTCCACCGTCGCCGTGATCTCGAGTGTCTCCGTCGCCCCAGCTGCGAGCGAGCCGACCGTCCATACTCCGGAGCCGTAGCTGCCCTGCGAGGGGTTAGACGACACGAAGGTCACGCCTGAAGGCAGCGCATCATTGATGGTCACACCGGTCGTGGCATTGGGGCCGTTGTTCACCAGAGTGATGGTGAATGTAACGGTGTCCCCCTCAGCCGGCGAAGCGTTGGAGACGGTCTTGCTGACCGCAAGGTCGGCGTAGGCATTGGGGAAGATGTCGACCGAGGCGGTGTCGTTGTTGGGGACCGCGTCACCCTGGTCCACGGCGATCCGGGTGGCGGTGTTGGTGATTGTGGATCCGGCGGTTCCCGTATCAACGGACACCGTTATGTCGATAGAGGCCGACTCGCCCCGCAGGATCGACCCGGCTGCCCAGAGCCCGGTGATCGGGTCGTACGTACCCTGACCGGTTGCCGACACGAAGGTGACGCCGGAGGGAAGCGAATCCTCGACTACGACGCCGGTGGCGTTGGCTGGACCAGCGTTGACGACCTCGACGGTGTAGGTAACGGTCGTTTCCTCACCTGGGAACTGGTTGTCCACGCTCTTTTCGACCCAGAGGTCGCTGCCGGGCACGTAGCAAACGGTCGACTCGTAGTCGCCACCGTTATCAACGGTGCGGGGGTTGGTAGCCGCTCCCGTGGTGATGTTGATCTCAAAGAGCTCGCCCGGGGTCGTGCCCGAGGTACCCCAGAGGAACCCCTCGGCGTCGAACCGCATGCCTTCGATGTCACCGGTACCAAACGGCCCGACATCGGTGGCGATGCCCGTCGCCGGATCAAGCTTGACGAGCCTTCCGGGCCCGCCACCTCCCGTGATGGAACCGTAGAGCTCGTTCGTGAAGGGGTGGAAGGCAAGGTCGTCGATGTCGTCGTGCCCAAGCGTGCTGACGTTGGTTGAGACGTAGTCGATGCCGGGACCAAAAGCGTCGAGCACGATGCTGCCGGTGACGTAGTCGATCTGGACAAGAAGATCGTTGCCGCCTTGACGCTCGGCTCCGTAGAGAACGTTGGTGTTGTAGTTGAAGGCGAGACCATCTACGTCATCGATGTTGATTGAGCCGAGAGAGCCGCGGGCATTTCCAAACCGGGCCCCAATCGGGGTGAACAACCCTGTGAGCTTGTCGATGGTGCCGAGCTGGTCGGAGTCGGTTGCATACAGCTCGAGTGTCGCCGGATGCATGTCCATCGCCTCGATGTTGTATGTGCCGGTGCCGGTGCCGATCGAAGTTTCGTTGGTGACCGGGTTGAAGTCGCCGCGATCGACGATCGTCAGGAGATCGTTGCCGCCGTTGCCTCCACCCGAGTCGGCGATCAGATAGCAAACCCCATCGCCGATGGCTGCGTCGGCCGGCGCCACCGGAGCCACAGGGATAGCACCGACAACGACGGTAGTCAGAGCAAGTGAATACGCGGCAACCGCCGCAATTCTGCGGCGGAAGTTGGATCCGAAGCCACCCCACGTACTTCGGTTGCTCTGCGTACTCATCTTTTCATTCCATCACTCGGTCTTCCGTGACCCGTCGTGGTTCTGGCCCTTGACAGATCCGAGCATCGTGCTCGCCTTCAACAGATTCATCGACCCAATATGGGTTGAACTGGAGGCGGTTTTCGGCGCTTTCTAGAGTGACTAGTTACCTGAAATGAGGGGGCATGTCGGCGGGCCAACGGCGATTTGGAGGCGACAGCGAAAGACGAAGAAGAACCCCAAATTCATTGGGTTCCTAGAGGAGACCGTTGTCCCGCATCCAGTCGTCGTTGTAAATCTTCGAGATGTAGTTGCGACCGGAGTCGGGCAGCGGCACAACGACGAGGTCGTCCGCACGCTCCCGGGCAACGCGAAGAGCGCCGGCAACGGCCATCCCGCTCGACCCTCCGGCGAAGATCCCCTCCACCTCGGTGAGACGCCGGGTGGTGGCAAATGCGTCGGCATCTGTGACCATCTCGTACTGGTCGACAACACCAGGATCGAATGTCTCCGGCCAGAAATCCTCGCCGACACCTTCGGTGAGGTAGGTGGTCACATCGTCATCGGAATCGGCCGTGTAGATGGAACCTTCCGGGTCAACGCCGACCACCCAGAGGCCCGGCTTCCGCTCCTTGAGGAACCGGGCCATCCCGGTGACCGACCCACCGGTGCCGAGGCCGATTGCGAGCACATCGACCTCGCCGTTGGTCTGCTCCCAGATCTCGGGTCCGGTCTGGTCGTAGTGCGCCTCCGGGTTGGCCGGGTTCGAGTACTGATCGGGCCGGTAGGCGCCGGACGTTTCATCGGTGAGCCGATCGGCAACCGAGTAGTAGGAACGGGGATCGTCGGGCTCGACGTCGGTCGGGCAAACAACCACCTCAGCACCGTAGGCGCGCAACAGATCCTGCTTGTCCTTGGATTGCTTGTCCGCCATTACCGCGATCAGCTTGTATCCGCGCAGGGCGGCGACCATTGCCAGGCCGACGCCTGTGTTCCCACTGGTCGGCTCGATGATGGTCCCGCCCGGTTGTAGCCAGCCGTTGCGCTCGGCGCGCTCGATCATCCCCAGGGCGATGCGGTCCTTTGTGGATCCACCCGGGTTGAGGTACTCGAGCTTTGCCACCAGGTTCCCCGCCGGGTGCAACCGACTGAGCCGCACCAACGGCGTTCGCCCGATGGCGGCAACAACGTCTTCGTAGATCTCCATCGCCGGCAACGTTACCGCCTCCCCGCTCCTGGCGTAACTGGTGCCGGGCGTACCGGCAGGATCTACGCAAGAACGGTGTGGAGGCCGCGGTGGACCTCGACAACCTTCAAGTAATGGTTGAGCCTTTGGGTTTCCGGTCGGGCGAGATCATGGTCGTCCTGGCTGGAGAGAAGCTGCCGACAGACTCCACCATCGCGAATAGCCAATCAGCTGTTGACAAAATCACGTTGAAGGGCAGGGCTTTTCTGGTGCAACACACTCCCCGGTGACGAGGTACTCGGTGCCAAGGCACACCAGGAGTATCGACTCGAGGTTGAGGTGAGCCATGTCGGGCCCAATGCCGCCTTGGACCGCATCGTCAGGCTGGTCGAGGATGCCCGGGCGTTCAAAGCTCTCGTGCAGCAACTCGCCGACCGCACATTCGACGTGTCTATGCCGCTGGCTGGGCGTTCGGCTGCAACATCGCCACCCTCCCCTGACCCGTCCCGACTCCGCAATCAGATGAATGCCGCTGCTGCCTTGGCTTTCTCCGGCGTGTCGGCGGTAGCCAACTCTCTTCGGCTGCGTCGCTTCGCCCGTTAACGTAAGGGCATGAGCTCGATGACAGAACGCAATCGCGAGCTGATGATGCAGCGACTCCAGGGCGACCCCCGTCTCGACGGCGCCGAGGTGGTGGCAGCGACGCCGCTGATGCGCGTCAGCATCTTTGTCGCCGTGTTTGCCGGGGTTGCCGGAGCGGTCGTGTCCCAAGTACTCCTCGGCGAGGGCGGGCTGCAATTCGGTCTGGGCATGTTCGCCGGATATCTGGCGTACTGGGCCTATCTGAAGCGGACGATGGGCGAACCTCGGGTTATCGGCGCAATGGCCGCCCTCACCCGAAAGAAGGTCGTCCTACTCGGCTCCCGCCGTGCCGGTGTCGTCGCCGAATATGACATCGCGGATCTAGAAAGCCTCGAGATAGTGCGCAAGGGGAACCTGCTCGTCATGGGCAAGCTTGCGATCACGCCGAATGAGGGTGACCAGATCACGTTCATGACGACGAACCGCCACCTCGCCGCGGGATTCGTGGGGGAATTCGAGGAACTCCGCCGTCGCGACTTCAGCGGATGAACCGACTGGAACGGGCGGCACGAGCCTCCTACGGACGCCATCTCGAACAGGGCGAGGAAGTGAGCGCGGCTGCCGACGCGTTTGCCGCCGCCACCGGACGTATCGTCCTCTATGCCATCGCTATCGGAGCCCTTTGCGGATTCGCTGCATGGACCTTCATCGATAACGCCGCGTTGCTTCCGCTGATTGTCTTCGGAGCGATCACCGGTGTCGTCGCGGGGGTCGTGGTCGCAACCCGGCGGGTGCGAGCCGTCGACGAACCCGGGGCTCTCATCGTGAAGCTTGCGATCACCAATCGTCGGCTCCTCCTGTTGCGGGGGCGAACTGCGGCGAGGTTGAAGCCGCTTCGCTCGATCAAGCTGCAAGACATCGACCATCTCGAGGCGACACCGGCGGCCATCGGTGACTATCGCCACTTCGTCATTCATCTCGAGGACGGCACCAGCATCCGACTGCTGGTCACAAGTGGGCGGGCGGCAGCCGATCTGGTGGCCGGCTACGAGGCTCTGTCGGCCTGACAAACCCACCTTCGGTGGAGAATGCATACTCGCACGAACGGGCCTTCTCCCGAAACGCCGCTTCCCTAGGAGCTTCCAGCGGGTAGATTGACCGCATGGACGCCATCCACCGATTCTCCAGGCCGGCACTGCGGAGGCCCCGCGCCATCATCGCCTTCGACGGATGGGGAGACGCTTGCGAGGCCGCATCCGGAGCCGCCAACTACCTAACAGGCGCCCTCGATGCAGGAGAACCGTTTGCCGCCATCGATCCGGAGGAGTTCTTCGATTTCCAGGCCCACCGCCCCACCGTTTCCATCGGAGACGGCGAGACCCGACGCCTGACATGGCCGACCACGAGTTTCTACGGGGTCTCGCTTCCCGAGGATGATCGTGACCTGGTAATCGTCACCGGGGACGAACCTTCATACAGGTGGAAGACTTACAGCAGACATCTCACGCAGGTGCTCTGCGAGAGTGATGTCGAGGAGGTCATCCTGCTCGGTGCCTTCATTGGCACGGTGGCCCACACACAGCAGGTTCCCGTCATCGGAGTGGCGACCGACCCCGCAATGGTCGTCCGCAACGGGCTCCTCACCTCTTCCTACGAGGGACCCACCGGGATCGTCGGTGTCGTGGTCGAAGCCTGCCGGGAGGCGGGCATACCCGCCCTTGCGCTGTGGGCGGCGACCCCGCACTACCTCGCGGCAAACCCGAATCCAAAGGCGATGCTGGCGCTTGCCTCCAGAGCTACCTCGATTCTCGACCTCGCCGTCGACTTCGCAGAGTTGGAAACCGTGACCGATGAGTACCTGGGACGGGTCAATGCGGCCCTCGAGTCCTCTGACGAGTTCTCTGAGTACGTAGCCCAGTTGGAGCAGATCGAACCCACGGCCGACAGCATCGATCCCGGAGCCGCCGAAGGCCTCGTGACAGAAATCGAGGACTACTTGCGCTACAGCGGTTAGGCCGAGAAACCTCGCCTGGCAGACCCTGCGTCCCCTCCCAGGTTATGGCAAGTCTATGTGCAAAACCCGATCTCACCAGTTAGCGTTACACCTATGAACACGCGACGGCATGGGCACGTCGCCCTTCTCACCTAGAACTGGAGAGGTACACAATGCGTAAACAGCTTTGGCTGTTCGCCATCATCATGGCATTTGCTCTCGTAGTCGCCGCTTGTGGCGATGACGACGATGCCGGCGATGGGGGCACTGAAACAACCGCTGCCGGCGAAACGACTACCGCGGCACCCGCAGAGTCGACTGCCAACGTCGGACTCGTGTTCGATATCGGCGGTCGTGGCGACCAATCGTTCAATGACTCTGCTGCTGCCGGCCTGGACCAGGCCACCGCAGAGCTTGGAATCACGCCATCGGAGGCTTCGGCCAACCAGGATGGATCCAACCGTGAAGAGTTGCTCAACCTGCAGGCGGATCAGTCCGACCTGGTGTTTGGTGTTGGGTTCCTGTTCGCAGAGCCGATGACCAACGCCGCAACGGCAAGCCCGGATGTCAACTTCGCCATCGTCGACGATGCGTCTGTTGATCTCCCGAACGTCGCCGGCCTGGTATTCGCCGAGCAAGAGGGCTCGTTCCTCGTCGGTGTTGCGGCTGCGCTCAAGAGCGAAGCCGGTCACGTCGGCTTCATCGGCGGCGTCAACACCGAGTTGATCCAGCGTTTTGAGGCCGGTTTCATTGCCGGCGTCCAAGCGGTGGACCCCGCCATCACAATCGCTAATCAGTACATCACCGAGCCGCCCGACTTCGCAGGCTTCAATGACCCCGCCTCCGGCAAGGTCATCGCCCAGTCGATGTTCGAAGGTGGCGCTGATGTGGTCTACCACGCTGCTGGTGGTTCCGGCGCCGGCCTGTTCCAGGCCGCCAAGGAATTCTCCGATGCTGGTGGCTCGAAGGTTTGGGCGATTGGCGTCGACTCCGACCAGTACCTGACTGCAGGCGAGGAGGTGCAGGAGTTCATCCTGACCTCGATGCTGAAGCGGGTCGATGTTGCTGTCTTCAGCACCGTCGAAGCGCACGTCAACGGTACCTTCGCAGGTGGCCCCAACGTCTTCGACCTCTCGGTCGATGGCGTGGGCTATTCCACCAGCGGTGGATACGTCGATGACATTGTCGACCAGCTCGAGGACTACAAGGCCAAGATCATCTCCGGCGAGATCGTGGTGCCGAGCACCCCGTAACGTCTGAGACAGTCGAATACAATCCTGTGTGGGATCGGACTAAAGTCCGATCCCACACTGTTTTGTGAAGAGGGCGTATGGCATCAGCAGTAAAGCTGGAGGGAATCACAAAGCGGTTCCCCGGTGTAATCGCAAACGACAGGGTCAATCTCGATGTGGCGGCAGGTGAAATCCACGCTATCTGTGGAGAGAACGGAGCCGGCAAGTCGACCTTGATGAAGATCCTCTACGGCATGCAGCCGGCGGATGAAGGCCGCATGATCGTCAACGGCGACGAGGTCAAGTTCTCCTCCCCCAAGGAAGCCATTGCACTCGGCATCGGCATGGTTCACCAGCACTTCATGCTGGCCGACAACCTGACCGTTCTCGAGAACATCATCCTGGGAGCGGAGCCGTCGACGGCGGGCATCATCAACTTCGACGAAGCCCGCCGCCACATCATCGAGGTGGGCGAAGATTACGGTCTCACCATCCATCCCGACGACCTGGTCGAGAACCTGGAGGTGGGCGAGCGGCAGCGAGTTGAGATCATCAAAGTGCTCTTCCGTGGCGCCAAGATTCTCATTCTCGATGAGCCAACCGCAGTGCTGGTCCCCCAGGAGGTCGAAGAGCTGTTCCGCAACATGCGCGAGCTCAAGGCCGAGGGCCATACGATCATCTTTATCGACCACAAACTCGATGAGGTTCTGGAGATCTCCGACACCATCACCGTCATCCGGGCCGGCAGGACCATCGACACCGTCAAGCCGGAGGACGTCACCGCCCGTGACCTTGCAGAACTCATGGTCGGCTCCGAGCTGCCGGTGCCCGAGATCCGCGAGTCGACGGTGACCGACCACGTCGTGATCGAAGCGGTCAACGCGGCCGCAGACGATGACACGGGAAGCCCCAAGCTGCGCAACCTCACGATGAAGGTCCACAAAGGAGAGATCCTCGGAATCGCCGGGGTCGAAGGCAACGGACAAGCTGAATTTGTGGAAGCGATGGTCGGCATGCGGCCTCTCACCAGCGGGTCGTTATCACTCGAGGGAGTGAGAATGTTGGGCTGGGGGACCCGTCGGCGGCGCGAGGCAGGCATCGGCTATATCCCAGAAGACCGCACACGGCGTGGGCTGCTCGCCGGCTTCCCGTTGTGGGAGAACGCCATGCTGGGTCATCAGAGCATGGAGCCGTACGTCAGCAACGGGTTCTGGATCCAAACGGCGGCCGGCCGAGAGCACACGAAGAAAGTGGTGGATCAGTTCGACGTCCGCACCCCCAGCGTCGATGTCGCCGCACACGCCTTGTCCGGAGGGAACCAACAAAAGCTGATCGTCGGCAAGGAGATGTCGGCTGATTTGGTTGCACTGATAGCCGCCCACCCGACGCGGGGTATCGATGTCGGCGCCCAGGCGGCTGTTTGGGAGGAACTACGTCACGCCCGGGCCGCCGGCCTGGCCGTGATTCTCATCTCCGCCGACCTGGAAGAACTGATCGGCCTATCCGACCGGCTGCTCGTGATGCTTCGCGGCGAAATTGTCGCCGAGCTGGACCCAAGGGACGTGACGCCCCGTGATCTTGGGTCCTACATGACCGGGGCCTCGGTGCAGCAGGGAGGTGAGTGATGGGTAAGAAGATCCTCTACGCCGTTGCGGCACCGATTGCCGCGATAATCGTTGCGCTAGTGATCTCCTCGATCGTCCTGCTCTTCGCCGGGGCCAATCCGCTGAGCGCCTACAACAACATGTGGGAGTTCGGCACCAGGCTCGAGACCATCATCGAGACCCTGAACCGGGCCACACCGTTGTACCTTTCAGGGATCGCGGTTGCGATCGGGTTCAGGATGAACCTTTTCAACATTGGCGTCGAAGGTCAGTACATCCTGGCCGCCATCATCGCCGCCAAGGTGGGGGCCGAGGTCAACCTCCCCCCCGTCCTTCATGTGTTGGTGATCATCCTCACCGCCATGGTGGTAGGTGCCATCTGGTCGGGAATAGCCGGGTTCCTCAAGGTAACCCGCAACGTGCATGAGGTCATCTCCACCATCATGCTCAACGCAATCGCGGTTGCCGGGGTGACCTCATATCTGCTCAGCGTCTGGGACGTTCCCGATGAGAGCCTGGATACAGCAACCAAGGAGATCCCGCAGAGTGGATGGATGCCCTCGCTCAACCCGATCGTTGAACTGTTCACCAGGGAGATCAATCGCGTCGAACTGTGGGGATTCATCGTTGTCGCGATCATCGTTGGGATTGTCTATCACGTGATGATCAACCGAACCCGCATCGGGTTCGACCTGCGCGCTTCCGGCGAGAACGCATCGGCCGCTGAGGCGAGCGGTACCGATCCAAAACGCATGATCATGACCGCCATGGTCGCCGGCGGGGCCGTCGCCGGTTTGGTTGGGCTCCCGGAGTTGCTGGGCAGCTCGCATGCCTACAACCTTCGCTTCACCCAGGGTCTTGGCTTTGCCGGAATCGCCGTTGCCCTGCTCGGGCGCAACAGCGCCATCGGTGTGGCCATTGGTGCCTTTGTGATCGGCTGGCTGGATCGAGCCTCGGGGGTCCTCGAAGTCCGCGGCGATGCACCGCGGGAGATCGTCTCCATCATGACGGGCGTGATCATCCTGGCCGCCGTTATCGCCTACGCCGTGGTCGAACGCCGACGGCGGGCTGAGGAGGCCGCAGCGGCAGCAGCCGCTACCGCCGCCGAAAGGCCACCGGACGAAGTCGGTGCCGCCGCCGGGGGTGAGTCATGAGCGACGAGTATCGCCCACCCGATCTGACAACCGGTTGGGAGAGCTTCACCCACCGACTCGGCGAGTGGTCCCCCCTCGGCAAGGTCGGTCAGGCCGGCGCTCGCACGTGGATCCTTGCCGGCCTCGGCATCGTCTTGCTGCTCTCTATCACTCAGCAGTTTGCCAAGCTCCCGACCAGCGACCTCACTTCCAGTGGCACGTGGACCATCGCCCTCGCTTGGTCCGTGCCCATCTTGATGGCCGGTCTCGGCGGAATCTTCTCCGAGCGCACCGGCATCGTGAACATCGGTCTCGAAGGAATGCTCATCCTGGGAACGTGGTTCGGCGCCTTCGGGACCTTGCTCTACGGGCCCTGGTGGGGAATGGCCATCGCCGCCATCGCAGGAGCCGCGGGCGGTCTGCTGTTGGCCGTGGCCACGGTGACATACAACGTCGATCACATCATCGCCGGTGTCGCCATCAACCTCATGGCCCCCGGAATCACCCGGTTCTTGTCAAGCATCCACTTCCCGGACCGCGGTGGTTCAATCACCCAGTCACCCACTGTCGTCGGCGTGAGCACGTTCAACATACCGTTCCTCGCGGGCGGCGTGATCGGCGATTGGCGATCCCCGGACATCCTCGGCGCAATCGAGGACTGGGACCTATTCTTCCTCTCCGATCTGGCAGGCATTAGCCGGGGATTTGTTTCCGGAATGTCTTGGCTCACCCTGCTGGCGATAATCGCCGTTCCTGCTGCGACCTACCTGCTGTGGAAGACTTCGTTCGGGCTGCGGATGCGCAGCTGCGGCGAGAACCCCTATGCGGCCGATTCGCTTGGAGTCAACGTCTACAAGTACAAATACTTCGGCGTTCTCATCGGCGGTGCCTTGGCCGGCTTTGGCGGCGGCTTCCTCTCCGTCCAGCTCTCCGGGCTATATCGTGAAGGTCAAACGCTGGGCAAGGGCTTCATCGGCCTCGCCACCATGATATTCGGCAACTGGCGACCGGTGGGCACGGCACTTGGCGCCCTCCTATTTGGTTTCGCCGATACGTTGCGCCTCCGGGATCCCAATGCTGCGCACGGACTGCTACTGCTTGTCGTGCTCGGCCTCGCTATCTTCATCCTGCGCATGCTCTACCTCAGGAAGTGGAAGGTTGCCGGCTGGATGGCGGTTGTCGCCGCAGTGATCCTCTACTGGTATCTGAGCACCGATTCGGTACCGAACCAGCTCCCGAAGATCACTCCCTACATTGCGGTGCTGGTGTTATTGGTCTTTGCCACACAAAGGCTGCGAATGCCCGCTGCGGATGGTCAACCGTACCGCAAGGGTGAAGCCGGCTAACGGATAGCGGAGCGGTCGCGCGCGCCCTCACAACAGTCTGGCGTACCTGAGCGCTGTATACAGCGCTCAGGTACGCCAGACGCGGTAGAACGAGAAACCCCCGGTCTATCGACCGGGGGTTCACTTACTTCTTCTTGTGCCTATTGGCCTTTTGCCGCTTGCGATACTTGTGCTTCGACATCTTCTTGCGGCGCTTCTTGATAAGTGAACCCAATTCAAACCTCAGACTTGTGTGGCGGAAAGAACGGCCCCGGGACGTGCCCGACGGCCGCAGAGCCCCTAGGTTCGCGAATCAGCGAGGAAATCGCAAGCCGGATGCCCTCTCGTGCCGAATCTGCGGAGTTCGACACCACCCTGGTTGCAGAACCGATTGGGTCAACAGAGGCCACGTGAACTCATTCATTATCAGACAGTACGTGGAGTCGCCCCAGGAGGACGGGTTGTTCGCAGGCCTGGTTGATTCCACCCGGATCCGGATCGATTCCGCTAGCTGAAATTCAGCGGAGGCAGCGTCGGCTCGTATTCATCGAGCGCCGGTGTCCGATCTCCGTACACATAGACCGGCTGCCCGACAAAGAAGTAGTCCTTCAGTTTGATGCTGTCCCACATGGTCAACCGCACACATCCGTGGGAATCCGGGTAGTTGGGCACGTTACCCGACCCGTGCACCGCAAAGCCTCCGCGGAAGTAGAACGGGTTGTACAGGGTTCCAAGGAATGAGCGGCGAACACCATCGATGCGGCGATCAAAGGCGTACTCCCCCTCCGGCGTAACGGCGTACGCCCGACCTCCGCTCGCCGTGTCGTACAACTCACCATTGCCAGACGAAATGGGTGCGACGTACACGACCTCGTGATCCTCGAGGACGTAGAGAGTCTGCTTACCGAGATTGACCTCAACGCGGTCGGGGAACTGTTGCCGGGGAAGCAGGATCGGCTCAGACAACGTATCCCACATATCGGCAGCGAAGACCCCATCGGTATCCATCTCGTGATGCTTCTGGAACGCATATACGGCATGGCGCGTTTCACCGCCGAACTGGTTGCCGTCGTCTGCGTTGAAACCCGCAGCGTTGAGCCGTCTGTTCAGTTCGGCGACCAGCGGGCCATCGTCACCGTAGGAAAGATCCGGGATATCCGCGTTCGCAGTGTCGAACCCGTCGGGACCTACGCCGGGCACCACCAGAGCGACGGCAAGAACCAAAACAGACAACACGCGCCATTCCCCACAAACTCGAAGACGAAGTGATCATAATCACTCGACCGCTGGGGAGGGCCGCTGCTAGGCCCACCCTGAGGTGGCCACGTCCAGGACCATGACTCGGCCTCTGCCCTCCAGTGTCCGCTCCATCGCGTCAACGACGCCTGCCGGGTCCTTGGCAACAGCAAACGCGGTGGGCCCGGCTCCGCTCCAACCGGCATGCAAAGCGCCCCCGCTACGGGCGACTTCGATGAGTTCCGCGGTCAGTGGTGAGAGCGGGTTGCGGTGACTCTCATGGATCTCATCACCGCCCGCTCGACGCAATGCCTCCTCATCTCCGGTACGAAGTCCTTCGACCACGAAGGCCATTCGGCCGACATTGCGGGCCGCCGCGACCCGAGAGATGTCATCGGGGAGAGCGTGCCGGGCTTCCTGCGTCTTGAGCGGCTCGTCGGGCACTCCGAACACGAAGACCAGGTCGGGAGAAAGCTCGAGCGATCGCACGCTGCCTGCGGTGACTGCCACCAGACCGCCGTAGACCGCGGCACCGGCGTTGTCGCCGTGGCCTTCGATGGCTGCAACCAATTGGTACAACTCGGCCGAATCCGGCTCACGCCCGGTGGCCCTAATGGCGGCGGCCGCCGAAGCTGCCATCACCGCGGCGCTCGAGCCGAGCCCACGCGACCGGGGTACCTCGTTGTCTATGCGGAGGTGAGCGGGTCGGCCGATGGCGTCAACGACTACGCGGCGAACATAGTCTGCCGAGCGTGGCTCAAAGGACTTCCCCCGCTCGCTGACGACCCAGTCGTCGCCAAGAGTGGCTTCGACCCGGCAGCGCAGTTCTACTGCCAGGCCGAGACAATCGAAGCCCGGGCCCAAGTTTGCCGACGATCCCGGTGCATTGGCGGTTCCAGTGGTCACGTCCGGATTCTAAGACCCTATGCCCCAACCCCACCTATTCACCCGTTCTTGCGTAGACCAGGAATGGGCCCCGCTAGAAGTCCCAGTCGGTTCTGGGCGGAGGCAGACGCAGGGTGCGGTCGAGGGTGGCAAGCAGCTCGGCCGGACCTGAAAGCTGATCGGTGACGGCCAGACCTGTTGCCGGACGGACACCAAGCCAGAGTCGGGTGAATGCCCCGACACCGGCGTGCAGCGTGGGGAGACCGACCTCGGCGCCGGGGACGGCACTCGATTCCGGCCCCAACTCTACGACGTAGCTGCCGGCGACACCGCGCCAATCAGTTCCCGGATCGAGCAGGCCGTCAATCGGATCGCTCAATTCGAGGTTGAACCGAACCGGCCGGCCGTCGAGATGCGTCGCTTGAAGACATCCCGCCAGATCGCAGATTCTCATCTGCATATACGCGGCAGATCGAGTCCTCGACTCGTAGTCGGATTTCTCTGATATTCGATTCCTGCGGAACGGTTGGTCGAGCAGGTCTTGCACCTGTATGCCTGCTGGTTCGCGCATCTTGACGAGGTGGATCTGGTCGCCCAGGCTGGCTATCGCCGCCATCAACTCGAGGAACTGGTCGGTTGTTTCGTACGCCATCCACCAGGCATTGAGCGGTCCGTTCTCCCCACCCTTTGTACTGAACCACACGTAGTGGGAGAGCGCCCCGCCGGACCCGTCGTGGTAGCCGAGGCCGAAACCGTTCGTCGCCCATAACATCTCCGCACGGGTCGCCACCGCAGCATCGATCACACACGACCCGTGACCCCGGAGTCGGCCAAGACGTGCGCGGTGCATCGCTTCCCAGTCATCCTTTGACAGACGGCGGGGCGGACGGGCCGTCTTGGGTACTCGCAGATGCGAAGGGTCGAGTGAGTACAAATGCTCGTAGACTCCGGTGCCGTAGCCAAGCTTGTTGTAGAAGCCCTGATCAAAGACGCCGAGAGCGCTCACCATCGACCCGGCCGCCGCGTCCCTTGCGACGGACGCCGCAGTCAGGCGCTGGGCGAGACCCTGCCGTCTGGCCACATAGCTAGTTGTCACTGCAGTAACCGCAGACAGCGGAACATCGGCCTCCAAGTACCTGATGGAACCCTGCCCGGTTGCCACATAACATTCTGCGGCACCCTCGATCTCGGCAACAAGACCCGGGTACTCGGCCGCAAAGACCTCGAGTCCCTCAGCCTGGTCATCATTGCCACGCTCGATCCAGCCGACCTCTTGCCACATCCGCTTCAGGGCATCGAGATCCTTCTCAGGGTCGTAGGGTCGTACTCGCACGATGCGCTCCTTGGGTAGACCGAGATTCTACGGCAGCCGGGCTCTGCCCAATTTCCTCTGGACCGATCCGGCAATTGCCCCCACAATGGGGCCACGGATCAGAGGAGGGTGAGCATGACAGACAACGACTCACTCGTCGGCGTAGCGCAGCGGCGAACCGAGCTCGAAGTGGCGATGCAGTTGGTCGAGAGACAGGCGGCGGCCCCATCCGCCACCGCAGACTGGCAGCGCGACCTCCTCGCAGCGGTGCAACGACTCGAACGCGCCGTGCATCAGCACATAACGCACGTTGAAGCACCCGGGGCACTGCTCGAGGACATCTTGGAGAGGGCCCCACGGCTGCAGCGAGCGGTAGAAAACACCCGAACCCATCACGCGGTTCTCGCCCACGCTCTCGCCGATCTGGTCAAGCTGCTCACCGCAGGGGACGGGGACCCGGCCCCGATCGGTGAGATCCGGGCCGGCGTCATCGAGATCCTCAACGAACTGGCGCTTCACCGCCAGGACGGAGCCGATCTGATCTACGAGGCATTCGATGTCGACATCGGCGGTTACTGAACTCCGCTGGGCCAATTCATCGAATAACGGGCTGAACTACACCGACGGCAACACACCTCGGGGTCGTCGTGCTCGGGGCAACGGTGACTGATTCGTCGGTTGGCAACACGTCACCGAATCCCTCGGCGCCGGTCGCGACTGCGACGGTCCGTTAGCTGTGTTGGCGCGCCCTGCGGCGGCGGATCAGCTTCTCCAGCTCAACCACCCAGAACACGATGCTGGCTGCGACAAGGGCGAACCCGAGTTCTGCAGCCGAGAGCGGCTCGGTGTTGAAGATGCGCTGGAGCGGACCCCAATAGATCACCAACATCTGCAGCGCCAGCGTGAAGAGCACCGCTCCGAGCAGCGGGCGGTTCGACCGCAGCCCGAGAGTGAACAGAGACGCGTGATCGGAGCGGACCGACATCGCCTGCCCCATCTGCGACAGGGTGAGCACGGTGAAGATCATCGTCTGCCATGCGACGTTGTCGGCGTTGAAGAAGAACAGACCGGACAGCAGTGAGACAAGCCCCATCAGCAGGCCGACCCACAGAATGTGACGGGCCATGCCGCGCCCGAAGATGTTCTCGTTCGGGGCATACGGCTCCCGATCCATCACGTTCTTCTCGGATGGCTCGAACGAGAGCGCCAGACCGGGGAGACCGTCCGTGACCAGGTTGATCCACAGGATCTGGATCGCCGTGAGCGGTAGAGGTAGCCCGAACAGCGGGGCCAGCAGCATTGTGTAGATCTCGCCGCTGTTGCTCGTCATCGTGTACTTGATGAACTTGCGGATGTTGTCGTAGATGGTTCGGCCTTCGCGAACCGCCTTGACGATGGTGGCGAAGTTGTCGTCGAGGAGCACCATGCCACCGGCTTCCTTCGAGACGTCGGTCCCGGTAATGCCCATGGCAACGCCGATGTCGGCCTTGCGGAGCGCCGGCGCATCGTTGACGCCGTCACCGGTCATCGCCACGACCTCGCCCTGGTCCTGCAGAGCCGCCACAATGCGTAGCTTGTGTTCCGGCGATACCCGGGCATACACGGACACGTCCGCAACGATCTCCAGCAGGTCGTCGTCGTCCATCTCGCTCAGCTCCGTACCGGTGACGACACGACCGTTGTCGCCGATCCCGACATCCATGGCTATCCGCTTCGCCGTGAGCGGGTGGTCACCCGTGATCATCACCGGCCTGATCCCGGCGCGCCGACAGGCGCGAACGGCGTCCGGCACCTCTTTTCGGGGCGGATCCACCATCGTCACCATGCCGAGCAGGGTGAGATCGGACTCGAGGTCCTCGACCTCGCCTTCAGCCGGCAGAGCCTGCAGCGGCCGTAGAGCCACCCCCAGTACCCGACGACCCTCGTTGGCCAGGTTCTCATTTGTCTCACGGATGCTGGACCGAAGGTTGCCGTTGAAGTCCTCGGGCCCACCGGCCAGCCAGATCTGATCGGCGAGGTCGATAAGCCCGTCCGGGGCTCCTTTGATCATCGCCACCCAACGGCCGCCAATGCCATCGCGCCTCTCTTCAGGCACCTCGTGTACGGTCGTCATCCGTTTGCGCTCCGACGTGAACGGCGCCTCGGCGACTCGCGGCCACGCCGCCGCCAGGTCGATGTCGCTGATGCCCGCCTTGCGCGAGGCAACGGCAAGCGCCACCTCGGTCGGGTCACCTACGTGGCCGTCGTCGCCGTCGGCGAGCACGGCGTCGTTGCACAGCGCCATCCCGGCGAGGGACAACCACGTGGCGGAGAGGCCATCGTCAGCATCGGTTTCGACGTCCACCAGTTCAAGAACCCCGGAATGGGTTGCCAGCTCGGTCGCCACCATGCGGTTTTGTGTAATGGTTCCCGTCTTGTCGGAACAGATCACCGTTACCGAGCCGAGCGTCTCGACGGCGGGCAGCTTGCGAATCAACACTTCCCTTTTGAGCATGCGCTGCGCTCCCAACGACAACGCGATGGTCACCACTGCGGGAAGGCCCTCGGGAACCGCGGCGACGGCCAGGGCGATAGCAGTGAGGAACATCTCTCGAAGCTCTTCGCCGCGAATGAGCCCGAGAACAAAGACGACGGCAACGATGCCCACAGCCGCGATCGCAAGACCCTTGCCGAGCTGGGCCATGCGCCGCTGCAGCGGAGTCGGCGACCTGTCGATCGTCTGAATCAGAGTGGCGATATGGCCGAGCTCGGTATCCATTCCAGTGGCAACGATGACTGCCTCACCCTTGCCGTTGGCGACGCTCGTGCCCATGTAGACCATGTTGCGCCGATCGCCCACGTTGAGGTTCTCGTCGTCTAGCGCCGCTGTGGTCTTCTCCACTGCATACGCCTCACCGGTCAACGCCGCCTCGGCAACCTGCATGCTGATTGCCTCGATCAAACGGCCATCGGCCGGCACGGCCGAACCGGCTTCCAGGAGCACAATGTCACCCGGCACGATGTCAATCGCAGGTACGTCGGTAACGGTGCCACCGTCACGTCTCACTCGCACATTCGGCACCGAAAGCATCTTCAGTGCCTGGATGGCTCGTTCAGCGCGGTACTCCTGGACGAACCCGAGGATGGCGTTCAACACGACGATAACCAGGATCACGACTGCATCGTTTACGTCCCCGATGGCGGCTGCAATAACTGCGGCAACGATGAGGACGATCACCATCACGTCGGTGAACTGGTTGACAAAGATCCGCCACCGGCTTGTACTCCCGGTCTCGACAAGTTCGTTCCTGCCGACTCGTTCGAGTCTGTCGGCGGCGTCGTTGCTGTCCAAACCCGCCGCGGCATCAACCTCCTCGAGGCTGAGAACGGTGGCGGCATCCTGGACGTGGGCAGCCGTCGCCGGCTCGGATTTTGCTGCAGAAGCTGGGCTGGTCATGGGCGCACGATAGTTAGCATCGGGATCGATAGGCTCGTTCAAGAGACGAGCGAAAACGCCTCCGGATAGCTGACGTGCCCCACCGGAGCGGCGGCATCTCCGATGACGAGAGCCATGAAGTGTCTTCCGCTGTAAACGTTCGGATACGAAGCCCCGAGTTCGACGGAGAAGCCGAACCTCGTGTAGTAGCCCGGATTGCCCACAACCACGACAAGAGACTCCCCCCGCCCACGGAGATGCTCCAGACCGGCTTCGATGAGGCGCGTTCCAACCTCCCGGCCCTGAAGATCCGGCCGAACACCGATCGGCGCCAGCACCACCCCGCCTTCCGGGTGCGGACCGGCGTCGACAGTCACCCTGGAGAATGCCAGATGGCCGACGATTTCACCCTCCTGCACTGCAACGAGAGACAGGAGCAAATCGCCGTCTTGGCGGAGAGCATCCACGAGTTCGGCTTCCTCGGTACGACCGTCGAACGCGGCGGCATTGAGCTCATAGATGCTCTCGATATCACTGGATTGTTCTGTGCGAACCACGAAATCACGAGTCATGTGGTCAGTTCTCTCGACTCGTCGTAGGCAACAGTGCCGCCGATGGAAGCTACGGAATCAGCCCATTGCAGCTTGATGCGGCTGGGATGGCCGATTTCCTCGCCCTGGTCGATCGTCAGCCGACCGGTCCGCTCTCCCCGAGCGGCATACATGGTCGCCAGGGCAACGGCGGCACTTCCCGTCGCGGGATCCTCATCGATCCCGGCTTCGGGAATGAAGAAGCGCATACGAACCCTGCTGCCGGAACGGGCATAGACCGTCAGTCCGTGGACCGGCGCTATGGCCGCGGTGGCCGGCTTTGTTTGGGATACCTGATCGGGCGACTCGAGCTCGACCATCCTGTAATCGAGGGGCATGTCGACTCGCCACGTGGACAAGGCGCCGCGCAGACCGACACGATCGGCAAACACGCCGTCATCGAGTCTGGCGTTCCCCGGACTCATCGGGGCATCGACCCAGATCAAGTCCCCGTCCTTGCGGATGGCGACCTCTCCGATCCCGCACCGCAATCGGTCGATAGTGCCGCCGCTATCCCGAAGCATCACGGCTGCGGCTCCCACCAGAGGATGACCGGCGAAGGGCATCTCCATGGCCGGAGTGAATATCCGGGCGTACGGAATGGCTCCGCTGGTCGAGTCGATGAACACGGTCTCGCTGAATCCGAGGTCGGTGGCGATGCGCTGCATCTCAGACGCGTCCAAACCGGATGGATCGGTGATCACACCGAGGTGGTTGCCGCCGTGGTCACCCCTGGTGAAGACGCGGAGAACGAGGCATGACTTTGGCATCGGCTCAGGCTAACTGATCGAAGGACTAGCGCTGTTTCTCACGCAACGTCCGCCGGATCCCAACCCGTGACGAGACCTTCATCCAGGCTGTCGAGTCGGGTCATCTCATCGTCGGTCAAGCTGAAATCGAATACCGCGCAGTTCTGGGCGATGCGATCGGGATTGACTGACTTGGGCAGGACCACAAAATCATGCTGTATGGCCCACCGAATCAGCACCTGGGCCGCGCTCTTACCGTGGGCGTTGCCGATCCCGGCCAGGACCGCATCGTCCAACTTACGGCCTTTGGTGAGGGGGCTGTACGCCTCCACCACGATGCCGATCTCCCGACAGAGTTCGATGGTGTCGAGCCTGGTTCGGTAGAGATACGGAGACAGCTCGATTTGGTTGACGGCCGGTACCACCGGGGCATACTCCAGAATCTCGTTGATATGGGTCGCCAGATAGTTGCTCACACCGATATCTCGCACCCTGCCGTCCAGAGTGAGGCGTTCCAGCGCCCGCCAGGTATCCAAACGGAGCACCGGCACGGGCCAATGAATCAGATAGAGGTCTACGTAGTCGAGCCCCAGCTGCGAGATGCTTCGGTCGAACGCGGCGAGTGTGTTGTCGTACCCGTGGTCATCGTTCCAGAGCTTCGTGGTAACGAAAACCTCGCTCCGATCCACACCGCTGGCTTTGATCGCCTCCCCGACATCGGGCTCGTTGTTGTAGATCATTGCAGTGTCGATGTGTCGGTATCCCGCCTCGAGGGCGGCCAGCACGGCGTTCCTAGTTGTCGGGCCGGGCTCGCTCTTATAAACACCCAGACCGACCTGCGGTATCTGCCGTCTGGTGCGCATCTTGATTGTCTTCATGGCGATACGGACTCTATCCGATTGAGCGTGCGACGCCGGCACCACTAGCGTCGAGTCCGCATGGATATCACAGAGCTGCTCGGACTCGACGATCTGCTGGCCCAGATGATTCTCGCGGTGGGTGCGGCAATGGTGCTCGGCAACACGTTTGCGATCATCCAGCACGCCAGAGGCAGACACCCCGCGGGGAGCACAGGCGAGTTCCGGGCCGGCCGGGCCTGGTGGCTGCTTGCGGTGGGTGCCCTGATCACTCTGTGGGGCATTGCCAGTCTCGTCACATCTTGACCTGACGGGCATCCCGAGACGGTACAATCGACCTCCCCGCGGGTGTAGTTCAATGGCAGAACATCAGCTTCCCAAGCTGAATACGGGGGTTCGATTCCCCTCACCCGCTCCAAACCCGCAGAGAGAGGAGGGCGTTCTGTGGATGCCGTCGCAACGGTCACTCATGTAGGCGGGTCGAAGTTCGATGCAGCAACCGGGTCGGGGCACACCGTCCGTGCTGAGGGAGGCGACAAGGAAACCGGGCCAAGCCCCATGGAGCTGGTGTTGGTGGCCCTGGGACGCTGTAGTGCCGTGACCGTCGTTGAATTCCTCGAGAAGATGCGCCAGCCCTTCACCTCGCTGGAAGTCCGGGTATCTGGAGAGCGGGCGGAGAAGCCGCCACGCTTCTACACCAAGATTCACCTCGAGTACTTCGTCGGTGGCGACTGCGATTCGGGACGGGTAGAGCGAGCTATCGAGCTCACCGAAGGAAAGTACTGCTCGGTCTACACCATGCTCGAGAAGACCGCCGAGATGAGCCACACGATCAACCACATCTGAACCAGTCTGTTCTCACGAACATGCAAACTCGTTCCGCGAGTTCGTCGCCGTATCTCGAAGTGGTTTACGCCAGAACCTTGTTGGGTCGATTTCGCTACGATGCGCGCATGATCTTCTCTGACCGCACCATCAAAGAAGCGCTGGGGGCGGGGCGCATCGTCATCGATCCCTACGACGCCGAAATGGTTCAGCCGTCGAGCGTCGACCTTCGTTGCGGTTCGGTCTTCCGGGTCTTCGAGAATCACAAGTACGCCCTCATCGACCCCAAGGCGCCCCAAGAGGACCTCACCACCGAGGTCGAGGCCACTGTCGGGCAGCCGTTCATCCTCCACCCGGGCGAGTTCGTCCTCGGCTCCACACTCGAGATCGTGAGTCTTGCAGACGACATCGTGGCCAGACTCGAAGGCAAATCAAGCCTGGGGAGGATCGGACTGCTGATCCACTCGACGGCGGGGTTCATCGACCCGGGATTCGAGGGGCAGGTCACTCTGGAACTCTCCAACGTCGCCAATCTGCCGATAGCCATCTACCCGGGTATGAAGATCGGTCAGATCTCGTTCTATCAGATGAGCACTCCCGCAGATCACCCATACGGTTCACCGGGCGCCGGTTCCAAATACCAGGGTCAGAGCGGTCCTACCCCTTCACGTATCCACCACGACTTCCCGGGGGAAGAATGAATGAGCAGGCTTTTGTCGGGACGATCATGATCGACTGCAACGATCTCGACGTTATGAGCTCTTTCTGGTGTCGGGCGCTCCGTCTCGAAGAGAAGGTCCGCCACCCCAGTCATGTCTGGCTGAGCCGTCTCAGCGATAGAGGACCCGCCCTGGCATTGCAGCGAGTCCCTGAACCGCGACAGGGCAAGAACCGCATCCACCTCGACATCGGGGCGAAGGATCCCGAGGCCTTCGCCGAACACATCATCAGTCTCGGCGGAGCAAAGGTGGAGGATCACGAGGTGGAAGGCTTTCGTTGGTCCGTGCTTGCCGACCCCGAAGGCAATGTCTTCTGCGTCACCCCGGCAGAGCACTAGGAGACCGCTGAGCGAATGCGGTGCAGGCTCGCCGGACCAACGAAGCCCTGCTCACGGACCGTCCTCGAGCCAAAACTCGCATTGCTCAGCGGGCTGCTAGGAGCCTGCTGAGCGAATGCGGTGCAGGCTCGCCGGAACAACGAA
>CAMYKI010000043.1 GCA_947258985.1 uncultured Acidimicrobiaceae bacterium
TCCTTCTTTGACGAGTTGCATGAACGGCACGCTGGCCGAATGTTCGATGGCCAGTTGGGAGCCAGCCTGCGTCAATAACTAGGCGCGTACACGCGACGGGTACAGATGTTCGCTGTTTGGGGTGCAAACGGGGTGCAGCTCGCTACCGCCGACCAATGTATGTGTGCTTTCAACGAACCTTCAAACCAAGGAATCCCCCGCATTTGCGGGGGATTCCTCGGTGTCGGAGAGAGGACTCGAACCTCCACGAGACAATGTCTCACTAGGCCCTCAACCTAGCGCGTCTACCAATTCCGCCACTCCGACGTGGTGAAGCCGCCAATGCGACTTCGTTGGCGGCGAGATTATAGACCGAACCTCGCGCCACCCATGATTCCGGGCCCTCTAGACGACCTGCACGACCTCAGGGAAATGACAGGCAACCCAGTGACCGGGCTCCAATTCGGTGAGAGGCGGTTCGTCAACATCACACTTCCCGGTTTCGGCCTTGGGGCAGCGGGTGTTGAATCGGCATCCCGACGGCGGGTTCGACGGCGAGGGGATGTCGCCCTCGAGGATGATCCGCTTCCGACTCACCTCAATCGTTGGATCGGGAATCGGTACCGCCGACAGCAAAGCATGGGTATACGGATGCATCGGCCGGTCGTAGAGGGTGTCTCTGTCCGTCATCTCCGCGATCTTGCCGAGATACATCACGGCGACCCGATCCGAGATGTGGCGGACCACCGAAAGATCGTGGGCGATAAACAGGTAGGTCAAACCGAACTCATCCTGCAGATCCTGCATGAGGTTCAGCACCTGCGCCTGGATGGAGACATCGAGCGCCGAGACCGGTTCATCGAGAACCATGAACTGCGGATTGAGCGCGAGTGCCCGGGCCACCCCGATCCTCTGCCTCTGACCGCCTGAGAATTCGTGCGGGTAACGGTTGGTGTGCTCCGGGCTGAGCCCTACGACCTCGAGCAGGTTCTTGACTCGCTCCAGGCGATCACCCTGGCTCCCGGTGCCGTGAACCATCATCGGCTCGGCAACAATGCTGGCAACCGTCATCCGCGGATTCAGGGACGCGTACGGGTCCTGGAACACGATCTGCAGCTCCCGCCGCAACGCACGCAGCACTTCCCGGTCGGCAGAGGCGACGTCGACGGCATCGTCTACCGACCCGTCGTCACGGGCGCCGCGGAACCACACTTCACCACTGGTCGGCTCGAGCAGCCGCAAGACCGATCGTGCCGTAGTTGATTTCCCACAGCCGGACTCCCCCACCAGGCCGAGAGTTTCACCGCGTTTCACCTGAAAAGAAATGTCCGAGACGGCCTGCACCGCGCCAACCTGCTTCTTGAAGAAGACCCCTCGGCTAATGGGGAATTCCTTGACCAGGTGGTTGACTCGAAGGATCACATCTTCCGGAATCTTTGTGGCCACCTCGTCTTGATGAGCCGTATCGGTCATCATCCGACCCCCACCGTCATGGCCTTGAGATCCAACTCATCGGAACGGTGACAGGCCACCTTCTGACCCTCCTGGCTCTGATGCAGGATGGGGAGCGCTTCCCGACAGATGTCCGTTGCGAAGTCGCAGCGGGGCCCGAACCGACATCCCTTCGGGGGATTGATCAGCGAAGGCGGTGCTCCCCGCACGGAATTCAGGCGCTCCTGCTGACTCTCGTCGAGACGGGTCATTGATCCGAGCAAGCCCCAGGTATAGGGATGCTGCGGATTGTGGAAGATTTCGTCACCCGTGCCCCGCTCAACGATGGAGCCGGCATACATCACCTGGATGTTGTCACAGAACCCGGCTACAACGCCGAGGTCGTGAGTGATCAGCAAGACAGCGGTATTGCGTTGCTCCGCCAGTTCGAGCATGAGATTCATGATCTGAGCTTGCGTGGTCACATCAAGAGCCGTTGTCGGCTCATCGGCGATTAGCAGCTTGGGGTCACATGAGAGTCCCATGGCGATCATCACGCGCTGCCTCATCCCTCCCGAGAACTGATGCGGATAGTCCTCCATGACGTTGGCCGCCTTGGGGATTTGAACGTCAGACAGGGTGTTGATGGCTATTTCGCGCGCTTGCGACTTCGAGACATCCTGGTGCAACAGGATCGTCTCCATCAGCTGGTCGCCGATTGTGTACACGGGGTTCAGAGCTGTCATCGGGTCCTGAAAGATCATTGCGATCTCGCCGCCGCGCACGTCCTGCATCTCGGACTCGGGCAACTGCAGCAAGTCACGACCGTCGAATTCGATCTTGCCTGTGACAATCTCGCCGGCAGGTGGCTCGATGAGCCGCATGATCGACATTGCGGTTACCGACTTGCCACAACCAGACTCTCCGACGACGCCTCGCCGTTCGCCGGCCTGCACCTGGAACGAGACGCCGTCTACCGCTTTGACCACGCCCTCTTCGGTGGAGAAGTACGTTCTCAGGTCTTCAACATTGAGCAATGGGTCAGCCAAGGCTCCTACTTTCGCTCGATCGTCTGGGTCGGGTCGAGAGCATCGCGCAGACCGTCGCCAATGAAGTTGATTGCCAGCACCGTCGTTATGAGGGCGCTGGCGGAGAACACGAGCTCCCACCAGAACCCACGCACCGCAATGGCCGCACCCGATGCCGCCATCCCACCCCATGTGGGAATGGGCGGTCGCACACCGAATCCGAGGAACGAAAGAGCGGCCTCGACGATGATGGCGGTGCCCACGATCAGCGTGGTCTGCACGATGATTGGACTCATCGCGTTCGGCAAGATGTGACGGAATATGATCCGACGGTCGTTCGCCCCGGCGGCACGCGCCGCTTCGACGAACTCTTTCTCACGCAGCGACAGAAACTCGGCGCGAACAATTCGCGCCAGTGCACCCCAAACCAACAACCCCAGCAGCACCGCGATCCCCCACGCCCCCTGTTTGAGGAAGCCTGGCAAGAACTGGAGCTCCGGGAGCACCCTGCCGACCACAATCGCCACCGGCAGCAGCGGCAGCCCGAGTACGAGGTCGGTGAACCGCATCAGAGATTGATCGACCACACCGGGGTAGTAGCCCGCGAGCGCCCCAATGACGGTTCCCAGCAGGGCGACCAGGCCGCCCACCACGATGCCGACTGCAAGGCTGGCACGCCCGCCGTGAATGACCCGCGACAGAACGTCGCGACCGAGATCATCCGTGCCCATCGGCAAAGAGGCACGAGGGGCGATGTTGACCAGGATGCGGCCCGATTCGTCCGGTAGCTGGTCTGCATAGTGGTTCACGTGGGGAAGATCGATTACGCCCCAGCTCGAGATGAGCAAGAGTGCGCAGACGAATGTCATGAGAGTCAACGCGATACCGCCACCCCGTAGTCCACTCCTGAAGCTGGTGTATGCCAGATACACTCCACCGGCGGTAATGACGAGCATGAGGATCGTGGTGACCCCGCTCATCTCGATCGGCCCATTCCCGCAAAACGTGTCGTTCTTGGCGCAGGTGAAGAGCGGAGCCGTTAGGGCTACAAAAGCGATGAACGCCAGATAGAAGACCGCGATCATGGCGAACCGATGTCGGCGCAGCCGGGTTACAAACAGATCCCACTGGGTGATCGGTTCTGCAGATATGCCTTCTGCTACATCCAGTACTGCCTCGTCGACCGGTCCTCGCTCAGTCATAGCGGACCCGTGGGTCGAGAACGCCGTAAAGAATGTCCGCAATAATGTTCATCAGGACCACCCCGGCGCCGATGGCCATCACCACCGCCATGATGGTCGGATAATCGATGGCGGAGATTGCGCCGATATAGAGGCGGCCGACTCCCGGCCAGCCAAATATCGACTCCGTAATGATCGCCCCGCCGATCATGAAGGCAATATCAAGCGAGACCAGAGTGACAATCGGAATCAATGCGTTGCGCAGGGCGTGTTTCACGATGATCGACCGCCGGGGCAAACCCTTGGCCTTGGCGGTACGCAGATAGTCGCTGTGCATCACCTCGAGCATCGAAGCACGCTGGAACCTGGAGTAGCCGGCCATCGAGATTGCCGCGATCGAAAGCGCCGGCAAGGTCAGGTGTTGGATCACGTCACCTAGCTGTGCAAGCGACGGTAACCCAAAGAGACCCCGCCCCAGTTCCTCATAACCGGAACCGGTCATCCCGACCACGTAGAAGATCTTCACCCCGGTCCAGCGCTCGAGATAGAACGCCAGGATGAGCTGCAGCATCACCCCGATGATGAAGATTGGGGTGGAGAAGGTGATGAACGAAAGCATCGTACCCATCTGGTCAAAGAACGAGTACTGCCTGATCGCCTGGTAGATCCCCAGTGGAATTCCGATGATCAGGGCAATCGCCAACGCCGTCAATCCGAGCCGGAACGTGTTGCCGGCTGCACCAAAAATATTGTCCCAAACCGGGCCGTCGCCCCGGAAGGACGTTCCCCAGTTGAGAGCGAAGACGATGCGGCTCTTGATGATCCAGAATGCCGCGACCCAGACACCGATGATCGAAAACGCTCGGAAGGTCCGCCACCAGTTGGCCTTCGCCGTCGCAAAGAACGCTCCCACCGTGTAGGCGGCCGCGCCCAGGAAGGCGGCAACCGCCACCCAGCTCCAGATTCCGAGCTTGCCGAACATAACGATCGTCAACCCCTCTTGCGGAGCGACGTCGATCGGTGTGATGAAGTTCTTCAGCCAAACGAAGTATTGCTCATACCAGGGCCTGTCCAGACCCCACTGCTCGGTCAGCTGGGCGATAACCGGTTGCATCCGCGGGTTGAGCCTCAAACGGTCCAGAGGTGAACCACCTGAGAACTGGATCAGGACGAAGACAACGAGGCTCAAAGCGAACAGCGTCACAATGCCGTATACCAAGCGCCGAATTATGTAGGCGAACAACCTTTTCGTGCCTCCCGCTCGGGTTCAGCGACTATACCAGGGGACGGCATTGTGACCCAGCGAAACGCTGCTCGGGAGGAAGCTCGCAGCGCACGACATTGCTGGGGTACGAGAAAGGGACCCGCCGGAGCGGGTCCCTTTCAGTTCGTTCGATTGTCGTTTCGATCTAGAGATCGACCCGATACCAATCTTCGATGTTCCAGGTATGTGCCGCCTGGGTCGGGTTGTGCTTGTGGCCACCAATCTCGTCGCCCCAAACCGCAGCCGTCACGAGACGGGCGTACAGCGGAATGATCACGACCTGGTCGGCGATGATTTGCTCGCCTTCCTGCATCAGCGGTGTCAAGACGTCTGGGTCAACCGACGCATTCAAGGCGTCACGAATCTCGGCAAAACGCACTGACGATTCATCGATGACGACCGAGTCCGAAGTGCCCCAGCGGTAGTAGTTCTGACCACCCTCATCCGGGTTGAGATCGTCGAACAGGTCATAGTTCTGGAGCGAACCCGGTGTACCCGGGGAGCCCAGCCATGCCCACTCGCCAAGGTCCCAAAGACCGGTCTCGAGTGTCTCACCAAAGAACAGCTGCGAATCCTCGAGCTGATTCTCATAGTTGACACCAACATCGCCGAACATGTTCACGAACAGCTCAGAGAGCTTCACGCGAGCATCGTTGTTCGAAGTTGTCGAGAAGACCGTGTACAGCTCGTCAACGCCGAGCTCGGCCTTGGCAGCCTCGAAGTACTCAATCGCACCTTCAACGTTGTAGTCGTACTGCGCCCAAGCATCGGTCGCAATAGACGGCTGAGTCGTGTTCAGGAATCCGTCGAGCGGCTCCACCTGACCGGCCAGAATCTCGTCAACGATGAGGTCCTTGTTGATCGTATGGGCAACGCCCTTGCGATAGTTCAGGTTCTCGTTGCTCGAAAGCTCGTTCCGCTCCAGGCGGCGGGGACCGAACTGGAAGTTCAGGTGCTCCCAAACCGGACCGGAGAGAACCTCAACGACGGCGCCCTCAGCCTCGAGAGCCTGGAGAGCTTCAATCGTCTCGGTTGCCGGTGGCGGCTGGATTACGTCGACCTCACGGGCCTTGAAGGCATTGATGATCGACTCGGTTTCCGGGATGAAGCGGAAGACGACGCTGTCGAGGTAAGGCAGTTGGTCGCCCGTCTCGGCATCGGTCTTCCAGTAGTTGTCGTTGCGTACGACCTTGATGAACTCACCCTTTTGCCAGGTGTCGAACACGAACGGACCGGCCGATGGCCACATTGTCTCGTTCCAGTCGGTTGCAAAGTCGGAGCCCTCTACGGCGTGCTTCGGAATGAGTGAGCCGAAGAGCAGTTCGTACAGAGCGGTCGGCTGCGCCAAGGTGTATGAGAACGTCTTCGGACCGGGCTCGGTCGAAACGATGTCCTCGTACGTGGTCTTGGTCGTTGCCAGATCCGGATCCATGATCGTCTCATAGGTGAACTGGAAGTCGTCACCAGAGATCGGCGTGCCGTCTGACCAGACGGCCTCGTCCTTGATCTGGTAGTTGACCGTCAGCGTCCCATCCTCGTTCACTACCGCTCCGCCGTTGGCGACGGTTGGCAGCTCGGTCACGAGCTCCGGAATCAGGTCAAGAGTGAAACCATCAATCTCCTGGACGCCGGCCCAGTAGGACTGGCCGATGAGAGAAACGATGGCGTTATCGCCACCGGGAACTGCCCAGTTGAGAGTCGGTGGCTCCTGGTCGTCTGCCACCACTGCCTCGCCACCGTACTGCTTGCCGGGATCGGCAGTAGTCGTGGTCTCAGGAGCGGCGGTTGTTTCGGGGGCAGCAGTCGTCTCCGGTGCTGCTGTTGTTTCTGTTGCTGCTGTGGTCGGTGCTGCTGTTGTCTCAGCGCTGTCGTCAGAATCACCGCAAGCTGCGGCGATCATGGCAAAAGCGAGGAGAACAGCCAACCACAACACCTTGCGGCTACGCCACAATCGATTCAAGGGTTGCCTCCTTGGTATTCCGTGTACAGAGACTCTCGACGGACCGGCTCAACGCCACAGAAATGTGAGCGTCACCGTGGTTATCGAAAACACGACAGAAGCAACGACTGTGATCCGGTCGAGATTGCGCTCGACCACATTGGATCCAGAAAAGCCGCTGCTCATGCCTCCTCCGAACATGTCGGACAGCCCTCCACCACGTCCTGCATGGAGCAGGATGAGGAAAATGAGGCCGAGTGACACGAGCGCGTGGAGTGCCGCGACAACCGATGCCAAGAGTATCCCTTTCTCACACGGGACCCGCGCACGCGGGCCCATCAGCCGCGCAGTATGCAGCACAAGTCGAATCAAATCAAGTTTCAAAGAGGCAAGTTATGGCAGGTCTATGCAGAACGCCGCATAAACACTGCGCATTCGAACTTCGACTCTACGCGCAAAGATCCGGGTTTGGGGGCCGACTTGCCAGCCGGCTTGCTAGCCCGCCTGCTTCGCAACCGCTTCCGCGGCAGCCTTCGCCGCGTCCGCGTCGCCGAGATAGCGACTCGAAACCGGACTCAGATCGGCATCCAATTCATAGAGAAGCGGGATACCGGTCGGGATATTCAGACTCGGAATCTCATCGTCGGAAATGTCGTCGAGGTGTTTCACCAGAGCGCGCAGGCTATTGCCGTGAGCGGCAACCACGACAGTCTTCCCGGCCCGCAGATCGGGCACGATGGCGTCGTGCCAGTACGGCAGCATCCGATCCACCACGTCCTCGAGGCACTCGGTTGCAGGGAGAAGATCCGGCGGCATCCACGAATAGCGCGGGTCACTGCCGGGGTGTCGCTCGTCCATCGGATCGAGGGCAGGAGGCGGGGTGGAGTAGGAGCGCCGCCACACCTGGACCTGTTCCTTGCCGTGCTGGTCTGATGTCTCCTTCTTGTTGAGACCCTGGAGTGCTCCGTAGTGGCGCTCGTTGAGACGCCAATGCTTGACGACGGGAATCCAGACTTGATCCATCTCGAGCAAGGCAAGGTGCAAAGTATCGATGGCGCGGCGAAGTAGCGAGGTGTGAGCGATATCGAAGACGAGGCCTTCGTCCTCCATGATCCGACCGGCGGATCGTGCTTCCTCCTCGCCCTTCTCGGATAGGGGGACGTCGGTCCAGCCGGTGAAGATGTTCTCCAGGTTCCAGGTGGACTGGCCATGGCGAAGAAGTACGAGCTTTGTCATCGTTGACTCCTAGTGAGGTTCTTCTCAGAAGGTAGCGCGACTTCGCCTAGAGATCGACTCTCCGCCACAGCTCGATGTTCCAGGTGTGACTTGCCTGTGTCGGGTTCATCTCAAATCCGCCGATCTCGTCTGCCCACACCGCCCCCATCGTGACCCGCGATGCCAGCGGGACGATGACAGCTTCTTCGGCCAGGATCAGTTCGAGCACGCCGGCAAGACGTTTCACCTCGTCGTAGTCGTAAGTGGTGCGCATCTCGGCGAGCACCTCGCGGAAGTTGGCCACAGCATCGTCGTCACGGACTACTGAGTCGGCAGTTCCCCACCGGTAGTAGTTGTCGCCATCCGGCGGCGGGGCATCAGGATCAAACAGGCCCATGGTCGACAGGGCGCCGGTCCCACCCGGCGACCCCACCCACGCCCACAGCCCGAGATCCCAATCCCCATTCTCGAGCGTGTCGCCGAAGAACAACTGCGAGTCTTCCGTTTGCAGTTCTACCTCGATACCTGATTCGGCGACCATGTCTTCCAGCAGGTTGGCCCACCGCCACCGGATGTCTCCGTTGGTCGTCGTGGAGAAGATCAGCTTGGGCGGGTTGGCAACGCAGTCACGGTCCATCTCCTCGCATGCGGCCTCCAGTAGCGCGGCGGCCCGCTCCGGGTTGTAGTCGTAGACCGCCCACGGATCACAGCTGGCGTCGGGGATGACGGTGTGAAGGATTCCATCGATCGGCCCGGGGAGCATCCCCGAGTACGCCTCGTCGACCAGCACCTGGCGATCGAGAGCGTGAGCGACGGCCTGACGAAAACTCCGCGAGGCGTTCATGGAGTCGTCATTGCGGTTGTTGGGCCCGAACTGGAAGTTGAAGTGCTCCCATACCGGCCCCTGCAGGATCTGCACATCGGCGCCCTCGATCGCCTGCAACGCCGTCGCCGTCTCAAAGAATGGAGGTGGCTGGACTACGTCGACCTCGCGACTCTTGAAAGCACTGACGATCTCCTCCGGGTCCCATATGAAGCGGAACTCGACCTCATCGAGAAACGGCAGTTGCGCCCCCGTCTCAGGGTCGCTCTTCCAGTAGTTCGGGTTGCGCACCAGCGTGATGTGGTTGCCTCGTTCCCACTCGCTGAAGATGAACGGCCCCGCCGCCGGCCACGGTGTTTCGTTCCAGTCCTCGCAGTAGTCGCTGCCTTCGACGACGTGTCTGGGCACGACCCATTCGAACATGTCCTCATGCTGAAAACCCGGCTGATCGAAGCGGATAGAGATGGTCTTCTCCTCCACCGACTCAATCGTCCCTCCGAGATCGAACGGTTCGGGCACCCAGTCGGCGTCCTGATCCCAGCATTCGTGGGTCGCCGCCTGGAAGTCAGTCGTGAAAGCGAAATCGTCGCCGCTGACGGGTGTCCCGTCAGACCACGCGGCCTCGTCACGGATCTCCCAACGAACAGTCATGGTGCCGTCATCGTTGACCACGACTCCCCCGTTGCTCACCGTCGGCACTTCGACGACGAGTTCCGGAATGAGTTCTCGAGTCTGTGCGTCTATGTCGTACGCACCGGCCATGTGGGCCTGGCCGATGATGCTGACGATCAAGTTGTCGCCGCCTGGAACGTACGGGTTGAGGACGGGTGGTTCCTGCTCATCGGCGATTACAACCTTGCCACCGGGACGGGGCGGCATATCGGCGACGCTAGTTGTGGGTGCCTGGGTCGTCGAGGTCGTGGCCTCTTCGACCGCTGCAGTGGTCGTGGAGCGACTCGCCTCCGGCGCAGTAGTCGACACGGCAGGTTCAGTAGGGGCGGTCGAATCCGTGCCATCACCACATGCAGCTACGAGCAGAAACCCCGCTACAAGCGCGGCAACCGTACGTCGCATAGGCCTCCGTTCGACGACGGTCAATTGTACCGGTCGGGCGTCAGGCCGCCGCGATCAATATCCGGCGTGGCTCCCACCTGGGGGTCCGCAGACCGGCGAAAGCGTTGGCCCGCGACTTCAACCGGCGCTCCTCGGCAATCGGGTAGAGGCCAACATGGCGCGCCCCGCACTCACGGATTGCCAAACTCATGACGTGGAGCGCTTCCATCTCAGCCGCGTCGGCATCGGTGCCCTCAACAAGGAAGTCGAGGGTAAGACACGCCTGACCTATGTCTGCCGTCACGCGGACGTCATCGGTGATCTTGCGGGCGGCAATGTGCTCGCGCACCCGCTCGATGTGGCCGTGGAATCCGGCCAGATCATCTTCCCATTCGATTCGCCGTGTGACTCGAAAGTCAAAGGCTGCTCTGTACAGCATCGCTACACCCACCTCCTCCCGCGTTGGCCGGATGACATCCGGAGCGAGAAGCCCACTCAACCGACCCTACCCCCTGTAGTGCCGGCGCCACCAATAGTGACCGGTGCGACGGCAAGCTGCAATGACTATTCGTGCGAGCGAAGGCGCGCTAGTTCCATGTGGATAACTAACCGGTGGCTCTCCTCCAGGCAGGTCACGTCCAGGATCTCGCCCGAGCAGCGGCGCTGCCTAGCCGCCACCCATGCTCGAGTCTGGCAAATGAATCTCTATGAACGGTTTGTCGTCATCGGGCTGCTTGCGCGCCGCTTGCTCGGCCCACATTTCCTCGGCATCGCGACCGGCTGCTATCTGTGCCTCCGCCAGCAACTTGCGCAATTCGTCCTGGCGATCACGCAGTTCTGCCCGTTCGGCGAACGCCTCGCCCGGAAGCGCGGCCAACTCATCCATGAGCGAACCCAACTCCTCGAAGATTCGCTGCTCATCCATAGAGCCAGCGTATAGCGCCCGGCGGATCCTGCCTAGGTTCGGCTAGATCCAGTACCGCACGATGGATGCAAAGCTGTCCGGATCCAGGGAGGCTCCGCCCACCAGGGCACCGTCTATGTCGCGCTTTGCCATCAAACCGGCGATGTTGCCTGCCTTGACGGAACCGCCGTAGAGGATCCGCACAGAATCGGCGGCTTCTCCAAATTGCTCGGCGACGGTGTTGCGGACAAAGGTACACATGTCGCCGGCATCGTCGGCGCTGGCCGTCTTGCCGGTCCCGATCGCCCAGATGGGCTCGTAGGCGATGACCATGGACGCCACCTGTTCGGCGGTGAGGCCCTGCAAGCCGAGGCGCACCTGGCTGCCGACCTTCTCTTCGGTCATGCTCTGTTCGCGCTCGTTTTCGGTTTCGCCGCAGCACATGATCGGTGTCATCTCGGCGGCAAAGATCGCCTTGACCTTCTTGTTGACGTCATCGTCGGTTTCCCCGAAGACCTGGCGGCGCTCGGAATGGCCGGCAAGCACATACGAAACGGAGAGCTTGGCCAGCATGCTGGGAGCAATCTCGCCGGTATAGGCGCCCTTCTCCTCATAGAAGCAATGCTGGGCGCCGAGACCAATCTGCAGATTGTCCGACTCGATGACGGTTTGCGTCGACCGCAGCGCGGTGAAAGGGGGGCACACAACGACGTCGACCCGTTCGTAGTCCCCGGGATCGAGCCGGTAGCTGAGCTTCTGCACCATCTGGATTGCGTCGAGATGCGTTGAATGCATCTTCCAGTTGCCGGCGATCAGGTCCTTACGCATCGTTCCACCTCTCCAGGGCCTTGATGCCCGGTAGTTCTTTTCCTTCGAGTAGCTCGAGTCCGGCGCCGCCGCCGCTCGAAACATGACTTATCTGATCCTCTCGGCCGAGGAGCCGGATGGCAGCGACGCTGTCACCCCCACCGATGACCGTGAAGCCCTCCGTGTCTGCAAGGGCCGCTGCCACGCCGGCGGTACCGGCACGGAATGCCTCCCATTCGAACACGCCCATCGGACCGTTCCAGAAGACGCTGGACGCATCGTCAACGGCCGCGCCAAAGGCGGCGGTCGACTCGGGTCCAATGTCGAGCCCCATCATGTCGGCGGGGATCGAATCGGCGGGAACAATGCGGTGTTCGGCATCTTCCGAGAAAGCCGCAGCCGCCACGATGTCGGTTGGGAGCAGGATCTTGTGTCCGAACTCCCCCGCCAGCAAGTCGGCGACAACATCGACCATGGACTCCTCGACAAGAGAGCCGCCCACGGGGTGCCCTCGCGCCTCGAGCAGCGTAAAGCACATGCCACCGCCGACCAGCATCTTGTCGACCCTGGGCAGTAGATGCTCCATGACCGCAAGCTTGTCTGAGACCTTGGCACCGCCGAGGATGACGACGTATGGCCGATCCGGATCGCCGAGCAACGCCGACAGCGCTTCGACCTCTTTGTGGAGCAACAGACCTGCTGCCGACGGCAGCCGCTCCGCAACCCCTACGGTCGTCGCATGAGCGCGATGAGCCGTACCGAATGCGTCCAGCACGAAATAGTCGGCGAGTGCGGCCAGGGCATCTGCCAATGACGGATCGTTGGTCTTCTCGCCTGCCTCGAATCGAGTGTTCTCTAGCAGCGTGATGGTGCCGGCGTCGGCCGCGGCAACAGCTGCCGCGACTTCTTCTCCGGCCACGGTGTTCAGCTTCGTGACCGGGAAACCACCGAGTTCGGCGAGGCGCTTCGCCACAGGGTCGAGACGGAGACTCTCGTCAACGCCCGTCGGCCTGCCGAGATGGCTGCAGACGATGACCTTGGCACCCCGGGAACGCAGAGCGTCGATGGTGGGGAGGCTGGCGACGATCCGAAAGTCGTCTGCCACCTCCCCATCATCGAGCGGCACGTTCAAGTCAGAACGGACCAGAACCGTGGCCCCTTCGACCCGGAGCGAGTCGAGTGTTGGGAGGTTTGCCACTTTGTTGTCGTCCTCTGGCTCTAGCCCAGCCTGGCTACGAGATCGACGAGTCGGCTCGAGTAGCCCCACTCGTTGTCGTACCAGCCGAGCACCTTCACCATGCGGTCACCGGGCACAATGGCTGCGCCGGCGTCGTAGATGCAAGAGTGCGGATCGCCGACGATGTCGCTCGATACGATCGGATCCTCTGTGTAGCGGAGAATGCCCTTCAAGGGACCGCCGGCGGCAGTCTGGAACGCGTTGTTGACCTCTTCGATGCTGACATTGCGACCGAGAGTCACAACCAGGTCCGTGATCGAGCCGTCCGCCACCGGCACCCGCATGGCCATCCCCTTGAGCTTGCCCTCGAGTGTGGGCAGCACCTTTCCAACGGCCTTGCCGGCACCCGTCGAGGTGGGAATGATGTTTGTCGCCGCATTACGCGCCCGGCGCAGATCCTTGTGCGGCATGTCGAGAATCGCCTGGTCGCCCGTGTAGGCATGCACCGTCGTGAACATCCCGCGCTCGATTCCGAAAGCATCGTCGAGCACCTTGGCCATCGGAGCGATGCAGTTGGTGGTGCAGGAGGCATTTGAGATGATCTTGTGCACCGCAGGATCGAGCTCGTGGTCGTTGACTCCGAGGACCACTGAGATGTCCGGATCCGGCGACGGTGCGCTGATCAGCACATACTTGGCGCCGGCTTCGAGGTGCTTGGAGGCCATTTCGTGCGAACGAAAGATGCCGGTGGACTCGATGACGACGTCGACGCCAAGATCGCCCCAAGGGAGATTGGCAGGGTCGCGCTCAGAAAAGACCTTGAAACGGTCTCCGTCAACGATGAGGTCTTCGCCTGCTACTTCAACGTTCCCAGGGTACGCACCGTGGATCGAGTCGTACTTCAGCAGATGGGCGAGGGTCTCGGCATCTGTGAGGTCATTCACGGCCACCATGTCGTAGCCTTTAGCCAGAGCCTGGAGTTGCTCCCAGAAGCTGCCGCTCTTCGCCGCCCTAAAGAAGTTGCGGCCGATGCGTCCGAAACCGTTGATTGCTACCTTCATGGAGGTTCCTTCGGGTTGAGGGTGTGTTAGATGAGACGCGCCAGAACGCCGCCAAGGCGAACCGGATCATGTCGCGGTACTGCGGAGGCCGTCTCCACGAGGGGACCGAAAACCACGTCTACACCGTAAGTTGCCAAAACCTCCTCGTCTGCCTCGAGCGCTTCGAGAGGAGGCGGAAACGTCACCGACGTTTCGTTGGCAACGATAGCAGCGGGAGGTCTGATCCCACTCATCGTGATCAGTGCATCTAAGTGGTCGGCGCAGTCCATCCCGAGGGTCTCCCCGTCCTGGGTGCTCAGGTTCGCCACGTAGATCAGGCGGGCAGGCGATGCATTGATCTCCTCGACGATTCCAGGGACAAGGAGCGTTGCCAGGAGCGACGTATAGAGACTGCCAGGACCGACAACGATCTGATCTGCTTCCGCAATGGCGATGAGGGCATCAACGTTGGCCCGGGCATCGTCCGGTAGCAGTCGCATCTCGTCGACGGTGCCTGTACTCAGAGCCAGACCCACCTGACCATCTATCGGGATTCCATCTACGACCGCTTCGATATGGAGGCGCTCCGGAGACACCGGAAGTACCGAGCCGACGGTGCCGAGCAGCCGCTCGGCCGACTTCAGCGCCGCCGAAAAATCGCCCTCGAGATCTGCCAGCGATGCGATCAGCAGGTTGCCGAGGGAATGCCCTTTCACATCGGCGCCATAGAACCGATACTCAAACAGCGATCGCCAGATCGAATCCTCCGGTGTCAGCGCTATCAGGCACTTGCGGATATCGCCTGGAGGAGGGATCTGGAGGTCGGGAGCCAGACGGCCCGAGGAGCCTCCATCGTCGGCGACGGTGACTATTGCATCAATCCGGCCGGCGTAACGAGTTACGGCTTCGAGCGCAACAGCTAGCCCTTTTCCGCCGCCGATGGCAACTACGTGCGGCCCGTTTCTGTCGGCCGCAAGTGCCTGTTCCAGCGCTTCGGCAACAGGAGTCTCGAAGGGGCTACTCATCTGTTGCCGGTGTGTCGCGATGACTCACATTCGCATCGAATCCCTCTGCCTGGAGCAGCCGGGTCAACTCGTTGGCCAGAGCGACAGACCTGTGGCGTCCTCCGGTGCAGCCGACGCCGATCGTGAGATAGGCCTTGCCCTCCGCTTCGTAGCGCGGAAGCAGGAAATTCAGCATGTCCAAGCTCTTGGTGACAAACTCGACAGCGTCCTCAGACGACAGGACGTGATCACGCACCGGTGCGTCGTGCCCGGTGAGCGGTCGCAGCTCCGGATTCCAGTGGGGATTCGGGAGGAAGCGAACGTCGAAGAGGACATCGACAACGCGCGGCGTCCCCCTCTTGAAGCCGAACGAGATCACATCGACACGGAGCCGCCGGGTCTGACCGGGCACCCGGAACGCCTCGATGACCTTGTCTCGTAGCTCGTGCACGTTAAGGTCCGAAGTGTCGATGATTACATCGGCGAGTCCCCGGATCTCCTCGAACGCCTCTCGCTCAGTGGCGATCCGTTCGGCAAGAGTGCCCTCGCTGATGGGGTGGCTCCTGCGGGTCTCCTCAAAGCGTCTCACGAGCGCCGTGTCGTCGGCGTCCATGAAGAGCACCGTCGTCCGGACGCTTCGCTGCAGAAGGCTGCGCAACGCTTCGTCCAGCGCCTCGAACGTCACCCCTCCCCTCGTGTCGACGACAACGGCGATCTTCTCCCGACGCCCCTCCGGGACCCCAACATGGTCGACCAGGAACTTGATCATCTCGGCCGGCAGATTGTCGACAACGAAATAGCCGAGGTCCTCCATGACCTTCGCCGCCTGGGAGCGGCCGGCCCCGGACATCCCGGTGATGATCACGGCTCGCGATTCACTCACTACCGACTCCCTCTCTCGGACCGCCGAGTGCGACGACGACCTCCCGGGCAACGGCCTCCGGGACTACATCTGCGATCTCCTCGAAGCTAGCGTTCCGCAAGCGCTTCAGCGAGCCGAATCGGCGCAATAGCTGTCTCTTCCGCTTCGGTCCGACTCCGTCGATGTTATCCAGAACGCTGTCGACCATACGTTTGCTGCGCAGGCTCCTGTGATACGTGACGGCAAACCGATGGGCCTCGTCGCGAACGCTCTGCAGCAGATACAGCGCATCCTCACCTCTCGGGATCATCAATGGCTCCGGCAGGTCCGGCAGATACACCTCTTCGAGGCGCTTTGCCAGACCGGCAACGGGTATGTCCAACTCAAAATGGTCGAGCACCTTCACCGCCCTGGCGAGTTGGCCGGCACCGCCGTCGATAACCACGAGCGATGGCGGGTATGCGAACTTCCCGCGCTCTTCCACGGGGCGGTCCCGGTCTGCGACGTACGCGCCGAACCGCCTGCGCAACACTTCCTCCATGGCGGCAAAATCATCCTGCCCGCTCAGAGTCTTCACCTTGAATCGCCGGTACTCCGACTTCTTGGGGAGACCATCCTCAAACACGACCATTGAGCCGACGGTGTCGGTGCCCTGGATCGTCGAGATGTCGTAGCACTCGATCCGAAGTGGCGCGGTATCTAGCCCAAGGTGGTCTTGCAGGCTGCGCAATGCCTTGGCTCGGGCATTGTGATCCGATGCCCGTTTCAGCCGATGTCGGGCGAATTCCTCTCGGGCGTTGGCGCGAGCCGTCTCGAGGAGACGCCGCTTCGAGCCCCGGGCCGGCACCCGCAACTCCACCTTCGTCCCGCGGCGGCGTCCCAGCCACGCGGTCCACAGGTCTGGGTCCGTGGGAAGCTCGCCGACAAGCACCAGACTCGGTGGCGTCTCCCCGCCGTAGGTCTGGCGCAAAACGATCTCCGTCAGCTCCGCCGACGACACGTCCTCCACCTTGTCGAGGACACTCGCTTTGCGCCCCGTCAAACGTCCCCTCGTCACGTTGAAGACCACAACAGCAGCCTCGAGATCATCCTCATCGATCGCGACGAGGTCGAACGTCTCCGGGCGGTTCGAAACCAACTCCTGGCGCTGCAACGCCTTCTCCACTGATCCCAGCTGATCCCGTAGCCGGGCCGCATGCTCGTATTCGAGACGATCTGCTGCTTCCTGCATTTCCTTTGTGAGGCGGGAAGTGAGATCTGCGCGGTCGCCGTCGAGAAACGCCGCAAGCCCCTCGACATCGGCCGCGTACTCCTCGGCGGTCACCTCGCCAACACACGGCCCGGAGCAGCGTTCTATATGGAAGAGAAGACATGGCCTCCCCAGCGACTCATGGCTGCGGAACTTGCTATCTGTGCAGGACCGGATCGGGAAAGTCCGCAGCAGGAGATCCCTGGTCTGACGTATCGCGTATGCGTGCGCAAATGGTCCGAAGTACTGGACGCCCTTCCGACGCTTACCTCTCATCACCATGACCCGGGGCCAATCCTGGTAGCGAGTGAGCGCCAGATAAGGAAAGCTCTTGTCGTCCCGGAGCTTGATGTTGAAACGTGGTTGGTGCTTCTGCACAAGCGTGTATTCGAGCATCAACGCGTCGACTTCGCCGTCGGTGACTATCCACTCGACCCTGGTTGCTTCGCCGACCATGAGACGGGTTCGAGGGAGCAGGTCTTCGCCGAAGTAGTTCGCCAGGCGCTTCCGCAACGATTTCGCCTTGCCGATGTAGAGCACGCGATCGTCCGAGCCGTGGAACAGGTAGACCCCGGGACCGTCAGGTATCGAGGAGGCCGGCGGACGCTGCATCATTGCCGCGATGGTACGCCACTGTTGTCAAGGCAGAGGCGATATGGCTCGCGATTCGCCCGCGGCCAAGATGAAGAAGTGGCGTAGCCTTATGAGGCGGCAGCCAGCGAGAGCTGCCTATTGGCCTCGAGAATGTGGTCGAGGTTGGAGTTGGCGCTCAACGCGACAGAAGCGTGCTCGCGCACCTGATGCAAATCTTCGACCGTCATCCAATCCGGCGGGGTGTCATACACATCGAGCTCAGGAAACTCGGCAACCACTTCGGCGACCGTCTTTGCCTGCACGAACGCCCAAGCCGCTCCGCTCCCGTATTCGTATGCAACGTAGAAGCCGTCCATCTGTTCCTCCGTTTGTCAACATGACCTCATCGGCAGAGGCCACGACTACCTTGAGTGGCGATCTTCATCACTACCTGTAGTGGGTCGGATCCACCTGATTCCGAGGAGACGGGGCATCTTTTCCTGACCCGCATAGCCGGGTCGAACAGCGATGGCGGCATCGCTGAATCCCGTCTCGGAGAGACAGTCGAGCATCCATCCCGAATCGGCGGCGGCATTGAGGATGGTGCCGAGCGGCCTGTGGTGGAAGACAATCGAATCCTTCCCGCGACCATGCATCGCTATCTCTGCCTCATTGAAGTAGTCGCCCCATCGCCACAGAAACTCGCCGTCGGTTTGGTCGACTATCGGGCCTGCTTCGGCGGCCGTGAAGGAAGGATGGTTGGCAACCATGACGAGTTTCCCCCCGGGGCGAACCACGCGGAAAGCACTTCCGAATACGTTGAGATCCGGAAGATGTTCGAGAACAAGAACGGCATACGCCGTATCGATCGCGGCCGTGCGGATCCAGTCGAGATCCGGTAGGCGACCCCGTACGACCGGCCCGGCGGACGACGCCCGCTGCAACAGCAGCTGGGAAATGTCTGTTCCTACCACGCGACCCAGGAAGGCGCGCATGACCTGTCCTTCCCCACATCCGAGATCGAGGGCGATTCCGCTGGGCCGTCCGGCCAGGTCGATTGCCAGCGGGACCACATCCAGACCGTAGATGGGATCATCCGCGATCTCCTCGAGCCACCAGCCGGCGAGTCGCTCCCAATCAGCCATTGCGCGCTGTCACGCCGAACCCAGCAAGTCCCGCAAGAACTTCCCTGTGTAGGACTCGGGCACCGAGATGACATCCTCGGGCGTGCCCGACGCAACGATGCGGCCGCCGTCCTCGCCGCCTTCGGGGCCGAGATCGATTATCCAGTCCGCGGTCTTTACGACGTCCAGGTTGTGCTCAATGACAACGACCGTGTTGCCGGCATCCACCAACCGATGGAGTACCCCGAGAAGCTTGCGCACGTCCTCGAAGTGAAGACCGGTAGTCGGCTCGTCGAGTATGTAGAACGTGCTGCCGGTCGATCGCTTGCCCAATTCGGATGCCAGCTTCACCCGCTGTGCCTCCCCGCCGGACAGCGTCGGCGCCGGCTGACCAAGACGGACATACCCGAGTCCGACATCGAACAGGGTCTCGAGAACGCGGGCAATGCGCGGCTGATTCTCAAAGAAGTGCAGCGCCTCTTCGACCGACATCTCGAGTACGTCGGCAATTGAGTGGCCCTTGAACAGCACTTGCAGAGTGTCCCGGTTGTACCGTCGGCCCTTGCACACCTCACACGGGATGAACACATCGGGCAGGAAGTGCATCTCAATTCGAATCGTCCCGTCCCCCTTACAGGTTTCGCAGCGCCCCCCGGCAACGTTGAACGAGAACCTGCCCGGCTTGTAGCCGCGCATCCGCGCATCGGTCGTCGCCGCAAACAGCTCCCGGATCCGATCGAACACCTTGGTATATGTCGCCGCGTTCGACCGCGGCGTACGGCCGATCGGCGACTGGTCGATGTTGATAACCTTGTCAACCTGGTCGACGCCCAAGAGCCGCCGATGCTTGCCGGGTAGCGCGTGGGCCCCATGAAGCTCATGGTGGAGGCCCTTCGAGAGGATCTCCTGAACAAGGGATGACTTGCCACTCCCGGAGACACCCGTGACTACCGTCAGCTTGCCGAGAGGGAATTCCACCGCAATGTCCTGCAGGTTGTTTTCAGCGGCGCCCTCGACTTTGATCTTCGCTCCACTGCCCAAGCGTCGTACGCCAGGCACCTCGATGGCCCTCCTGCCTGCCAGGTAGTCGCCGGTGATGGACTGGGCGGAAGACATGACCGTGTCGAGGTCTCCAGCCGCAACGATCTTGCCGCCATGGGCACCGGCACCAGGCCCGATGTCCACGATGTGATCGGCAACGCGGATGGTCTCTTCGTCATGTTCGACCACGATGAGCGTGTTGCCGAGATCACGGAGGCGGATCAAGGTTTCGATGAGGCGCTGGTTGTCCCTCTGATGCAAGCCGATCGACGGTTCATCCAGGATGTAGAGCACACCGACCAAGCCCGACCCGATCTGAGTGGCCAGCCGGATCCGCTGCGCCTCTCCCCCGGCAAGAGTCGCCGCCGATCGCATCAGAGTCAGATAGTCGAGACCAACGTCGACCAGAAATGAGAGACGAGCTCGAATCTCCTTGACTACCAGGCGTGCGATGTGCTCATCACGCTCGGAGAGCTCCACCGTGTCGAGCCAATCGACAGCCCGGCGCAGGGACATGGATGAGAGATCGAAGATGCCAGTACCGCCGACCGTCACGGCAAGAGATACCGGATTGAGCCTGCCTCCGCGGCACTCGCCGCACGGTACTTCCCGCATGAACTGCCGATACTGCTCGCGGGCTCCGTCGGACTCTGCGTCCCGGTACCGCCTCTCCAGCCAGGGAACTACCCCTTCATAGGTGGTCTCGTAGCGACGCTTCCTGCCGAATCGGTTCTGGTAGGTGACCGTGTAGGGCTTGCCCCCCGCGCCGTTGATCAGCAGTTCACGATGCTTAGCCGACAGCCGCCGAAACGGCCTATCGACATCGATGCCTTCCTCCTCCGCAACTGCGGCAAGAAGACGCTGAAAGTAGCGCATGCGATGTCGCCCGGCCCACGGGGCGAACGCCCCTTCGGAGATGCTCTTGTCCGTTTGCGGGACCGCGAGGTCGGCGTCGACCTGATGCCGGGTGCCGATCCCGCTGCAGACCGTACACGCGCCATAGGGACTGTTGAACGAGAAGTTCCGGGGCTGCAGCTCTTCGAATGACAACCCGCATTCGGGGCAAGCGAAGTGCTGGCTAAAAGTGAGAGTCGGGCCTTCGATGACATCGATGAGGGCCACACCCTCAGAGAGGCTAAGGGCGGTCTCGAGCGAATCTGTGAGACGGGCCTCGATGCCGTCTTTCCGTACCAGGCGATCGACAACGACTTCGATGGTGTGCTGGAAGTACCGGTCCAGCTTGATGTCCTCGGTTAGATCGCGCACCTCGCCGTCGATCCTGGCCCTGCTGAAGCCATCCTTGGCCAGATCCGAGAGGAGTGCCTCGTACTCGCCCTTTCTTCCCTGGACAACTGGAGCGAGAATCTGAAACCTCGTTCCAGGTTCCAGATCGAGGATTTGGTCAACGATCTGCTGCGGCGTCTGCCTGGCAACCACCGAACCATCGTTCGGGCAGTGCGGTATCCCGATCCGGGCGAACAACAACCGGAGGTAGTCGTGGACCTCGGTCACAGTCCCTACGGTCGACCGGGGATTGCGGCTTGCCGTCTTTTGATCGATCGAAATAGCCGGCGAGAGTCCCTCAATGAAGTCGACATCCGGCTTGTCCATCTGTCCGAGAAACTGTCTCGCATAAGCGGAGAGGCTTTCGACATAGCGCCGCTGACCTTCGGCGTAGATGGTGTCAAAAGCGAGCGACGATTTGCCCGAACCCGATAATCCGGTAAACACGATCAATTCGTCGCGCGGCAACTCGAGATCCACGTTTGCCAGGTTGTGCTCGCGAGCACCTTTGACGATGATCGTATTGCTTCCCACCGGTGCGCCGTCCTCCGCCTCGACCTATCGCGCAACAGTTGGCGATGATAGTTGCCGGCACCGACAAAATTACACGGGCGTAGCTTCGCTTCGACACGTTTGGATTACCTGCCAGCCGAGCCACCCCGCACCCGCCCAGATGAGCGGGCCGAGCGGCGACCAACCCAAATCGTCCGCCATGACGTGCGACCACGAAAGCAACACGATCCCTGCAAGCGCGGCCGTTTGCGATCTGCGAAGCAGCGCAATTCCGGCCACGAGGCCGAGCAGTAGCAGCCCGGCGTCGTAGTAGAGGGTCTGTGGTGCGGCAAGAACCACTGCGGCGCCGGCCAGCCCGTACCTTTCGAGGGAGCAAGAGCGTGGGTGCTCCCACCAGAAATAGGCCACCGCCGCACCAAATGCCGCCGCAACACCGTAGCCCAGGACAAAAGCAGTGGGTTCGCCCGATCCGATCAGGTTCTCGAAGAAGCCGGGCAGGGACACGAAGTTCGTCCCGTTTGCGGCAACGTTTTCGTCGCGAAAGGCCCCGGCCTGATCCCACCAGTCGGCGACCCAGGCCCCGCCGGTGAGCAAAAGAGACGCTGCCCACAGGGATATGGCTCCGATGGACCACCCAAGCAGGACCCGCCAGCGTCTCGCCACAAGCAGCAGAGGCACGAGGACAACGCCAAACTGCGGCTTGAACAAGAGGGCGGCCAGCGCAAGACCGGCAACAAGCGGTCTGTCCTCGTGGTCGAGCCGGGCCGCCAAAGCCAGAAGGAGCAGGCTCAGCGTCGTGTTTTGGCCGCCGGGCACCGCCCGGAGCAGCGGGTAGAAGGCCAGGGCGAGCATGAAGATCGCGGTCGGCGGCAACCCAAAGCGTCCCAGCCAGGGCCAGAGGAGCCTGATCGCACCGGCGAGCGCCAGACCCATGAGAACGGTATGGATCAGAAAGGACCAGCGATAGTCATATCCGGCAAGACCGGCGTAGGCCCCGGCAACAAAGGGCGGATATGAAAAATAGAGGTAGCTGCCGTCGTCATCGATGAGCCCGGCCTGCTCCGCAGCCTGCCGCTCCACCGAATAGAGCTCATCCCAATCGCCGGCGCGGGCGATTGCACCAGCACCGTAGAAGGCCGGGTAGTCACCGCCGAGACGGCTCGTTGGGTGCTCTCGATCGTATGTGACGGTGGCAAAGAGCAAGGCGCCCACCAGGGCCACCAGCAACACCGTCGGGTATACGCGCAGACGCCACGAAGGGCGAATGGTGGGTGCGGGGCTCTTGTCGGTCACCGGAGAACGATATCAACCGCAAGGTGTGATCCGGGCTATTTGGCGGCCTCTGCTAGTTCGCGGAGCTCCCGCTTGAGCTCGTTGATTTCGTCACGCAGCCGGGCGGCGTACTCAAACCGCAGCTCGGTGGCGGCGTCGTGCATCTCCTCCTCGAGGCTCTGAATCAGCCGGCGAAGGTCGTCGGTACCTATGTCGAGCGGCGCCCGCTCCCGCGTTTCGCGCTCCCGACGATCAGCGGAAGGTGCGTCCGAACTCTGGACGAGTTGCAGGATGTCGCTCACCTTCTTACGGATCGTCTGGGGATCGATGCCATGTGCCTCGTTGAAGTCGATCTGTATCCCGCGACGCCGATTTGTCTCATTTATCGCAAACCTCATCGAATCCGTGACCTTGTCGGCGTACATGATCACTTGCCCGTCAACGTTGCGAGCCGCTCGCCCGATGGTCTGTACCAGAGAGGTCTGCGACCTCAGGAAACCTTCCTTGTCGGCATCGAGGATCGCTACGAGCGCCACCTCGGGTAGATCGAGACCTTCCCTGAGAAGGTTCACGCCGACGAGGACGTCGTACTCACCCATACGGAGTTCGCTCAGTATCTGGACCCTTTCGAGAGTATCGATGTCCGAATGCAGGTACCTCGCCTTTACCCCGAGCTCGAGCAGGTAGTCCGTGAGGTCTTCGGACATCTTCTTGGTGAGAGTTGTGACCAGAACCCGCTGATCCCGCTCTGCCCGCTCCTGGATTTCCTCGACGAGGTCGTCGATCTGCCCCTTGGTGGGACGAACCAGGACCTCTGGGTCCACTAGTCCGGTCGGGCGGATGACCTGCTCGACCGCCTGAGTTGAGATGTCCATTTCCCATTTGCCCGGCGTCGCGGAAAGCAGAACACACTGGCCGGTCTTGGCAAACCACTCTTCGAAGGTGAGAGGTCGGTTATCCATCGCCGAGGGGAGACGGAATCCGTGGTCGACGAGAACCTCCTTGCGGCTGCGATCTCCGGCATACTGGCCGTGAATCTGCGGAATGGTCACATGGCTCTCGTCGATAATCGTGACGTAGTCCTCCGGGAAGTAGTCGAGAAGGGTGTACGGCGCTTCCCCCGGTTGGCGGCGGTCCAGATGCCTCGAGTAGTTCTCGATGCCGGCGCAGGTCCCGATCTCCGTCATCATCTCCATGTCGTACGACGTACGCATCCGCAGCCGTTGCGCTTCGAGGAGCTTGCCCTGGTCCTGCAGGACGCCGAGCCGCTCCGCCAGCTCTTCGTTGATGTCCTGGACCCCCCGCATGATGCGCTCCTGATCTGCCACGTAGTGCGTGGCCGGGTACACGAACACTTCGTGCATCTCTTCCACGATCTCTCCGGTCAATGGATTCATGCGGAGAATTCGGTCGACTTCATCACCGAAGTATTCGATCCGGTATACGGCTTCGTCGTAGGCCGGGAAAACCTCGAGGGTATCGCCGCGCAGCCGGAACTTGCCTCGTATCAGGTTGACTTCGTTACGTTCATACTGGATATCGACCAGGCGGCGCACCGCATCCCCGAGCGGGTATTCAACGCCTCGGACCAGCCGCAACAATCGGCCCTCGTATTGCTCCGGTGATCCGAGACCGTATATCGCCGACACAGAAGCCACGATGATCACGTCCTTGCGCGTGAGCAATGCCGCCGTGGCTGCGTGCCGTAACCGGTCTATCTCATCGTTCATCGTCGACTCCTTCTCGATGTAGGTGTCGGTCTGAGCGATGTACGCCTCGGGCTGGTAGTAGTCGTAGTAGCTGACGAAGTATTCGACCCGATTCTCCGGGAAGAACTCGCGGAATTCATTTGCCAACTGTGCCGCTAGAGCCTTGTTGGGAGCGAGAATGATCGTGGGCCGCTGAATCTGCTCGATGAGCCATGCCACCGTTGCCGATTTCCCGGACCCGGTGATGCCCATCAGTGCCTGGAACCTGTCACCACGCTCGATTCCCGACGCCAACTGGGCGATCGCCTCCGGCTGGTCACCGGCGGGCTGGAAATCGGAGTGAACCTTGAAGGGGCGCATGGCGGCAGCGTAACGTCTCCCACCGACAAGAATCCCGACTCTGCTAACCGCCGGCGCGCAGCGTGACCACCATCTGCTCGATGTTTCTTTCGAGATCGGCGATGGTGCCCGAATTGTCGACGACGACGGCGGCAGCGGCCAACCACTTGTCACGATCGGGCTGAGCGGTCATGCGCCGCGACACATCTTCCGGGTCTGCACCCCTGGCGACGGCTCTTCGGCCTCGATCAGCGTCCGGAGCGTCGATCACAATGCGCGTCCACCCCGCACCGAGCAGGTCGGAATCGAGGGGTATCTCCACAGCAACATCCATTTCCGCAAGAGCGCCGACCCGATTTCTGATCTCGGCGGCGATGTGCGGGTGCGTCACCGACTCGAGCCGACGCAATTGCTCCACATCGCTGAACACAATCGTGGCGAGACTCGGACGGTCAATCCTTCCTTCGCTGACGACTCCGGGCCAAAGCGCGGCAACCTCGGCGAAGGCAGCCCCATCAGGTTCGAGCACTGCGTGACCGATACGGTCTGCCTCGATAACCTGGATACCCAGGGTGCCCAGGATCCGCAGCACGGTGGTCTTGCCGCTGCCGATCCCGCCGCTTATCACTAGCCGTAGCGGCGCACTCGCATTGCCCTCGGGTCGCATGGTCTCGACTGTACTCTGTGCTGATGATCGCAGCTCACGAAGCCTGGGATAAGAGGCTCGATTGGGTCCTCAGCGCAGTCCTGTGGGCCTCCTTGACCTTGTCGGTCATCGTCAGCGCTGTCGATGACGGAGCTACGGGCAACGTGGGCATCTCCGCTTTACTGGCGGGAGCCTGGGTCGTTGCTATGCAGGCTTTGCCCCCAAGAATCCGAGACAGCGCACAATGGGGAGAGCTTCTCGCAGTGCTCGGCGTCATCGTCGGCCTCATCGCAATAGCGCTGACCGGCGGCGCCGAGTCGGCCTACGTCATCTTCTTGGCCGGGCCGCCTTTGTACGCGGCGAGCTTCCTGGGGACGCGCATCGGCCTCGAGACCGGAGCCCTCTCCATCGCCGGCCTTTTTGTCGTCGCCGGAGCTCTCGACCAGAACTTGCTCGATGGCAGGACGATCCAGCCCGCGTTCTTGTATGCGCTGATCGTCATCACCTTCACCCAGGTCCGCCGCATCCTGACGGAGACCAGCGAGACCAGCGCCGCACTACAGGTGGCAACGGCCAGGGTGGAGCGAATCCAGACGGCTCACACACTGCTCGCCAGCCTGTCGGAGCTCGCCAACACACAGGAACTCAACCCGATGACGATCGGCAATGTCGCTCTACGCGACCTCGCCGGAGCAGTGCCGATTGACGCCGGACGGGTCGTCGTCGTACGGGAAGATGGGGAGGCTGTGGTCGTAGCCGCCCGTGGGGAGGTCGATCACGAAGACGCAGTCACCGAGTTTCCCATAGAGATGAGGGGTATCAGCCTGGGACGCATTCAACTGTGGTCAGGACCGGACACAGATCTCGACGAGTACCTGCCGGCCATTCAACCCATCACCCGCCAGGTGGCCCTGGCATTCGACAACGTTGCCCTGCTCCAACGGATCGCGCATCGCACCGTGCACGAGGAACGAGTCCGGCTTGCTCGCGAGTTGCACGACAACATCGGCCCCGCCCTGGCATCGCTCGGCTTGCGGCTCGACATGCTCATTCACGGCGCAAGCGACGACCCCGAGCTGATCCGCCACCTCGAGGGAACCCGCTCAGCGGTAACGGCGCTCGTCGAGGAGGTCAGAACAACGGTTGCCGATCTCCGCCACGATTACGTCTCGTCGATTGTCGAGCAGGCCTATGAGGTAGCAGCCGAGGCCGCCGGCAGCGGACCCGAGATCACTGTCTCGATCACGGAGCATCGCCCACCTCGCCCCGCCGTCGCCGTCGAACTTCGGGCCATCCTGTCGGAGGCCGTTCGCAACGCCATCGAACACTCCCAGGCCACGACGATCCAGATCGAAGGCGAGGTTGACCGTGACCGTGGTCGCATCTCGATCAGCGACGACGGCAGAGGCTTTGACCCATCCGGATTGCCAAAGAACCATTTCGGTGTGCTGGGGATGCGGGAGAGGGCCGCCGAAATCAGCGGCGAGCTGACGGTTGAATCGCAACCCAATGCCGGCAGCCGCGTTACTATCGCCTGGGAGGACGACTAATGACCATCCGCATAGTGATCGCCGACGATCACACTCTGCTCCGCGAAGGCCTCACCCAGGCACTCGACAGCTTGCCCGACATCGAGGTAGTGGCCACGGCGGCCGACGGCCGCGAATTGATCGACAAGCTGAACAAAGTCACCCCGGACGTCATCCTCGTCGACATCGAGATGCCACGATTGAGCGGCATCGGGGCATTGCGGAAACTCGAAGGAGCTCCTCCATCCATCGTTGTGACGATGCACTCGGAAGATGATCAGCGGCGCAAGGCGGCCGCGGCCGGGGCCAAGGGATTCCTCTCCAAGTCGGCGCCGCTCCCCGATCTCGCCGCTGCCATTCGGGCAGTCGCCGCCGGCGAGGAGCTCCTCGAGGAAGCCGAAACCGACGATGTACTCGATCGTCATCGCCAGCCGATCCTGGACGCCGGTGCGGCCGCGCTCACCGCACGGGAACGGGAGTTGCTTCGGCTTCTCGCCTCGGGTGTCAGCAGCACCGAAGACCTGGCAGACCAGCTCTACATCTCTCAGAAGACTGTCAAGAACCACTTGGCAAGCATCTATGAGAAGCTGGCCATCACCGATCGCGCCCAGGCCGTGGTCGAGGCAATCCGACTCGGTATCAACCGCTAAACGGACTCAAGATCGGCCAATTAGGCCGGTATGGCCGTACGCCCTATGGCTCATTCCTTCCTGACGGCCACACTGGGCCGTGGATCACCCTTGCCAAGGACGTAGGAAACCATGATTCATTTGATCGCCACGCTTGTAGGTCGTGACGAGGAAGGCGCCAGCCTCGTCGAGTACGCACTGTTGGTCGCACTTATCGCCATCGTTGCCCTGATCGCCATTACGGCCGTCGGAAGCTCGGTCTCAGAGAAC
>CAMYKI010000044.1 GCA_947258985.1 uncultured Acidimicrobiaceae bacterium
ATCAAGCTCGATGTTGCGGATTACCAGAAGGATTTTGTGGCCCCCAATTCGGTGTCGATCGCCCAGGCGGCGCACACCACCAATCGATGGGAACGAGCCATCTACTTCGGCTCCGAACCGGTTGGTTACACGCTGCTGTCGGAGAATAGGGACAAGCCGCGCTACTACCTGTGGCGGTACATGGTCGATCACCGGTACCAGGGAAAGGGGATTGGCAAGGCGGCCATGCAGCTCGTCATCGCATACGTGCGCACCCTTCCCCGAGCCACCGAGATGTTCCTCACCTACGTGCCCGACGACCGCGGCCCGCGGGGGTTTTATGCGAGCATCGGGTTTGAAGACACGGGAATTGACCACGATGGGGAATTGGAGATGAGGCTGGTTCTGTAGGACATTCGGCTCGCGACTATCGGAGGCGGGTCGGGTTGTGGCACAATTGGAGCGTTCACTCAAAGTCTGGGAGGTTGCGCAATGGTCAACAAACACCCGGGAGTCGTGTACGGAAGGCGTGTTGCCGTCGTTGGGGGACTCCGTACCCCCTTCGTGAAGGCCGGCACCAGTTTCCGTAAGCTCTCCACTCTCGATCTCGGAGCCATCGTCACCAACGAATTGCTGTTGCGGTCGAACCTCGAGGCCGCCCAGGTCGACCAGGTCGTATTCGGCGCCGTGGTCTCCGACGTGGGCGCTCCCAACATTGCCCGCGAGATCGTGATGCGGTGCAACATGCCGGCATCCGTCGACGCCTACTCGGTGAGCCGCGCCTGTGCGACGTCCACCCAGGCAATAGTCAACGCCACCCAATCCATCCTGCTGGGGGAAGCCGAGATTGCCATCGCCGGCGGTTCCGACACCCTGTCCAAGCCGCCGATCATGTACGACGACAAGGTCGTTGACGCCTTGATGGCCGCCAACGCTGCCAAAGACCTCCCGTCCAAGGTGAAGGCATTCACCAGGATTCGCCCCGGCGACCTCGCACCGCGACCCCCCGCTCTCAGCGATCTCTCCAGCGGACTGACTATGGGAGCCGCCGCCGAGAAGATGGCGCGCGAGAACGGCATCGCCCGCGAGGCTCAGGACGTTTACGCATACGAATCCCACATGAAGGCCGTCGCCGCCTGGAAGAAGGGCGTCTATGACGATGAAGTCATGCCGCTGCCGGTGCCACCTCGCTACAAAGAGACAGTCGTCCAAGACGGTATCCCCCGGGCTGATTCGACTCTCGAGAAGCTCTCGTCTCTGCGACCGGCCTTTGACCGCAAGTACGGATCTGTAACTGCGGGGAACGCATCACCCCTCACCGATGGAGCGGCCGCAGTGCTGCTGATGGAGGAGAAGACGGCGCGACGACTTGGTTTCGAACCCAAGGCATTTATCCGCGCATGGGCCTTCGCTGCTCTCGACCCGGCATGGCAGATGCTGATGGGTCCATCCTTCGCAACTCCTATCGCACTCGAGCGCGCCGGGCTCGGCCTCGACGACATAGACGTGGTCGACATGCACGAGGCATTCTCCGCACAGATGCTGTCCAACTTGCAGGCTTTCGGGTCGGCCGATTGGGCCAAAAAGCATCTCGGCAGAGATGAGCCGATCGGCGAGATTCCCGCCGACAAGCTCAATCTTTATGGCGGATCGATCTCCCTCGGCCACCCGTTCGGCGCCACCGGAGCCCGTCAGGCCCTCACGATGGCAAACGAGTTGCAGCGGCGGGACGCGGGCACCGCATTGGTCACCCAATGTGCCGCCGGCGGTCTCGGTGCAGCACTGATCCTCGAGCGTTGAAAGGACCCGACGTGACAGACCTCAAACTCAAGAACATCCGGTTCGACCTAGACGCCGACGGGGTCGCAACCGTGCTACTCGACCGGGAAGGAGAGGCCTTCAACAGCCTCGGCCCCGAGCTGGCGGCAGATCTGTTTGCGGCCATCGAGCACATCGAAGGCAATGATGAAGTCGCCGCGGTTGTCATCGGATCAGCCAAAGGCGACAACTTCTTGTCCGGTGCCGATATCCGCTGGCTCCGCTCACTCGATGACGCCGATACCGCAAGACAGCTCCTCACCCAGGCACAGGATGGGTTCGGCCGTATCGAAAGACTCACCACCGAAAAGGGCATACCGGTTGTTGCCGCAATTCACGGGGCATGCCTTGGAGGCGGAACGGAACTGGCCCTCTCCTGTTCTATGCGCATCGCATCCAACGATGAGAAACGGACCCAGATGGGTCAGCCGGAGATCAAGCTCGGCCTGATCCCGGCCGCCGGCGGCACGCAACGACTGCCCCGTCTGGTCGGTATTGCCGCCGCCCTCAATCTCATCCTCACGGGGCGGTCGGTGCGTCCACGCCGCGCCCTCAAGATGGGACTCATCGACGAAGCCTGTCCGAAAGAGGTTCTGTTCGACATAGCCAAAAAGCGTGCCCTCGAGGCGGCCGCGACTGCGCCCGACGCCGCCGACGATGGCCGCAAGACAATCGGCCGGATCCGTAGCTTTCTGTCTCCGGCCCATCTTCAGCAACTCGCGCTGGAAGAGAACCCTGTCGGGCGGCGAATGCTCTTCTCCAAGGCCGAAGAAGCGATGCTCAAGGAAACCAAGGGCAACTATCCGGCACCGCCGGCGGCATTCCGTGCGGTGAAGACCGGCATCGACGAAGGGGTGGAAGCGGGCTACGCATCCGAAATCGACGAGTTCTCCGAACTGATCGTTTCGGGAGAAGCCAAGGCCCTCATGTCCATCTTCTTCGCCTCACAGGACCTCAAGAAGGACACGGGAACCGACTCGGATGCGGATCCGGTGAAGGTGGAGAAGGTCGCCGTACTCGGCGGTGGCCTGATGGGCGGCGGGATTGCTGCCGTGAACACGACCAACGCCGGCGTCGCCACCCGCATCAAGGAGGTTGACGAGGCCGGGGTAGGTCGCGGTCTCGGATACGTCGCCGGAGTCCTCGACAAGCAGATGAAACGGCGGAGGCTCAAGCCTCGCGACGCCGCCAAGATGATGCATCTGGTCACCGGAGCCACCGACTGGTCGGGGATGTCCTCGGTCGATCTCGTCATCGAAGCGGTCTTCGAGGATCTCGAACTCAAACGCGACATGGTTCGGCAGGTGGAAGCAAACACCGGACCCGACACCATATTTGCGTCAAACACCTCGTCGATCCCGATATCGCTCATCGCCGAGGGTGCAGACCGTCCCGAGAACATCATTGGCATGCACTACTTCTCCCCGGTGGAGAAGATGCCCCTGTTGGAGGTCATCGTCACCGACAAGACCGCCGACTGGGTCACGGCAACGGCGGTGGCTTTCGGCAAGCGACAGGGCAAGACCGTGATCGTGGTAAACGACGGCACCGGGTTCTACACATCGCGCATCATCGCCCCCTACATGTATGAGGTGGGCTGGTTGCTCGAGGAGGGACTCTCCGTCGAGGACATCGATACCGCCATGGTTGATTGGGGTTTCCCCGTCGGGCCGGTACAACTGATCGATGAAGTCGGCATCGATGTCGGTGCGAAGATCGGCAAGGTGCTGCGGGAGGCGTTCGGCGACCGGCTCGCCCCCCCAGCGGGTTTCGACAAGTTGGTGGCCGACGACCGGATGGGCCGTAAGAACGGGCGAGGGTTCTATCTGTACGAGGACGGCAAACGTGAGGGCGTCGACGAAACCGTGTACGAGACGCTCGGTGTCGCTCCCGAGACGGTGCTGGCTCGTACCGAGATTCAGGATCGCCTGGCCCTCCAGATGGTCAACGAGGCAGCCCTCTGTCTCGAAGAGGGCATCCTGCGCTCGGCACGGGACGGGGACATCGGGGCGATCTTCGGTCTGGCCTTCCCGCCCTTCACCGGCGGTCCATTCAGCTACGTCGACAGCGTCGGTGCGGGAGTGATCGCCGACAAGCTGGCCAAGCTTGCTGAGACACACGGTGATCGGTACGAGCCAGCGGCCATACTGACCGACTACGCCGCCAACGACAAGAAGTTTCGCAGCTAGCGGGCCTGCCGGCAGCGGAAGATCGGCCGAAGAATGGTCCGACGCGCACCGCGTGGCCGGGTTAACCTGGCAATCCGTGAGTGCGCCCGACAGCATCCAGACGACGGAATCGCCGATAGTCGCTGCGACAGTCGCGAGGCTCGCCTCCGTCGTGCCGGGGGGATCCATCGACGTCGTGTCCGACTTTGCCCGGCTGTATCTGCGGCGCGCACACGATGGTCTCTTCGCCAGACTGTCCGCCGACGAACTGGCTGCTCACGTGGCCGGCATCTTTCAATTTGCCAGCGAGCGCGGCTTGAACCCGGTGTCGGTGCGAGTCTTCAACCCCACATCGGACAGGGACGGGTACACCAGCCGCGGGACGGTGGTCGAGATTTCGATGGAGGACAAACCGTTCCTCATCGATTCTGTCACCGGCGAGATTCAGAGCCACGGACCCGGCGTCGAGAACGTGGTGCACCCGGTCCTCGGCACCAGGCGCGACGCGGACGGCGCCCTGATTGCGGTCGGCGCAGCTCGAGACGCCGAAACGACAGAGTCAATTCAACACTACGAACTCGACCGTCTTCTCGCCCCCAGTGAGCTCGATGCGCTGCGCGATGCCGTGACGCGGACCCTCGATGACGTTCGCAAGGCTGTCGAAGACTTCGGGCTGCTCAAGGGACGCGTTCCCCGGATGATGGATTGCGCCCGCCGGGCCGGAACCCGGTACTCCGAGGAAGAAACAGAAAACGCCACTGCCTTTTTCGAATGGCTGTTGGACCTCAACTTCGTGTTCCTCGGGTATCGGGAATACGAGATCGTCGAACCCGATGGAGAACCGAACCTGCGCGTGGTACCCGACTCGGGCCTCGGGATATTGCGCGACGATCGAGTATCCACCTATTCCAGCCCGGTGGCTCTTACCGATATCGATCCGGAGCTGCGATCCCGTTTTGAGTCTGGTGACCTGCTGGTAATCACAAAGGCAAACAGCCTTTCGACGGTCCATCGTCGGGTCAAATTGGACTACATCGGTGTCCGCATGGTCGACGAGAACGGGAATATCCGGGGAGAGGCGAGGATGCTGGGGATCTTCACCTCCAAGGCATACATGGCGCCCGCGTCGACGGTTCCCATTCTGGAACACAAGCTCAAACAGATAGTCGAGGCCGAGGACCTCATCGAGGGAAGCCACGATCACAAGGTCACAAAGGAGATTTTCGACAGCTTCCCCAAAGAGGAGCTTTTCTCCGCCCCCGTGTCGGAAATACACGATTCCGTCGTCGGGTTGATGCGCCTGCGGGAGAGTCAGCACGTCAAGCTGTTCGTACGCCGCGACCTGCTCAACCGCAGTGTCGCCATCGTCGTTGCCCTCCCCCGCGATCACTTCAACGGGCCGCTCCGGAAACGTCTGCAACAGTTGTTCATCGACAGGTTCAACGGCACCTCCGTCGACTACAACCTTGCCCTCGGTGAGGTCGACCCCGCCCAGATTCACTTCACAGTCTGGGTTGAGGACGGGGAGATACCCGAATTCTCTTTCGAGGATCTCGAGCAAGAGGTCGCCGCTCTCACCCGGACGTGGGACGACCGGCTAACGGAAGAACTCATCGCCCGCGTCGGGGAAGACGAGGGCCGGAGAATGGCGTCCGCCTGGGCAGGAAGCTTCCCCGCCTACTACCAGTCCTCTGTTCAGCTCCAAGTCGCCGCCGGAGACGTGATCAACCTCGATCGGCAACACTCCAACGGTGACAACCTGGAGATCGGTCTCCAGAACGAGGTGCTCGACACCGACCGGGACAACCTGACGAGGCTCACCCTCTACTGCCGCAACGACAAGCTGCCGCTATCGGCGGTCATGCCCCACCTCGAAGCCCTTGGACTCCACGTGGTGGAGGAGGTCCCAACACGTTTGCTCGGCGAGTTCAGCAATATCTTCATACATGACTTCGGTGTGCTCGGCGCCGACGGCCGACAGCTCGATATCGAGGCCGATCGGGAGCGAATCAGCTCCGCCGTCGATGCCGTCTTCGAGAACCGGGCCGAGTCGGATTCGCTGAACCGGCTCATCATCAGCGCCGGTCTCGACCACCACCAGATCTCGGTTCTTCGCGCATACCGCACCTACATGCAGCGGGTTGCGACGACGTTCACCGCCAACTACATCAACGACATCCTGGCGAGCCATCCCAAGCTGTCTTGGAAGCTGTACCGCCTCTTCGAAGCGCGTTTCGACCCCGCCGCCGACCCTGCCGATGAGGCGGCAATAAGGGCAGACATACTCGAGTCGCTTGATCGAGTTTCATCTCTGGACCAGGACCGGATTCTCCGCGGTCTGGTCGGAGTGATCGACGCAACCGTCCGCACCAACGTATTCCAGGAGAACCGGGACGGCGTGGCGTTCAAACTGAGGTCGGCAGATGTGCCCAACATGCCAAAGCCATATCCGTTGTACGAGATCTTCGTCTATGCCCCCGACGTCGAGGGCGTCCATCTGCGGGGGGGAATGGTCGCCAGGGGCGGAATCCGCTGGTCGACCCGCAGGGAGGACTATCGGACGGAAGTCCTCGGTCTGATGAAGGCACAGATGACCAAAAACGCCGTCATCGTCCCGACCGGATCTAAGGGCGGTTTCGTCTTGCGCCGGCGGGTGGACCAAGTCGCTGACATTCGCCACGAAGTCCGCCGGTGCTATGTGACCTTCATGGAGGGTCTCCTCGACCTCACCGACAACCTCGTCGAGGGCAAAGTCATCCATCCCGCCGACACCAGGATCCATGATGGCGAAGACCCGTATCTCGTCGTCGCTGCCGACAAAGGAACAGCCACGCTCTCCGATACCGCCAACGAGGTGGCAGCCCGATACGGTTTCTGGTTGGGAGACGCGTTTGCCTCGGGGGGCGCCCAGGGATACGACCACAAGAGTCTCGGCATCACTGCCCGAGGGGGTTGGGAATCGGTCAAGCAGCTCTTCCGGGAAATGGGGCACGACACCCAAACAGAACCGTTCAGTGTCATCGGTATAGGCGACATGTCTGGAGACGTCTTCGGCAACGGGATGCTGCTGTCCGAACAGATCAGGCTCATCGCCGCCTTCGATCATCGCGACATCTTCATCGACCCTGATCCGGATATCGGCGTTTCTTACAATGAGCGCCGCCGACTATTCGATATGTCCAGTTCCTCCTGGCGCGACTACAACCCCGACCTCATCTCCAGAGGTGGAGCCGTCTTCGCAAGGTCGGCCAAAGAGGTCTCGCTCTCGCCGGAGGCGCAGTCGGCGCTGCAGATCGACCGCACCAGCATGACTCCAAGCGATCTGATCAACGCCATCTTGAAGGCACCGGTGGATCTTCTCTGGAATGGCGGCATCGGTACCTATGTAAAGGCAACTGAAGAGACACACATTGATGCGGGCGACCGATCGAACGACGCGATCCGCGTGAACGGCGCCGAACTCCGGTGCCGGGTAGTCGGAGAAGGAGGCAACCTCGGATTCACCCAGCTGGGCAGGATCGAGTTCGCCGAGAACGGCGGATCCATCCACGCCGACTTTATCGACAACTCGGGGGGCGTGCACTGCTCTGACCGCGAGGTGAATCTGAAGATTCTGCTCGGGCTAGCCGAGGAGCGAGAAGAACTCGACCGGGATGCCCGCGACCGGTTGGTGACGGAGGTCGCCGCAGACGTCACCGACGCCATCGTCTACGACAATTTCCTCCAGGCCCAGATCCTGTCCCAGGAAACTGCTCGTTCGCCAAGCCTCATGGAGGCCTACGAGCAAGGCATTCAGTTGCTCGAAAGCCAGGGAATGCTCGATCGGGAGATCGAATTCCTACCCTCAACCGAGGAAGTGGCTGGGCGCACCAAGGCCGGCAGGGGCATGACGAAGCCCGAACTCGCCGTGCTCCTCGCTTATGGCAAGCGCAGCCTGTATGAGGCGCTGCTTGCATCCGATCTCGTGGACCACCCTTACTTCGAACGAGATCTCACACAGTACTTTCCGGATCTCGTGGTGAAGCGTCTAGGCCACCTTGTCGGAGAGCACCCTCTGCGCCGAGAGCTGATCGCCACCATCGCAGCAAACCAGGTGATGAATTCGGAGGGAATCACCTTCGTGAGCCGCTTGATGGACCAGACCGGCGCCGACCCTGCCATGGTGGTCAAGGCCTACAGGATCGCCAGGGCGATCACCGGCGCAGGCAGTCGGTGGCGCGCCCTCGAAACTGCAGTCGGAGACATCGAGGCTCCTCTCATGAACGAACTCATGGAGAGCGTCGATTGGCTTGTCGAAACAACGGCTCGCTGGTTCCTCAATAACCCGGCAGGCCAGCAGCCGATCGACCTCACCATCGAGCAGTTCGCCGCCGACTACGAAGCCCTCACCGAGAGCATCGGCACTACTGGAGCCGAAGCCTGGCAGCGCGCACGCCACGACGCCACAGCCGAACTGCGAAGCCGCGGTGTGCCGGAGAGAATCGCAAAGCGCCACGCTCACATCGAAGACCTCGTCCATGCTCCCGACATCATCGAACTGGCGCAGCAGACCGGTAGGTCCGTTGGAGAAGTATCCGGCGTCTTCTTCAGACTGGGCAGAGCAGTTCGCATCGATTGGCTGGAGGCCGAGGCGGGACGTCTGCAACCCACCAACCGCTGGGAGCGATTGGCCCAACAGGCCGCAACCGCCGACCTGGTCGTGCTCCGCAGAAAGCTCGCCGAGCGAGTGCTTGCCAGGGCCGGGTCGCGCACCCCGCGTGACGCCGTCCGCAAGTATCTGGCCGAGCGGTCGGAGGCCCAGGGACGGGTCCTGCTGTTCATGCGCCAGCTTGCGAAAGACGGCGTGGATTCGGTCGATGCCGTGATCGTTGCTACCAGGCAGATAGAGCGGAATCTTGCATAGCGGGCCAGGTTTGTTGGGCTTTTCAGGGACGTTCTCACTGCGGTATGACCCTCCGGTCCCGACCGGTTCGGGCGGACTCAGAGCAAACAAGGGCCATAATCCCCTACAATCCCGGCCAACCAAGATCGGGAAACTCTTTCCTTTAGTTCTGTGACCGACTGGCCGATGGAAAACAACATGATCCGACGTTCCCGCAAGAAGAGCAATGGCCGTGGCGGCCCCGATTCGTCGTCAAAGGCTCGCGAAGAGACGATGAAGCGCCGTCTCGAGAGCATTCCGAGCTACGAATTCGACGAGGACGCCGCCAAAGAAGTGGAAGAGCGAATCCGCCGGATGAGCTACGGCCACAAGGTCGAGAAATAGCCTAAAACGCTCCTCGTGGAACCCGCCTGCAGGCGGGTTCTTGCTATTCAGTAGCCGCTTCGACGTGCTGACAAGCCCTTTGCCGGAGCCGTTTGCTGGTACGGTCGCAAGAATCGATCGGAGGCAGATGTCGCAACCGATAGCGATCCTCACCGCGATGGAACAGGAAGGTCGCCTTGTCGAGGCCAGCCTCGACGCCCATCGCCAGGAGTCCTGGGGAGGGCGCCGGTATGTGAGCGGGACTGTCGCTCAGATCCCGATAGTCACCGCCATCTCCGGATTCGGCAAGGTTGCCGCCGCAGCTACGGTGGCTGCCGTATTGGAGCGATACCGGCCGGCGAAAGTCCTCTTTGCCGGAGTTGCCGGCGGTGTGGGTCGTGGCGTCGCGATCGGCGACATCGTGGTTGCAGAGTCTCTGGTACAACATGACTTCGATGCCAGGCCGTTGTTCGACCGGTTCGTGGTTCCGTCTCTCGGCAGCGCTCGGATCCCGGCAGATCCCGCCCTGACCGACGGTCTGGTGACGGCTGCCGCCGAGTTCCTCGCGAAAGGCGGTCTCGACCCGGCCGCATCTTCCTCGGGCACCTACGATCCGGCATCGGTGACGGTGCACCGCGGAACAATTGCTTCGGGCGATCGATTCATCGCGAGTATCGCCGACGCAAGCGTGCTCCTCCGAGATCTGCCCGACGTTCTCGCTGTAGAAATGGAGGGAGCAGCCGTCGCCCAGGTCTGCACCGAGGCAGGAGTCCCCTTTGCGGTGTTCCGATCAATCTCAGACCGAGCCGACCACCTCGCCGACGCCGACTTCCTCGCGTTCATCGAATCTGTCGCCGCACCCCTGACCGCGGGAATCGTCACCGAGTTCCTCCTAGCGCTCAGCTGAATCACCCTGTAGACATCGGCCTGTTGCCGGCCAGCAAACGCTCCCAGTAGACGTACCCCACTAGCCCTAAGACGATGAATACCGCCATAGCCCCAAACGCGACCGAGTAGCCCCTCCAATCGATGATCACACCGACCGTCGGCGCCGCGGTCAGAACCGCAAGGTCAAACAGCGAAGTGAAGATTGCCATGGCGGATCCCCTCTCAGCTTCTCGAGAGCGAGTCACCACGTAGGCGGTGAGAATCGGGAACAACAGTCCGTGGCCAAGCCCAAAAAGAACGGCACCGGCGGCAAGGCCCCCTGCAGATCCGGCGGCGGCAAGAAAGGCAAAGCCCGCGGCATACGCTACGACAGAGACGGCAACAAGGGGAAGCTGCGGGAATCTGTCCAGCCGGCCGCTGCTGAGTATACGGACCACAATGGCAACCCCTCCGTACACCAGGAAGAACAACCCGACGGAACCGATCTCGCGCTCGTCTACAAATGTGCGGATGAAGGTGAAAAGCGCTTCGAGCCCAACAGCAAACAGCATCGTGAGCCACCAAACCGGGAGAAGGTTCCGTTGGCCAAGCGCCGCCCAAAAACCACGCCGCGGCCCTCCCGCTCCGCCCGCCGGGTACACCGGCACCCTCAAGATCAGCGTCCAACTCGCTACGGACAGTGCTGCAGCAACGAGGAACAGGAAGTCAAAGCCCCTGACGTCGAGAAGCCAGTCCCCGAGCGCCCCGCCGGTGGCCAGAGGAATCAGTCCCCCGAGCCCGTAGATTGCAAGACCCTGTGTCCTTCTCGCCTCCGGCAGCACATCGGCGCTGAGAGTGAGGAGTGCCGTGAACAACGCGATCTGGAGGACACGGTGGGCGATAAACGTGACAGCCAGAAATCCGCCAAGTTGGCCGGGCAATGCAAGAGCACCAAGGGCGACGGCATTGCCGATCCCGGCAACGAGCAACACCGGGCGTCGTCCCACATTGTCCATGAGACGACCCAGCGTTGGTCGGAGCAGCAGCCCGAAGACCGCCGATGCCGAGTAGATAAGGCCGATGCCTGTCTCGCTCGCGCCGAGGTCGCTCAGGAACCCGGGGAAGTGGATCATCAGACTCCACGCCTGCTCCTGAAGCAGACCCGCAAGCCACACCAGGGTGAATACGCGGGTGAAGAGACGGTCGTTCATGGCCCGAGCGACGGTAACACGATGGGGCTCGACTAAATCGAGCGGCTCTCAGCTCGCTACGGCTGCAGACTCGGCGCCACTCTGCGGGAGGGTCACCGTGAAGACACTTTCGCCATCGTGGTGGTACGTGACGTCTCCGCCCATGATGCGGGCCAGTTCCCGAGATACCGTGAGCCCCAGGCCCACGGATGCGGTCAGCCCCACCTTCTGCCTTGCCCGGTAGTACCTGTCGAATATCGCCTCGCGCTCTTCGACGGGTATGGGCTCACCGTGATCCCTGACCTCAATAGCAACGGCATCCTCTTCGTTGCGGACGATCACTCGCACCGGACTGACGCCGTATCTCTTCGCATTGACAAGCAGGTTCCTGATGATCTGACGCACCCGTCCAGAATCGGCCGCCACCGTCGCCACGATGCCGACGGTGTGGCAATCGACCTCTTCTTCGATCTCGAGGCCGCGCAGGGTCGTCTTCACCTCTAGATGGAGATCCACCGGCTCGATATTGACCTTGAGCGACCCTGATTCGGCGCGGGCCGCCACCAACAGGTCCTCCACGATGGTCGCCACCTCGATGCTCTGCTCGGAGATCATGTGAAGCAGGTCGCGAGCCTCGTCCCTGTCAAAGTCGTCGTAGGAATCACTCAGTTCCGCAGACAAGCCGACGACCGTTGTCAGCGGGGTGCGGAGCTCATGGCTTACCGTCGCAATCAACTCGTCCTTCGACTCCAGGGACTTCTCCAGATCGCGCCGCACGTCGTTCATCGCCGTTACATCGACAACCGACACAATGACCCTGCTCAGATCCGGCTTGCCGAACCGGCGAGGAACGGCCCAGTGAAGCAACCCGTCGATCGGGTTGCCTTCGGTCGTGTAGCCCTGCCGCACCTCGGTGGTCACATGATCCTCTCCATTCCAGATCGCCTCGAACTGGTCGGCCATGGAGGGAAGCGCATCATCGGGGAAGGTCTCAGGCTTGAGAGGTCCGACCAATTTGGCCGGATCATCGACCTCGAGGAAATCGGCCGCCGCCTGGTTGACTCGCACGACCTCGATACGTGACATGCCTTCTCGCAGTGCCGCCGGGTCCTCGATGAGATGGGTACGCAGGTCGCGGACCCCCTGGGCGCGCAACTCCGCTATCCATTCCCCGACACCGGAGTAGTCCTCTTCCCAGATCGACACGGGCGCCTTTTCAAACAGATTTAGGAAGCGGCTGGCTGCGTCCTGCGACCGATCGCGGATCCAGCGGAGAGACATGGCGCCAGCCACAAACGCCATCACGGCGATGCAGGATTCAGCAATGGCCTCAACATTGATCCCGACCCAGGCCAGGTGAACGGCCACCAGGAATACCGGATAGACAATGAGGAACAGGTCTTCTCGCTTGTCCAGGAAAAGGACCGTGGCAATACCGGCGAGGATCACAGACAGCGAGGCAACCCGATCAACAGCATGAAGGTCGGCGATCAATGCATAAACAGAGACAGCCAGCGTTGCGACCGCCAGAGAAACCAACCCGTTCTCTCGATGCAGCCAGATCATGACGAGAGAGATGGCAAGCCACGCCAACGAGCCACAGGCACCGAGCAGGAGTAGAGGCTCCGCCGCAAAGATTCCGGCAGTGAGCAGCACCGCGGCGGATATCGCCGCGATCAAAGCGCCCATCCGCACCGCGGGTGCGTGCGAATCGGCTATGTCGAGGGACGACACTTTTGGGCTGGCTGCAGCGGGGGCCATATGGATTCATATCGGCCGATCTACCAACAATGTGAAGGGTTGCCGTCGTTGAAGTACACCGGAAGCCCCTTGTGGTGAGGTCGAAATGCTCTTGTCGACTGCCTTCTGGGAGTGGAGCGTGGGGGCGGAGGTCGAAATGCACCGAATAGCCGACGCCCGGGACACAGGACCAGGCGTGCGACGGGTGGTCGTAGAGGCACCCCATGTCGCCGCCCATTATCAGGCGGGACAGTTCGTCATTGTCCGCGTGGACGACGTCGGGGAACGAATTCCACTCACAGTTGCGGCCGCCGACCCGTCGCAAGGAACCATCACCCTCTATGTCCAGGGTATCGGTAGGACCACCCGCCAGCTCAACACGCTCGGCAGCGGCGAATACCTGCATGATGTCGCCGGACCGTTGGGCAAACCGTCGGAAATCGAACGCTATGGAACCGCGGTCGTGGTGGGTGGCGGCGTCGGCACCGCAATCGCCTACCCCGTGGTCCGTGCTCTGGTGGCGGCCGGCAACCGGGTCGTAGCTATCACCGGGGGTCGCAGCCGGGAGTACGTCATCCTCGAAGACGAGTTGAAGGCAACCGGCGCCGACGTCGTCGTGTGCACCGACGACGGTTCGTACGGGAAAGCCGGGTTTGTCACCGAGGCTCTTGCGGACATCCTGGCCACAGAGTCGATCAACATCGTCTTTGCCGCCGGACCGGTGCCAATGATGCGGGCCGTTGCCGAGGTGACCAGACCTGCCGGCATACCCACCGTGGCTTCCCTGAACCCGATCATGGTCGACGGCACTGGGATGTGCGGGGGATGTCGAGTCGAAGTTGGTGGCGAGACCAAGTTCGCCTGTGTCGACGGACCCGAGTTCGATGCTCATCTCGTCGACTTCGATCTCTTGGCGCGGCGCAACCAGGCATACCTCGACTTCGAGCGAGTTCGGAACGCCGAGCTCGACGAATCGTCTTGCCGAGCGGGAACGGAATCATGAGCGAGCCGTTCACCAAGAAGGAGCGGATGAAGCTCGATCGCATCGAGATGCCAGAGCGGGACGCCGCCGAACGGGCGCAGTCCTTCGACGAGGTCAACCTGGGCCTGACCGCCAAGATGGCTCAACTCGAGGCGATGAGGTGCCTCGAATGCAAAAGACCCAAGTGTGTTGACGGCTGCCCGGTTGGGATCCAGATAGATGAGTTCGTCAAGCTGGTAGCCGAAGGTTCGATCGGTGCTGCCGCCGAGATCATCCAGCGCGACAATCTCCTGCCCGCAATCTGCGGCAGGGTTTGCCCACAGGAAAACCAATGTGAAGGAGCTTGCGTCCTGGCAAAACGTGAGCGTCCCATCGCCATCGGGCATCTCGAACGTTACGTAGCCGACTATGTGCGCGCCGAGGGGTTCGAGTACATAAAGGAGCTTCCCGTTCCGACCGGGAAGTCAGTGGCAGTCGTCGGCAGCGGCCCGGCCGGGTTGGCGTGCGCCGGCGATCTTATCCAGTCGGGCCACGCCGTCACAGTCTTCGAAGCCCTCCATGAGCCCGGCGGCGTCCTCGTATACGGGATCCCCGAGTTCCGCCTTCCCAAGGAGATCGTGGCGACGGAAATCCGTGGCCTCGAAGATCTGGGGGTCGTATTCGAGATGAACGCCATCGTGGGAAGAACTCACACGCTCGAAGAGCTCCTCGCCGTGCACGATGCTGTTTTCATCGGCGTCGGTGCCGGTCTGCCCCGATTCCTCGGTGTTCCAGGGGAGAACCTGATCGGCGTGTACTCGGCAAACGAATTTCTCACCCGCGTCAACTTGATGAAGGCCTATCTGGCGGGAGCCGAGACCCCGGTGCTCGACGTTGCGGGCAAGCAGATCGTGGTCTTCGGCGGGGGCAACACGGCCATGGATGCGGCCCGCACTGCCCGTCGTATGGGCGCCTCCATCGTCAGGATTTTGTATCGGAGAACCGAGGAGGAAATGCCGGCGCGCCGTGAGGAAGTGCGCCACGCGCGTGAAGAAGGGATCATCTTCGACTTCCTCGTGGGTCCGACAGGACTCACCGGCGAGGACGGAGTTCTCGAAGCGGTAGAGCTACAGCAAATGGAGCTGGGTGAACCAGATGAGTCCGGGCGTCGTCGGCCCCAGCCGGTGGAGGGCGCTACCAGCTCAGTCACTGCAGATCTCGCCGTGGTTGCCATCGGGAATGGGGCAAATCCACTGCTCCTGGCCACGGTTCCGGAAATGGAAACGACCAGATGGGGAACGATTGCGGTCGACGAAGTCACCGGCCGTACCAGCATGCCCGGAGTCTTTGCCGGCGGCGACATTGTCACCGGCGGAGCAACGGTCATCCTGGCGATGGGCGCCGGACGAAGGGCCGCCGCCTCCATCGAAACCTGGCTGGACGACGGCGTTTGGGCGCCCTGATGCCGGGTTTGGGCGGTAGCCTGCCGCCATGAGTGATCTCACGTTGGACTATCTCGATTATGAGTGATGTGACGCCGGACTATCTCGGGCAGAACCGCACGGCGTGGGACCACGAAGCCCCCAAATACGCCGCCTGGGCACCGCGGGCGTGGGCGGCAGAACCCTCATGGGGAATCTGGAGTGTCCCCGAAGCCGAGCTCCAGCTACTTCCGGATGTCACCGGTTGGGATGTGCTCGAGGACGGCTGCGGAACCGCGTACGTCTCGGCATGGTTGGCGCGACGCGGAGCCCGACCTATCGCGCTCGACAATTCCCCGGCTCAACTGGCGACGGCACGGCGGATGCAGGCTGAGTCCGGGCTGCGCTTCCCGCTCATTCACGGTTTTGCCGAGAGGCTCCCGTTTCGGGATGGGTCATTCGACCTGGTTGTCTCGGAATATGGCGCTGCCATATGGTCCGACCCATACCGATGGATTCCCGAGGCGGCCCGGGTGCTCCGGCCCGGCGGCGAGCTGGTGTTCCTCGGCAATTCCACACTCCTGATGTTGTGCACCGCACTTGACGCCGCAGCCGACGAAACTGCAACAACCGCGTTGAGTCGCGACTTCTTCGGCATGCATCGATTTGAGTGGCCCCGGGACGACCCACCCGCCGTCGAGTTCCATCTCGGGCACGGAGATTGGATTCGTGTGCTCCGCTCCAACGGCTTCGAGGTTCTCGACCTGGTCGAGATCCAGGCTCCGCAAGACGCTGCCACGACCTACGAATTCGTCACGGCAGAGTGGGCGCAGCGCTGGCCATCTGAGGAAGTGTGGAAAGCACGCAAGATCAGCCGGCTTTGAACGGTCCGACAATCCCCGGTGTGATCCAGCCCCCATAGAAGGACCCGCTCTGCGGTTCGACAAGGTGCTCGCCAACCCAACATTCATCCATCTTGGCCGGGTAGAAGGCCAGATACCCCCGAATCGCTTCATAGCCGGGTGCCGGATCCAAGTAACGCCAGGCAGCAGCTCGAGCGACCCGGGCATCAACCATCACATCGCAATAACTGGCGGCGCCCTTGTACTCACAGAACGTAACCTTCTCGACGGGCGACAGGGCACCGACGATCACATCTTCCGGGGGGATGTAGTAGGCAGGGGGATGGCTCGTTTCCAAGACGCGGTAGGCAGCCGAAGATTCGGCGATGACCCGCCCGTTGAACACGACCTTGATTAGTTCGGTTGATAGTTCCACGACCGGCGGGCGGGGATAGTCCCACACTGACTCTGTGTAGCTCATGCCCCGACTTCGGCGCAGCGCCTCCGAGGGGATTGACCTCTAGCCGTCGTTGTCGATGTATATGTGCTTGGGGGGACCGACAATGCTCAAATCCGGCAAGCCGATGACTTCCTGGTTCTTGTCGGGATAGTCGACCTTGCTGAGGAAGTACCGCATCGTCGCCAACCGGGCTCGCTTCTTGTCGTCCGATCGGACCACCGTCCACGGAGCAACATCAGTATCGGTGGCGATAAACATCGCTTCCTTGACGTCCGTGTACTCGTCCCACTTGCCGAGTGACTCGACATCGACGGGACTCAGCTTCCACTGTTTCAGGGCGTCGTGAGAACGTGACAGGAAGCGTCGCAACTGCTCCTCGTGGCTCACAGAAAACCAGAACTTGAAGAGCGTGATGCCCGATTCAACAAGCATCTCCTCGACAAGTGGCGCCTGGTGGAGGAAGGTCCGATGCTCCTCCGGAGTGCAGAATCCCATGACCGGTTCAACCACGGCGCGGTTGTACCAGGACCGATCGAAGAACACCATCTCGCCGCTCGTCGGCAGGTGTCGGATATAGCGTTGGAAGAACCACTGGCCCCGCTCTTCCTCGGTTGGTTTGGAGAGGGCGACCACACTGGCGCCGCGCGGGTTGAGGTGTTCGGTGAAACGTTTGATGGTCCCACCTTTTCCGGCGGCGTCTCGACCCTCGAAGATCATCAACAGGCGCTGGCCGGTCTCCTGGATCCAACGCTGCATCTGAAGAAGCTCGATCTGCAGAAGCCTCTTCTCCGACTCATACTCATTCCTGCCCATCTTGAAGTCGTATGGATAGGTCTGGCTGATCAGAGCTTTGCGGGGTGCTTCCTCTATCCGCTGCCGCAGATCGTCCGAAATGAGGCCATCAGGAATCGGAAGGGCACCCGGTCTCGCTGAGGTGAGCATGCCGCCACAATATACGCGGCCCGGCTGAATCTCCAGATGGAATAACTAAAGGGAGGGAGCCGGGCTCCCTCCCTTCAGCGATAGATTGGTCTGCTAACGCCTTGGGCGCGCTTCGTTGACTTTGAGATTCCGTCCTCCGACCTCAGCGCCGTCGAGTTCCTCGATGGCACGGCGAGCGTCGTCATCGCTAGCCATTTCGACGAAGCCGAAGCCGCGAGAGCGGCCCGTTTCGCGATCCGAAATGACTGCGGCAGACTCGACCTGGCCGTATTCCCCGAAGAGCTCTTCGAGGTCGCCGCTGGTCGACGAGAAGGAAAGGTTCCCTACATAGATATTCATTCTGAGCGTGTGCCCCTTGCCCGTCCATCTCTTCAAAACTGACTCGGCCTCAACCCGGGTGGACGGTCTCTCAGGAGAACAGGGCGAGTCGCCGCTCGTGCGGCGACCCCCACGTTAGCCAATGCTGAGCTCTCTGCCGACTCCGATCTCAGACCGAGCACCTCTCGGGACCGAATAGGATGAGGGCATGCCGGCGAATGTCACGCCCGCCTATAAGGCAGCCGAAGCTGCCTACCGCCGTGCTCGCGACCCCGAGGAACGGCTTGAGTGCCTACGCGAGATGCACCGGACCATCCCCAAACACAAGGGAACCGAGCACATCCGTGCCGACATCAAGACGCGGATGAAGGAACTCAGCGAGCAACTGGCCGGCCCTAGAAAGGGAGGCACCAGATCCGGCCCGGCGACGGTCATTCGTCCCGATGGAGCAGCTCAGGTGGCATTGCTGGGTCCGCCGAATAGCGGCAAGTCTGCGCTGCACACCCGGGTCACCGGCTCGCATTCGCCCTCCGAACCGTATCCGTTTGCCACCCAATTTCCGCAGCCGGGCATGATGCCGGTCGATGACATCTATCTCCAGCTCGTGGACCTGCCATCGCTCGCTCCGGAACACCCGATCCCGTGGATCGGCAATGCGCTACAGCCGGCCGATTGCTGTCTGCTGGTGGCCGATCTGGCACATGCCGGCACCATCGACCGCGTCGAAGCGCTCCACGAGATCCTCGCCGAGCGCAACGTTCACCTAGTCGGCGATTGGCCGATATACGGAGACGTCACCCGCGGCATCGACGATCCCGATCCATTTGCGGTCTATCTGCCCACGCTGCTTGTCGTCAACAAGATCGATCTCGAGTCCGGCTATCGCGAGGATGTGGTGGTCTTCGAGGAGCTGACCGGTTACACGTATCCCTGGGCCGGGGTGTCGGCAGAAACCGGTGAGGGGCTGGAGGAGTTGGGCCACTGGCTCACCAGCCATCTGGGAGTAGTCCGGGTCTACACCAAGATCCCCGGGCAGCCCGCCGATATGTCACGGCCGTTCACCGTACGCCGCGGCCAGACAGTCCAGGACGTTGCGCGTCTCGTTCACAAAGACGTCGCCAGGAACCTGAAGTACGCCCGGGTCTGGGGCACGACCAGTTTCGATGGCCAGCAGGTCGGGCCGGAACACGTCGTCGCAGACGGGGACGTGCTCGAGTTGCACTCGTAGGTGTAGTACAGCGGAGTTCCAGGGGCCGGTGGTGGCGGGGTGCCCCACGGCGTTGGTGAAGACGGTTCATTCGGGCGACTGAGCCCCGGGTTTGGTCGCGGCAACCGCCCCTGCCTCACACGCTCGCACCAGGGCTTCCTTCAGCTCGGCACCGCCTGCCAGGTGCGCAGCGAGAGTTCCGCAGAACGCGTCACCGGCACCCACCGTGTCGATCGCCTCAACCCGAGGTGGTTGAGCCGAGGCCACACATGTGCCGCCCTTGTGTGCGGCGGCTCCCTTGGCTCCCTCGGTGACCACCAAGGTCCCGGAAAACTGTTCGAGCTGTTTGGACAGGAAATCACGCTCGGTTTCATTGACGATGATGATGTCTGCTCTCTCCAGGACTTTGTCGGGGATCAGCCGAGCCGGAGCGGCATTCAGAATGAACAGGCCGGTCGCCTGGCTGGCAGCTGTAGCGAGAGTGTCGTCTCGGATCTCCATCTGGCAGAGGACCGCATCGAAACCGCGACTATCGATGTCGTGAGGGCCGACCTCGTGGTTGGCTCCCGGAGCAACCGCGATTTGGTTCTCGCCTGAGGCGTCAACGGCGATCAGAGCTACCCCGGTTGATGCACCGGGCACGGCGATCACCCGCGACAGATCCACCCCACTTGACCGGAGTGTCCTGAGAGCCTCATCGCCCAGGCCGTCGTCACCGACGCCGGCTACGAACGTTGCTACTGCTCCCGCCCGAGCGGCAGCCAGGGCCTGATTGGCTCCCTTTCCTCCCGGGGAGCGATGGAAGACACCATCAGAAACGGTTTCACCCGGTCGCGGAAGACGTGGACCCGTCACGACAAGATCCACATTGGTGCTCCCGACGACGCACACGGTCGGCTTGACTCCGCGAAGCTGGAGGGTCACGTTGACTCCCTGACCACGAGCTCGATAAGGGCCAAGAAATCACTCCCGAGCACGCGATCGAACTCTGATTTTGTATCTCTGTCGGCAGTGTAGGACCGAGTCCCAACCCGGAGCCGACCGGGCGTAGACCCGATCGGGCGGGCGTTGCCATCGCCCTCGTGGTGGAAGGCCAACCGGCGCTCGCTTGACTGCTGTCGGGCCATTCGACTCTGGGCAGTATCCGCAGGTTGTGATGTGATCAAGTAAATCGGGAGATGATCGTGTTACGAATTCGAGCTGGATCACGGTTGTGCAGCGCGGCACTGGTGCTCTTGCTGACTGGACTCGCCGCTCCGCCGGCGGTAGCCGAAGGCGATGGCGTACCTTCAGTTAGGGCACAAACCGAGTGGAATCAGGTGTGGTTGACCGATTGGCCGGCAGAAACCGAGCTAACCGTCGTCATCGATACCGACTGGTCCTACGACATTGCGGATGCCTCGACTTATCTGTATTCGATGGCTGTCACGGCGGATTCGGGGGGTCAGGCCACCGCCCACTTCGACGAAGCCAGGTTCCAGTTCGAGCCCGGCCACTATGTGACGGTCACCGGAGGCACCACGACCAAGCAGCTGTTGGTTCCCGATCTTGCCGTCTATGTCAATGATCTGACCGGCGAGGTATTCGGTACAACCAGCATCCCCGATCCTCACGGGACGATGACAGTTATTGCGTTTCCTGCTTCGGGAGATGTCTTTAGATACTTGCCGACGGCCGATGCTCTCTGGTCGGCCAACCTCTCGACACCTCCGATCCAGCAGAATGTCGGCCAGATACCTCTCCCCCTGCCCGACGGCCTCCAGGGCAGCTTCATACAAACCGAAGCCGATGGAGACGAAACTGAGATCCCGTGGTATCTCGTATGGCGGGGGATCTTCCGTGACGACGACGACTCGGTCTTCGAGCACCACATAGACTGGCTGGCCACAACAGGCATCACCCGAGGATGCAACCCACCGATCAACGATCGCTTCTGCCCCAACGCCACCGTAACCAGGGGCCAAATGGCCGCATTCCTGGCTCGGGCCCTAGACCTCGAGACCAGGCTCGTTGACCCGTTCACCGACGATGACGGCTCAATCTTCGAAGCCGACATCGAGCGCCTGGCGGCTGCCGGCGTAACCCGAGGATGCAACCCACCAGACAATGACCTGTTCTGTCCCAAGGAGACGGTTACCCGCGACCAGATGGCCGCATTCTTGGTGCGCGCACTTGGCTACAGCGACAGGGGCCGGGGCAACCTGTTTGTCGACGACAACGGATCGATATTCGAGCCGGACATCGACAGACTGGCAACCGCTGGTGTCACCCTCGGATGCAATCCGCCGCTCAATGACCGGTACTGCCCGGACCAGGCAGTAACCCGGGCACAGATGGCGGCGTTCCTCAACCGCGCGCTCGAGGACTAGCGAAGACGGAGTTGACGCTCCGGCGACTGGACAGTCAGCGGACCGCGTAGAGGTTCCACTCTCCTGGAATCCCTTTGAGATGGAACGATCCCATGGCGTCATAGCGGAACGAAGAGCCAACCGTAAGGTCCTTTACGGTGCTCGAGACCGCGATCCCGCCATCTGGCGCGTGATCCATCACTCGGGAGGCGATATGCACCCCGATACCTCCGATGGTGTCCCCCTCGAGTGTGATCTCGCCGGTGTGGAGGCCGGACCGCATTTCTATCCCGAGAGTACTGACCTGCTCGAGTATCTCTCTCGACGTCGTAACGGCTGCCGCCGGGCTGTCGAAGATCGCCAGGATCCCGTCGCCCGTGGCGCGAATCATGGTGCCCCCAAAACGCTCGACCTGCGTCGAACAGATGCGATCGGCGTCTCCGAGCAGGTCGAGCCATCGCTGATCTCCGAGGACCGACGCCTGCTCGGTCGAACCGACGATGTCGGTGAACAGGATGGTGGACAAACGCCGCGTCTCGGTCATGTGGGCGTTGTCCCCGGTGACGAACCTCTCGACATGATCAAGGATTTCCTGGTATTCGCCCACGTGAAATGGGCTCGAGTCTGCGCCGCCTAGTTCCACCCACTCTGCCCCAGGGATTCTGTCGGCGACGTACTTGCCGAAGGCGACTCGGTGGTAGAGGTTGTCTCGGCGATGGATCACCAATGTCGGAACGGTGATCGACGAAAGCACTCCCGTGACATCCACCTCCTGCTGCCATCGATAGCCCGCTCTTAGGCGCTCTGGCGGCATCGTCGAACGCTGGAACCTGACATACCATCGTCGAAACCTGGAGTCATCAGCAACCGACGGTGCGGTCATGATGAGCACATCGCCCGTGGTTCCGTGTTGCTCGAGGAATAGTTCCGCATATCTTGTTGCGACATTGGGGGGAATCCCGATCGGGTAATCCGTGCTTCGCAAGAGACGAGCGACTGTGTTGATGAGGACCAACGACTGGGTTCTCTCGGGGTACATCGCGGCGAAGTGAATCGCCATCGTCCCGCCCTCCGTGTCTCCAACCATGGCCGCACGTTCTGATCCTGCGGCTTCCATCACGGCAACGATGTCCTCGATCCACAGGTCGACGCCCGGGGTTCTGCTCGGGGGAATTGGATCTGACACGCCGGTACCAAGTTTGTCGAAGAGGATGACCCGGGAGAAGGACGCCAGCCGGTCCAGATATCGGGAAGCCGACGGTTCATCCCAGTAGTTGTCGATGTTCGTGCCCCACTGGGACACGAATACAAGGTCGACCGGACCCTGTCCGAATACCTGGTATCCGATAGCGCCGTTCGGCGACTTCGCGTACTTGGTCTCTGGCTGCACTTCTACACGCGTTCCTTGCCGTTGCTTGCACGGCTGTGGCAGCCGACGCAAACCAACCATATCTCACAGGTGTGGCCAACGGCTCACACCAGTCCCGCAGCTGCCACCATCGGCTCGTAGCGGGAGTCGCTCCGGCTGCTAGATTCCGACAACCGCCCCCGATCCACGGACCCCCCAAGGATGAGCGACAAGTCAACGGCACCGGAGACCCCCGGAGCCGAAGAGAAACCGAAGTTCGGCAAGCCGCAGATCATTGCCGGATTGATCACGCTCGTCATCCTCGTGGTTGTGGTCGCCGTCGTCCTGCCGCAGCTCGGGGACTACGGCGCTGCGTGGGACGCCATCAAGAATATGGAGGCTTGGGAACTGGGGCTGATCGTCGGCGCCACGATCGCCATGGTGCTCATCTATGCCCTCCCGTTCCAGGCCGCACTTCCCGGACTTCGTTTCTGGCAGGCCTTCCAGGTGCGTCAGGTCTCGTTCATGATCAGCAACATTGTTCCCGCGGGAGGGGCCTTCGGCCTCGCCGTCCAGTTCGGTTACCTCCAGCGGTACGGCTTCAGCGCCGCCCCGACCAGTGCGACCATCGGGATCACCAGCGCCTGGAACACCTTCGTGACCCTCCTGCTGCCGGTGTCTGCGTTGATCCTTCTCGCATTGACCGGTCAAGCCAACGCCCAAGCCACCGGGATCACCGTTGTGGCCTCGGCTGTGGTGATCGGCGCCATCGTTGTGTTCGCCCTCGTCCTGCGCGACGAGGACCTCGCCCGCAAGATTGGCGGCTGGGCCGACCGCGCCATCCAATGGCTCGCCGGGCTCATCAAGAAGGACATCGATGTCGATGCCACCGCCGGCATCGTCAACTTCCGATCGTCGATCGTGGATGTCGTGCAGGAGCGTTGGGTGCTGATAACCCTGGCCAACGTCGGCCAGCAACTCGCCCAGTTCTCAATCCTCTACCTCGCCGTCGTGGCGCTTCAGGGCGGCTGGGCCGAACCGATCGGACCTGTCGAAGCACTCGCGGCGTTTGCATTCGGTCGGCTCGCCACATTCATCCCGGTACCCCCCGGCGGCCTCGGCACTACAGATGCGCTCATCACCAGCATCCTGCAAGGGTTCGGTCTCGACAACAACAGTGCCCTTGCAGCCACGATGATCTGGCGTGCCGCCACCTACTTCCCGCAGGTGGCAATCGGCGGCCTCACCCTGCTCATCTCCGGCGGCAACAAGCAGTCGGACAGCGAGCCGGCGCCAACATAGGAAGCTCAGACGGCACGTAGGCCACAATTCTTCTTCGGCTGAGGATTTCCCGGAGTTGACCGGCGGGATCTCCTCCGTAACATCCCAGTACTCCAGGATCAGACCGTTGTCGAGGAATCTCCCGTCGCCAATGGCGTCCAGGCAAAGGGCCCGAGCGTTGTCAAGTCGGCCACCCATCGTCATCGCCTTGGCTATGCCAGATCCCCGCCTGCTGTCAACTCAGCGAGCGAGCCTGCACACGTTCCGCCTCGTCTCACCTATGACCAGCGGACGCGGAGATTGCCGTGCCATCTTTCGAGGAGTTCGTGGTCTCCGGTGACGGCGATAGCCGAGTCTTGCCTCCGGTTCCACAACACAAGGTAGAGGTCTTCTGCAGATCCGGAGAGGTTGACGTCGGCGGGCCCGTCGTCACGGGTGGTGGTGATGCCGTCGGGTCCCATCGTCACCCGCCAGTGGTCATCCGTGTCGGTGGCGTGGACCTGCATCACCTGGTCGCTATCAACCGGGAACTCCGGCTTGCGGGGCGCAAAAGCAGCCACCAGCTCGTCGATCCCGTCGGCCGCGAAGACCGGGTCAAACTCTGTATCGATACCGGCAGCACTCTCCGCGTCGAACCGGTGCACTGCCGTCTCATGGGCTTGCCGCCGTGCCCACATCGCAAGCGGCGATGGTGCGGGGAGGAATGTCCAGGATTCCACATCGAGCGGCGCAGATTCGAGTGTGTGAACGAGATTGACGTTGGTCTCGAGGTACCAGCCAACCAGCTTCTCGTCGTCCGGCCAGAAGACACCCAGGTTCGGCCAAAATTTGGTGAAGGCGGTGAGATCGCTGCCCCAGGATTCGTCCTGGAGCTGGGCGACGTGACCCGCGGCCCACAAGTGAATCATTCCCTGGTGGCGGACCAACTCGCGCATGTCCCACCCGGGGCAAGGTTCTATCGGGATGTCAAGTCCTCCGTGGTCTGCCGCTGCGGCGAGCAGCTTTCCTTCCCGTGCCACAACGGTGATGTGTTCGGCTATCTCCACGAGACCCTCTCCGATTCCGCTATTACTGCAACTTGCAGTAGCACTATACTGAACAATGCAGTAAAGTCAAGGGATGCCACCAAAGATGACTACCTCATCGTACGCAGTCCTTGCACTCCTCGACTTGAGGGCATGGACCGGCTACGAACTCACCAACCAGGCCCAGCGCAGCCTTCGGTACGCCTGGCCCAAGTCCGAGCGCCTGCTCTATTCCGAACCAAAGAAGCTGGTCGCTCGCGGCTACGCCACCACCCACAAAGAACAGACCGGCAACCGCACCAGCAACGTCTACGAGATCACGGAGGCCGGCCGTGAGGCTCTCGCGGCCTGGACAAGAACCAGAACGCATGCACCGCGCATCGAGGTCGAAGCCTTGCTCCGGCTTCTCTTCGCCGACCACGGATCAATCGAGGACCTCCAACGAGTCCTCGACGAACTAGAAGCCGACATCGGCGAGCAACACGATTCGGTAGTTGAACTCATGGCGTCGTACTTCGACAGCGGACACCCCTTCCCCGACCGCACCCACCTCTCCGTGCTCTTCGCAACGTTCCAGATCGAGACCCTCCAGAGCATCCTCCGGTGGATCGAATTCGCCCGCTCAGAAATCGACCAGTGGCCGACCACCAAGGACCTCGGCATGACCGAACGCACCGAGGCGCTCACCCGGCTTCTCGGCGAAGGGCAGTTTGACCTCAATCGAGCCCAGCCTGCTGACGACTGATGGGGTCTTGGCCGTCCCGATGCCGACCTATCGGTTGAGGCTCTTGGTCTATTGGAAGGGAGACCCGTCGACCACTTCCGTGGAAGGTTTGGCCGATGCGATCGATCGGGTTGCCGGCTTCGAGGACCGGTCAGTGCGGGATGGCCGACGGGGGTGGAGAGTGGTGCTCGTGACGCCAAGCTCCGAACACACCGCCTCCCAGAATGAAGAGCGGCACCAAGACCAACCAACTGCCGACGAAGACCCCCGCCAGAACTGTACCGACGGCAATGCCGACGATCAGGCCAATTCCCATCCAAGCCAACACCGCGGGTGCGCTGCCGGCACCTGAGGCACCGGCGAACATCCCGATCAGCAGCCCGAAGAAGAGCAGCGGTACTCCCAGGAACCCGATCTGGGATTGATCGGAAGTGATCACATCTAGCGAATGCAGTATGCCTACGGCGGCTATGAGCAGCGCTCCCGGCGCGCCGCCCCACAAGCCACCTTTCAAGACCCGACGCATCACACGGCTCCTTGGTGGCCTGTGCTCATTGTCGCGCCGGGGGGACCGGGTGCCTATAGACAATCCTCGGGTGCGGCGACGGACCCGCTATGGATCGACGGCGCGAACGATGAACGACGCCATCTGGCCTCTGGTGACGTTTGCGGCCGGGCAGTACCGGTCATTGGTCGGCGGATTGCACCCAAGCGTGATCCCCGCCGCCGCAATCGCATTGATATCAGCCTCAAACACCGAACCAGCATCATCCACAAAGAAATCC